>JBIOJT010000390.1:0-3989 GCA_044451055.1 Methylomirabilales bacterium (SeqCode)
ACCCGGAGCGGGCCATGGGCCTGGTGGCCGACGTCTTCACCGAGGCGCGTCTCCGCCGGCTGAGCGGCAGCCTGGCCATCGGCCATGTCCGTTATTCCACCACGGGAAGCTCGCAGCTCAAGAACGCCCAGCCGATCGTGGCCTCCTGCCGCCACGGCTCGGTGGCCCTGGCCCACAACGGGAACCTGGTGAATGCCCAGGTCCTGAGGACCGAGCTGGAGGCGCAGGGCTCCATCTTCAGCTCCAGCACTGACAGTGAGGTGATCGTTCATTTGATCGCCCGCTCTCAGAGCAGCGACCTGGTCGAATCCACGGCCGAGGGCCTCAGCCGCGTGGCGGGAGCGTACTCACTGGTGATCATGAATGAGACGGAGCTGCTGGGGATCCGCGACCCTCGCGGGTTTCGACCGTTGTCCCTGGGGCGTCTGGGGGATGCCTGGGTCCTGGCGTCCGAGTCCTGCGCCTTCGACTTGATCGAGGCGAAGTTCATCCGGGACCTGGAGCCGGGCGAGTTCCTCCACATCACGCCCAGCGGGATGCGATCCTACTACCCCTTGCCGGCCGCCAGCCCGGCGCAGTGCATCTTCGAATACATCTACTTCTCCCGGCCCGACAGCATGCTGTTCGGCCAGAACGTGGCCACGGTGCGGAAGGCCCTGGGTCGGCAGTTGGCCCGAGAGGCCCCGGCCGAGGCGGACCTGGTGATCCCCGTGCCCGACTCGGGCGTTCCGGCCGCCCTGGGCTTCGCCCAGGAGTCGGGGTTGCCCTTCGATCACGGCCTCATCCGTAACCACTATGTGGGCCGGACGTTCATCGAGCCCAAGCAGAACATCCGTCACTTCGGGGTCAAGATCAAGCTGAACCCGGTGCGCGATATCCTGGAGGGCAAGCGGGTGGTCGTGGTGGACGACTCGATCGTGCGGGGGACGACCAGCCGGAAGATCGTCTCCATGCTGCGGTCCGCCGGGGCGCGCGAGGTCCACATGCGCATCAGCTCCCCCCCCACCGTCTCGCCGTGCTACTACGGGATCGACACGCCCACGCGGAAGGAGCTCATCGCGTCCAGCCACAGTGTGGATGAGATCTGTCGATACATTCAGGCAGATTCCCTGGGCTATCTCAGCATCGCGGGGCTCACGCAGGCGGTGGGAAAGGACACCGGATTCTGCCACGCCTGCTTCAGCATGCAATATCCCGTCCCGTTCCCGAGGGAGGATCTCACCCAGCTCCGCCTGTTCGAACCCTGAGCCGTTCTCCCGGGGAGGAGAGCCATGGTCACGGATCCGAAGGACCCGCACGAGCGCGCCAGGAGGCTGGCCCGGCTCATCGTGGGGGACATCGCCGCCCACAACACGGAGAAGATCGCCGAGGGAATCCGGGACGACACGCTCTTCGAAATCCTGGAGCGAGAGCTGGACGAGGGCCGGAAGTACTACCAGAAGAACGTGGACCCTGAGGTGGCTGCCCGGGCGGACTACTTCAACGAGGCGGTGGTGGACATCCTGGTGAAGGGCAGGGGGGGCGTAGAGTCGAAGATCTGGTGACGGAACACAGGGCGCGGCGGCGGCCCTTCTGTCGCCAAAAGGACGCGGCCCGGATATCCTCCGGGCCGCGTCGCGTTGTGGGGATCCTTCTCGCAGGATGCTGATTAGCTCGTATTCGCTCAGGCTGCTCAAAAAGGTCCAGATGCAAGGCGGCACGCGGAGGGCCGAGTGCGGCGCACCTGAAGGGACGCCGCAACGAGAGCCCGAGCGCGGGGACACCCACCGGAGGTGGGTCACGGCAGATGGACCTTTTTCGGCAGCCTGTCAGCCCCGCTCAGTAGACCGGCGTGCACCAGTGACGGTACTTGGGGTGGCGGCCCTTGACGACCTCGAAGTACAGCTGCTGGATGCGGGCCGTGATGGGGCCGATCCGCCCGTTGCCCACGGGGCGTCGGTCCACCTCGACGATGGAGGATACCTGAGCGCCGGTGCCGCAGAGAAATGCCTCTTCGGCGACGTACAGCTCGGTCCGACCGACCTGGCGCTCGATCACCTTGAGGCCCAGTTCATCCCGGCAGAGGGAGATCAGAACGTTTCGCGTGATGCCCTCCAGGATGTCCTGTGAGAGATCCGGGGTGATCAGGACGCCGTCCCGGACGAGGAAGATGTTCTCGGCTGAGCCCTCGCAGACGAAGCCGTCCCGCGTGAGGAAGACCGCCTCGTCGTACCCCTGTTCCAGGGCCTCGGTCTTGGCCAGGGCGGAGTTCACGTAACTTCCGGTCACCTTGCAGCGGGCCGGGATGCTGTTGTCATCGATTCGCCGCCAGGAGGCCACCCCCACCTTGATCCCCGCCGAGGTGTCGATGTAGTCGCCCAGCGGCAGGGTGTAGATGCCGAAGCCTGTCTCGTACCCGACCAGCTTCGGGCCGATACCCTCGGAGCTGATGTAGGCGAGGGGACGGATGTAGGTGTCCTCCTTGGGTTGGTTCCGGCGGAGCAGGTCCACGGTGATGGCGCACAGCTCCTTCACGTCGTGGCCCACCTTCAACTTCAGCACATTGCAGTTGTTGAGCATGCGCTCGTAGTGTTCCGGCAGCTTGAAGACGAAGAGCTGTTGCTCCGTCTGGTTCCAATAGGCTCGGATCCCCTCGAAGATCCCGGTCCCGTACTGCAACGCATTCGTCCGGATGCTCACCTTGGCTTCGGTGAGCGGCAAGAACTGCTTGTTGAAGTAAACAGTCTGCATCGGCATCTCCCTTCACGCGGTCCAAGTGGTTAACCCGCATGAAGCTACCCAGGGGGCCGGGAAAAGTCAACGACAAAGCTGCCTTCCCATTCCCCCTGGTCCAGGCCGATCGAGCCGAAGCGGCGCATGAAGGCTGGGCGGGCAGCCGCGGGACGGGGGGTTCGGGAGCCCGTCGCCGATCGTGGATTCGCCCGGCGGCGGCCCGGTGGAAGGGCAGATTGTGCCCGCAGACGACTTGCGCTAAGATGCAGCCCATCGACCGTCAGCCCACCGCGACAGATTGGGGGATCCATGGACACAGGCGAGAGCAAGGTCATGCCGCTGATGGAGCATCTGAACGAGCTCCGGATCCGACTCTTCAGGTGCATCATCGCCCTCATCATCGGCATGGGGATCGCGTGGAACTTCTCCAGCGAGGCGCTGACTTTCGTGGAGCGGCCCCTGACCGGCCACACCTACCTGATGGAGCTGAAGGGCAAGGTGTACGAGGCGGTGAGGCAGCGGTTCCCTGGCCTCTACGATCGTTATAAACTCGGTGAGGGCCTCAACCCCACCTCCAAAGAAGATCGAAGACTCAACTACAGCGCGCCGCTCGAGCCGTTCTTCGTCCAGATCAAGATCTCCATGATCGCCGGATGCATCCTGGCGCTCCCTGTGGTGTTCTATCAGCTCTGGATGTTCATCGCGCCAGGCTTGACCCCCAAGGAACGGCGGTGGGTCATTCCATTCGTGACGGCCGGGACCGTCAGCTTCTGTGTCGGGGCCATGTTCTTTCTCATCGTCATCTGGCCGGTGATCATCAATTTCTCCCTGTCGTACGAGTCGGAGGGGTTGCGCAGCTGGTTCAATCTCACTGCCTACGTCAACTTCTGCCTCCGGCTCATCACGATCTTCGGGCTGGTGTTCGAGCTGCCCGTCGTTGCGCTCATCCTGGCCCGTTTCGGCCTGATCAACTCGCGGTTCCTGGCCAAGCAGCGGAAGTTTGCGGTCCTGTTGAGCGCCATCGTGGCGGCCTTTCATGCCGACCTGGTCACCATGGCCGTGGTCTGGATCCCCCTGTACCTGATGTACGAAATCAGCATCTGGATCACACGGATCTTCGGACGAAGAGCGCCCGCCGCAGCATGATCGAGCGGTGGGCAGAGGCCGCGAGACCGCTTCCGAGGCGGGGTTACGGAGGTTTTGGAATGTCAGACGAGGGCGAAATGGCTTGACATTCCAGGAGGTGGTCGGTATCGTGACCCCGCCATCTTTTCTGA
>JBIOJT010000391.1:0-3985 GCA_044451055.1 Methylomirabilales bacterium (SeqCode)
CCGCCCAGCAGGCCGCGCGAGAGCACGCCGTACGCAGTGACGCCGATGCCGAGCTCGCGCACGGTCGCCAGGATTTCCGACTCGATGCCGCGGCTCATCAGCGAATATTCGATCTGCGCCGCGGTGATCGGATGCACCGCGTGGGCACGGCGGATGGTGGCCGCGCCCATTTCCGAGAGGCCGATATGGCGCACGTGGCCGGCGCGCACGAGATCGGCGATGGCCCCGACCGTGTCCTCGATGGGAACGGCCGGATCAAGGCGCGCAGGCTGGTAGAGGTCCACATGATCCGTTCCCAGCCGCCGCAGTGTGTAGGCCAGCGCCGTCTTCACGGCCGCCGGTCGAGCGTCATAGCCGAGGAAGGCACCGTCTGGATCGCGCTGCGCACCGAACTTCACCTGGATGAAGACGCGGTCGCGCTTGCCGCCCTTCAGGGCCTCGCGTAGCAGCAGCTCGTTGTGTCCCATGCCGTAGAAGTCGCCGGTGTCGAGCAGTGTGATCCCGACCTCCAGGGCCGCATGGATGGTGGCGATGCTCTCCGTCGCATCGGCCGGACCGTAGAAGTCCGACATACCCATGCAGCCGAGACCGATCAGGGAGAGGGCGGGGCCGTTCCGTCCGAGCGTGCGAGTGCGCATTCCCATACTCCGTGAGTGGATAAAGGAACGACGGCAAGGTAACACTTGACATGAAATGACAGTTGTCCCTTAATGTCAAGACCTGACCGCGCGGGGCCCCCATACGGATCGTTGCCAGCCGAGGCGTCTTGGCACGAGCGGGATATCGGCGAGGGCGATGAACGCGGCGGTGGTCGCAAATAACTCCGTCCGTCCACGTGCTATCGGCCAATTTCCGGTAAAGAGCATGTTCCAGAAGCGCCGTTGTGAGGTTTGGCGGACCACACCGGCTGCGAATGCGGCGCCCTGAACGATGCGTGAGGAGAAACCGTGGCAACGCAATCCTTGGAGGGCCAGCTAGGCCACCTCTTGGCCACGAAGACGCCCATCTTGCTGGTCATCTCGGACAACGAGGACCGGGTCGAAGAGGCCATCCGGGGAAGCATTCGCGCCCTTCCCCCGGGGACCGAGACCTGGTCGTGGACAGTCACTGAGGGCTTGCGGATGGGCCGGACGGCCGTTCAGGGCACAGTAGCGGTCGCAGACGCTTTGAACGCGGCCGCCAGGTTGAATCGGTCCGCCGTCTTCTTCTTCAAGGACCTCCACACCCTTCTCGGGGCGGCCCCCGACCCCTGGCTGATCCGGCGTCTGAAGGATCTGGCTGTGGTCTTCCCCGCGCAAGGGAAGACTCTCGTCTTCCGGTCGTCGCGCATGGCCATCCCCGATGACTTGGTCCCCACGGTGGCGGTGGTGGAGGATGGGCCCCCGACGCAGACCGAGCTGCAGACCCTGCTACGGGAATGGGAGGGAGCGGCAGAAGGGAGTCATGGTCCGCCGGCCCCGGATCTCGGCGAGCGCTTCTTTCGAGCGGTCGCGGGCCTCCCTCTGTACGAGGTCCGCCGCATCTGTAACCGAGTCGAGCGACAATCGCCCGGTGGGGAGGATCGGCTGCTCGCGGAGCTCATGGACGAAAAGGCCCGCCTTGTCACTCGGAGCGGGCTGCTGGAGTTTGTCCCCGTTGATGTCACCATCGACCAGGTGGGTGGCCTGGAGAACTTCAAGGCATGGTTGGAGCGGCGACGGCACGTCTTCACCGAAGCGGCCCGGCAGGCCGGGGTCAAGTCTCCCAGCGGCGTTCTCCTGATGGGTATCACGGGCTGCGGAAAGAGCGTCGCCGTCAAGGCCACGGCCAGCTTCTGGAGCTTGCCGCTCCTCAGGCTGGACATGGTCCGGCTGTATGGGGGAGCGCTGGGCGCACCCGAAGAGGCAATCCGTCGGGCCACACGCTTAGCCGAGTCGTTGGCGCCATGCGTCCTCTGGATGGACGAGATCGAGACGGGGATCACCGTGGCTGGCCACAAGGCGGACGCTGGACCCGCCAGCCGGATCCTCGGATACTTCCTCACCTGGATGCAGGAACGGCGCGCTCCGGTCTTCGTCGGCGCGACAGCAAATGCCATTGACCTCCTTCCGGCCGAGGCCCTGCGCAAGGGGCGTTTTGATGAAATCTTTTATGTCAGCCTGCCGAACAGGGCGGAACGCCGACAAATCCTCCGGGCCCACCTGGCAACGCGGGGGATAAACCCGGATGCCATGGACATCGAGCTAATCGTCCATGGGACCAAGGGGTACAGCGGCTCCGAGATCGAGCAGATCGTGGCCACCGCCCTGATCACTGCCCAGGCTGAAGGTCGCGCCGTCACCGGCTCTGATTTGGCGGCGTCGACCTCGCGGACCGTTCCGATGTTCGTCACGATGGCCGAGCAGATCAAGCGGATCGAGACGTGGGCCTTCCATCGCGCAGTCCGGGCCTCGGCCAAGGGCGAAGATTGAAAGAGGGGACGACGACCTCCTGAAGATGCCCGGCGATACTGGCTGGGTGCCGCAGCGCACACTGCGCGTTGTCCGCTGATTCGGGCGAACTGCCGGTTGACTTTGCGTGGGAAGGGGAGCGGCGGACGGATGCGCCACGTGGCCAAAGTCCGCGTCGTGATTCCCCCGCAATGGTATGCATGTGCCGTGGCGTGGGAAATCGCCGTCACAATGAAAAAGACTTGACGACTCCGCTGGAGCGGAATTAGCGCAAAACCAGACCGACCGATGGGATGCGTTCACCTTCTCGGAAAGGTTTCCAGGGGGCGCGGGCGAAGGGTGCCCCGTTGGAGGGAAGGGATCATCCGGCGGGGCTTTCTTGTTTTGGGCCCGAGCATGGACAGTTGCCCCAGCCTCTTATCTGACGAGAGAGGCAAAACCAAACCCTGGATCCGCGCGGAGGGCCCGTGATGAAATGCGTTCGGATGGCAAGATGGAGCCAGCACGTCCTTGTCTCAGCGACTGCGATCCTGGCGCTCGCCCTCGGGGCCGGAGCAGCGGGTGCGGCGGATCTCCCCATGGAGAAGGTCGTGCCGCTGTCGCTGGCCACTGAGGCCGCCCAGGGAGCCCTGGCGGCCTGCGAGGGGAAGGGGTTCCACATCAGCGTGGCGGTGACGGATCAATCCGGGCTCGTGCGCATCCTCCTGCGGGATGACAAGGCCGGCCCGCACACCCTGGACAGCAGTATGAAGAAAGCCTACACAGCCACGAGCCTGGGGCTGTCCACGGGCGTGCTCACGAAGATCGTCGTCGAGCACCCGGATGCCGTGGGCCTCAAAGACATGAACGAGAAGGTCCTCATCATGCAAGGCGGGCTGCCCATCAAGGTGGGCGCGGAAGTCATCGGAGGCATCGGGGTCGGCGGGACGCCCGGGGGCGAGACCGATGAGGCCTGCACCCGCGCGGGCCTGGACAAGATCATGGACCGCCTGAGGTGAGCGCGGGCCGCGAGTCCGCCGATCAGGTAGCGCGAGAGCGAGGCGCAGCGAAACGGAGGAAACCCCCTGGGTCTTGACGGCCCATCAAGATCGGCGCCAAGGCATCGTCTCCTTGCCGGCGGCCAAGCACGGCTACGAGCAGCCACCTTACGAGGAGATCACGAAAGAACAGAACGGGATGATGATCGCGAAGCTCACACCGCTCCACGCTGAGGTGGAGCATGAGCACGAACCGGAGGCCCGCTACTGTGAAGGCGGGGTCTGTGGAGTTCGTGTGATTCCAGCTCACGAGCCGGAACACGGCCGGAATACACGAAGCCGAAAGCAATGCACGGAGCCGTCGTTCACCGAGGACGACGCCAAACGCAGGAGGTATTTGAGTCATGACCACACACGAGCTCGAGGCAACGGCCCGGACCCTCTTGCCAGCGGGGAAGGGCATCCTGGCCGCGGATGAGAGTGCCGGGACCATCACGAGGCGCTTCGACAGCATCCGTCTCGCCAGCACCGAGGAGACTCGCCGCGCCTACCGGGAGCTGCTCTTCACCACCCCCGGCG
>JBIOJT010000392.1:0-3923 GCA_044451055.1 Methylomirabilales bacterium (SeqCode)
GCGTCGTCATCATCGTCGCGGGATTGCTCCTACCGGTGTTCGGCGTCGAGCGCACCCAAGCCATGCTTGGCTGGTTTTCGAGTCAAGGGTCTTTGTTCATGCGGGCCTGGGCGAGCATGGCTGTCATTTTCGGTCTCTTTAGCATCTATGTCGTCAATTCTCCTCGCCGCGCAGCCGCCTAACCCCCCGTTCGAGGGCGGACGCGCAGCCAGCAAACCGCGCGCCGCTCAACGCGAACGTTCGGCGGCAGGAGGCGGACATGCCCTCCTCAAATGACCCGCGCAATTCGGATGACCCGTACGCCCTGACCCGGTTCGTGCGCGCACAGGAGAATGACTACGAGCAAGCACTCTCGGAGATCAGGACCGGCAGGAAGCGCACGCATTGGATGTGGTACATCTTCCCGCAATTCGACGGGCTGGCCTTCAGCTCGACCTCAAAGTACTACTCGATCAAGAGTGTCGCGGAGGCCAAGGCGTACCTGGATCATCCACTCCTCGGACCGCGGCTGCTGGAGTGCGCAGAGGCGGCCGTCCGCGTCGAGGGCCGATCGGCGACGGACATCTTCGGTACTCCCGACGACCTGAAACTGCGGTCGTGCGCCACCTTGTTTGCGTGCGTGTCGCCCCGGGATTCGGTGTTCGACCGCCTGCTCGCAAAGTACTATCGGGGGGAACGCGACGACAAAACACTCCAACTGCTGGGCAGTGTTCCGGAGGTCGGATAGATCCCCGGCGGGGTGTGGAGTGACGTGCGGAGCCGCCTCCGCTCGGGTGGCCAATCCGGTCCCTCGCTCGCCGGCTCGGTACTGCGGGCGCGGCCGTGCCGAACTAGGCGCTGCACCCGACGGCGGCCACCGCGGGTGAGCTTTCACGAGAACTGAGGGCATCTGGCGATGAACGCAACATAACAAGGCGCTCTACATCGGCACGGGTCCAGCTTTGCTTTTGCCCGCCGATGAGGCCCCCCGTTAGGGTGGAATCTACAATGAGCCGCACAGTGATTTCGGACAGCATCCGAGATACGTTCCTTGATACTCTGAAGTCACTAGGTGCCTCCGTCGACACGATGTCCAACCTTGCCTCTACGACGAGCGACCCGAGAATTCGACCGTACTTCGAATATCTCGGACACGCTAGTCGCGACGTCTACTTGGTCCGCGGTGTGGGCCTGATTAACGTTCATATCAGAAGTGAGCCACCCGGATGGTGGAACATTCTAAAGACCGTGAAGGAAGATCTTGACGTTCTACGAATGCGCCTTGGGGTCGAGCGGCTCTTTGTCCTCCTTGTGGGACGCAACGATCGCTTCGTCGCCGACGGCTATATTGCGACCGAGTTCGATAAACCGCCGTTTCTTAGACACCCAGGGATCGAAACCAAGAAGTACAGCATCAACGAGAAGTCCCACCTCGACGCGTTAAAGAAAATCCTGTCCATTGAGAAGCTGGCAAAGGGACTCTTGGGAGCGAAGAAGGCTGTCTGACGATCCTGCACCTAACCCGCCCGTCGCCACGGCCGCGCCCCAAGTGGCGCACCGGTTATGGGCAGTCCGTTCTGGGTCCGTATCCCCGGTCCTCTAACCCGCGCCGATCACCTTCCATTGCCTGCCCATGAAGCATCGGATGGTTCGCTCCATCGGCATCAGCGTCGCGGGGAGTCGCTCATCCGACCCTTCGCCGCCAAGTCGTCTACCCCTGCATCGAGCCCAGATCCCCGGTGCGGATGCCCTCTCTCCATGCGCTACACGGCTCCGGGTACCGTGAGTCTCCACCGTCGGCCGGCGGGAGAGGTGATCCACTGTTCCATTAGGGGACCGTTTCCCCGGCACACCAAGTGAGCAAAAGTCCAGTGGAAACCGGCAGCGCAAGACCCTTCTTCCGGCTCCCAGTCCCGCAGTAGTCCTGGGCGAGGTTCCCCAGCGGGCCTCATGTCACGTCCCCGGGTTCTTGCACCGGGGGTCGTTCACCGGGAGAGTGTCTGACCTGCCCCCGGAAACTACGCCAAAGGAAATTAGACCGACACTCACTTGTGCTATCATCTCGCGAATTCGATGCGGGTTGCCGCGCGGTCCGGCATCGCGGGCCGGAACCTCCCGTCGAGGGAGGGATGGGCCCCTGAGCCGGGCGATCGTGGCCTTCCGGGCCCGGGCAGCCGGCCTGGACTGGTTCGACACGGGTGGGCAACGCTAGGGACAGCAGGCCGGGGGAGAACTGTTATGGACTTAGCCGCAAACACGGTCCTGATCACCGGCGGCGCGTCGGGCATCGGGCTTGCGCTTGCCGAGCGGTTCCTGGCGGCGGGCAGTCAGGTCATCGTCTGCGGCCGCCGGCAGGACAAGTTGCGAGAAGCGCAGGCCCGCCATCCGGGGCTTGCCGTCCGCGCCTGCGACGTCGCCCAAGACGGCGAGCGGGTGGCGCTGTTCCGTTGGGCCGTTGCCGAATTCCCCCGCCTCAACGTGCTCGTCAACAATGCCGGCATCCAATGTCGGCTGCCGCTCGCCGCACCCGAGGCGTGGGATCAGGCGCGACAGGAGATCGCCATCAACTTTGAGGCGCCGATCCACCTCTCCACGCTTTTCCTTCCGCACCTGTTGGCGCAGCGGAGCCCAGCCATCGTGAATGTCACCTCGGGGTTGGCCTTCGCCCCGCTGGCGGGTGTGCCGATCTACAGCGCGACGAAAGCGGGGCTGCACTCATTCACGCTGTCGCTCCGGCACCAACTCGCCCCCACGCCGATTCAAGTCGTGGAGATCGTGCCCCCCGCCGTGAACACGGATTTGGGAGGACCCGGCCTGCACACCTCCGGCGTGTCGGTCGGGGAATTCGCCGATGCGGTGATGAGCCGCCTGCGCGAGGGGGATACGGAGATTCCCTATGGCTTTTCCACCCAGGCCAGCCGCGCATCCCGGACAGAGCTCGATGAGCTCTTTCGACGAATGAACCCGCCCATCGCTCGGCCGGGATCGAAGCCCGGTTGACCGGACTGGAGCGCGCCAAGATCGGCGACAATGACAGATCGTATTGGCCACGCTGCCTTACCTTGATTCCTGTCGTTCCCTAAAACCTCTGTGATGCGATTCGCCGACACAGTCCAGCACCGGAGCTCATGCCGCCACCCTCTCGTAGTGATGCTGTAATCCACCGAGTTCCGGGAATGGGACGACCGCTCCCTGATCGGGCGGCTGCACCAGGCGGGACGGCTCCATCAGGGCGCGCTTTCCTGGCCAGCGACAGAGGGGGCGGCACCGGTGGGAATAATGGAAGGAGCTGGCGAGGAGGCGCCGGCGGGGGTGATCGCTCCCGATCATGCCGTGAGCTAGCCCCCTCGGACTCGTCCAAAAACCGTTGACAGGTGCGGCCCAATTCCGTACAGTGCCTCGCACCCCCGCTCTGGATGCGGGACTCTCCCACCCCTCAACGATGGAGGCCCCATGGCAAAACTGATGACCAAGACGCAAGTGGTCGCCCATTTGGCGGAGAAGGTCGAGCTTCCCAAGAAGACGGTCGTGAGCGTCCTCGAGGAGCTCGTGGCCCTCGCCACGAAGGAGGCGAAGGCGACCGGGCAATTCGTGGTCCCCGGGTTGGGAAAGGCCGTGAAGGCCGCCCGCAAGGCGCGGGTGGGGCGCAATCCCCAAACGGGCGAGGCCATCAAGATCCCGGCGAAGACGGTGGTCCGGTTCCGCTTGGCCAAAGCCTTCAAGGACGGCATCGTCCCCCCCAAGAAGAAGTAGCACCTCGTCCCCCCGCGGATTTCCTTCCAACGGGCAGCAGACAAGCCTCGGGGTCTCCCGAGGCTTGTGCTGTGTGTGCGCCCAGGATGGGCTGGTAGGGTCGGACTGGCGCGGTCCCCCGAAGGCTCTCCTTGGCTGTCTCCGCCGTTTCCAGCGTCGTGCCCGTTTAGGTTCGCCTTGGGCCCGTCTCC
>JBIOJT010000393.1:0-3910 GCA_044451055.1 Methylomirabilales bacterium (SeqCode)
GACCATGATCCCGCCCAGGGGGAGGTACCCGCTGGTGACGCCCTTGGCGAAGGCCATGATGTCGGGCTGCACCCCCCAGTGCTTCAACCCGAACCAGTGGCCGGTGCGGCCGAAGCCGGTGATCACCTCATCGGCGATGAGGAGCACGTCGTGTCTGGTGCATATCTGCCGGACCAGTGGGAAATAATCATCGGGCGGGACGATCACGCCACCCGTCCCCTGGACGGGCTCGGCGATGAAGGCGGCTACTGTCTCGGGCCCTTCTTTGAGGATCGTCTCCTCCAGCATCCGGGCCGCGGCCTGCCCCACGGTCTCGCCGGGCTTGGCGCCTTCAAACCGGTAGGCGTACGGCGTCGCCGTGTGGATGAAGTTCGGCACGCGCGGCTCGAACATCTTAGTGTAACCGGGTATGCCGGTGGCGCTCATGGCCGCCAGCGTGACCCCGTGATAGGCCATTTGTCGGGAGATGATCTTCACCTTCTCTGGACGTCCCTTGGCCTTCCAGTAAAAACGCGCTGTCTTGAAGGCGCTTTCGTTCGCCTCGGCCCCGCCGCTGGCGAAGAAGGTGGCGACGAGGTTGGGGTACGCAATCTCTGCCAGCCGGCTTGCCAGGCGGATCGCCGGCACGTTGGCCGACCCCGAATAGTTGACCGAAAAGGCGAGGGTGGCCATTTGCTCGGCGGCGACCTCCGCCAGCTCGCGGCGGCCGTGCCCGACGTTCACATTCCAGAGGCAGGACAGCCCGTCAATCAACTCGTGGCCCTCGGCGTCGGTCAGCATGATGCCCTGGCCCTTGACCCAGATATGGGGCTTGACGTGGTCCTCGGGGTGATAGAGCGGATGCAAGAGGTGGCTGCGATCTTCAGTAAGCAGTGCAGCGACGTTCCAGCTAGCCATGGTGTGAATCCTCCTTTGGGCTGCTTCGACCTCGAGGTGTGCTCCAGCTGTTTCTCACTCTGCGGGCGCAAGGTGGACAGTCTTCACCGCTGCGGCCCCGATAGCGAATCCCCAGGCTATGGACAGCTGCCACTTCGCCCGACTTGCGTGTTCGAGCCCTGCCCTGGGGACCCAACCAGGGCTCGGACCATACCTCAGCTCGCCTCATCTGGGATTCACGACGTAGAGCTTCTCTCCCCGCAAGAAGGCGTCGAGGGTCGCGATCGCGATCCGGAGCATGTTCCGCGCCGCGTCCTTCGAATTGAACCCGATATGGGGGGTGATCAGCACATTGGGCAGCGTCGCGAAGTGGTAATTCGCGGGTACCGGCTCTTCCTCGTGGACATCCAGGGCCGCTCCCGCGATGCGCCCTTGCTGAAGCAGTTCCGCCAGTGCCTCGTTGTCCACGATCTTCGCTCGGGAAGTGTTGATGAAGAAGGCCCCGGGTTTCATCTTCTCCAAGAGGGCCCGAGAAATGAGGCGCTCCGTCTGCGCGGTATGGGAGAGGTGGATGGTCACAATGTCTGAGGCCGGAAAGAGTTCGTCCAGGGAGACGAGGGTCAATCCGTGCCTCGCCCTCTCGGGCGTGGCGTTCCTCGTCCATCCGAGCGTGCGCATCCCGATGCCCGCCGCGAGGCGCGACATTTCGGAGCCGATGGGGCCGAGACCGACGATGCCGAGGGTTTTCCCGTGGAGCTCGATCCCTTGGAAGCGTCCAGGCTCCCACGTGCCCTGTTTCATGCACCCATGGGCAAAGGCGATGTGGCGAGTGAGGGAGAGGATGAGCCCGAGCGTGTATTCCGCCACACCGACGGAGCCGTATCCCGGCGTGTACGCGACAGTCACCCCCTTCTTGGTGGCAGCCCCAACGTCAATATACTTGGCGTACCCGATACCGAGGAAACAGACAAACTTGAGACTGGAGCACTGCGCCAAGACTTCCGCGTCCATCACCGAATAGTCGAGGATTACCGCCTCCGCATCGCGGAGCCGCTGGATCAACTCTGCCTTGTTCTGCGGCTGTGTCTCGTGGAACTCGACCACGCCCAGCTTCTTCAGGGGCAGCAAGTCGTTCCGATCCTGAAGGCATGCAGCGCCGTCCGGAAACACGATGCGCATCTCGCACCTCCCCTGGCTTGGCTATCGGTCTACGTCAGCAGCCAGGGCACCGAGGAGGACCGGCTTCACAGGCAGTCGAGGGGTGTCGAGCTGAATCTGGTCCATGCGTGTTCCAGTATGCTTCTCTATCATTCGGGAGACCAGGTATCCGCAGATCCGGCCCTGGCACCGCCCCATCCCAGCTCGCGTTCTGCCCTTCACGCCTCGCAGCGTCGCATCCCCATCGGCTATTGCGGCCACTACCTCCCGGGCCACGACGCCTTCACATCGGCACACCATCGTCTCGTCGGTGATCAGGTCGAAGAGTGCCGGTTTCAGCCTCATCATGCCCCGTGTCACTTGGGCGAACTTCCGCGCTCGAGTCAATACCGCCCGGGCTCTCTTCTCTCTCGTGCGCTGCCCGTCCGCATTCTCTTTGCCCAATGTGCGCACCGCGGCAATCGCCGCGACTCGGCCCTCTTCTGCCGCCACATCCGCTCCGCCGATGCCGCCTACTTCCCCTGCGACGTACACCCCTCCCACACTCGTCTCCTGGTTCTCGTCATGCCAGGTCACCCAACCCCCTGCTTCTGCGTCGTACCCCATCCGGCAGCCGGCAAGACGCGGGAGCTGGTTGGAAGGCAAGAAGCCATACGATAGACAGAGGGTGTCCGCTTCCAGGGTTCGCTCTGTCCCCGCGAGGACCCGCCAGTCCTCGTCCACCTGCGCCACCACCACTGCCTCAAGTTCGTTTTCCCCTAGGGCCCGCACCGGCACGTGCCGGTGGTGGTACGGTGTCCTTGCCCCCTTGAGCTTCAGCCAGTACTCCAGTCCCTCCCGCATCTTCCGCCAGTGGCCCAAGGACCGAAGCGCATTCTCCACGGACATCGGCGGCTGACTGGACGCCTCCAGGATGTCCATCACCTCTACTCCCGCATCGGTTAATTGGCTGGCGACCTTGAGCTGGAGCGGGCCGACCCCCGCCATGACCACTTTATGGCCCGGGAGGATGTGCTGGCTTTCGAGCAGCGCCTGTGCGGCCCCGCCCATCATCACGCCGGGCAGCGTCCAGCCTGGGAAGGCAATCGGCACCTCCTGCGCTCCGGGGGCGAGAATGAGCTTCTTGCCCCGTATCTCCTCGGTCCTCTCCTCGCGGGAGATCGTGAGGGTCCGCTCGTCGAAGACGCCCCAGACCAAGGTGCCCAACATGACCTCGACATGGCTTGCTCTTAGCCGGCTGACGACGTCAGCCCCCTCTGCATATTGCCTCCCTTCCGCCTTGACGTTCTTGAACCTGAAGACACTGGGCGCTTGCTTGTAGTATTGGCCGCCGAGGGTAAGGTATTCGTCCATGATCAGCGCTTCGGCACCCGAGGCTGCGGCTTCCAGCGCCGCTGCCATACCCGCCGGCCCTCCACCCACAATGACGATCTCCACTTCTCGCACCGCTCGTGCCTCCTAATGTTCCAGGATTGTCACCTGCATTCCATCGCGCACAGGGGTCACGCAGGCACGGACGATTCGCGTGCCGTCCACCGTCACCAAACAGTCGAAGCACATCCCGATTCCGCAGAAGATCCCTCTGGGGTCGCCACCGGGTACCCTATGGCGAAAGATGCGTCGGCCAGCGGCCAGAAGCGCCGCGGCAACCGTCTCGCCCTCGTAAGCGGGAATGAGCTGCCCATCCACCCTGAGCTGGATGGCCCGGCCTCGCTCGACGTTACCGGCCAGTCGCCGTGATCTCTCGTTCACCTTTCCTCCCCATCCTACGTTCCGAGCCCCATGTGAGCCCGGACGCGCCGCGAAGACTCCGCTCTGCAGGTCTCCCCTTTCACAGGGGACGAAATGAGAAGGGCTGATGCGGGTCCCGCCCGCC
>JBIOJT010000394.1:0-3848 GCA_044451055.1 Methylomirabilales bacterium (SeqCode)
GGCCGATACAGTACCGGAGAAACGCTCCCACGGGAAGCCAGTTTCTTCCGTCATTGCCCCGGCCGTCCGCGGCTGGGTTGACGCTACCGAGAGGGGCGGGCCGCCGCCCCTCCTCGGACTCTCCCCCGGACTGTGCGGTCTGGGAGGGACTGTCGCCTATTTTACGCACCGCACAGTAAGCTGACGTTACTGTAGCAGGTCACTTCAGCGGTGGCACGAACGGGAGATATAGGCCGAATAACCAGCACAGGAAGAAGACCAGCGGGATGTGGAGGAGCATCTGCAGCACGGAGTAGCCGACCAAGTCCCTCGCCTTCACGTGAAGCAGACCCAAGAGCGGCAGCATCCAGAAGGGGTTCAACAGGTTGGGAAGCGCCTCGGCGGCGTTATAGATCTGGACGACCCATCCCAGGTTGACGTGGTGCTGGATCGCCGCCTGCAGGACGTAAGGCGCCTCGATGACCCACTTGCCTCCGCCGGAGGGTATGAAGACACCCAGGATGGCCGAGTAGAGGGCCACGACCAGGGAGTAAGTGTGCGGTGTCGAAATCGCCGTGAAGAGATCGGCCAGCCACTTGCCGATTCCCGTGCCGACGATCATCCCGAAGATGACGGCGTAGAAGGGAAACTGGATCAACACGTAGCCGGTGGCGGGGACCGACTGGGCCACGGCCCGGAGGAACCGCTTGGGCCGCCACTGGAGGAACATGCCCACGGTGATGAAGATCAGATTGTAGGTGTTGAGGTCCAAGGCCGCCAGGGGTCCCGTGGGCGACGTCTGGAACACATCCACCAGGTACCAGGCGAGCAGTGCGCCGACGAGAATGATCAGGAGGGGGCTGTATTCGAACCACTCGCCGGGCTTCTGCCGGGGCTCGATGGTCATGTCGATGGGTTCAAATTTCAGACCGAAAGCCTCTGCCGTCTTCGCCCTCTCCGGAGCCGGGGCGGAGAAGTAGGCGATCACAATAGAAATGGCGATCAGAGCCGCAATGGTCCAGAAGGTGGGCCAGATGAACAGGGTCCGGGTCAACGGGATCAAGCCGCTGATGTCGTAGAGCTTGGGCGGGATGGCGCCCCTGGTAGCCATCATGAGGGCCGCCGAAGAGGAAAGACCGAGGGCCCAGACGGCACCTAGGCCGAGGTAGGCGGCTGCGCCGGCGGCCCGGAAATCCATTCCCCTGATCGTTCGGGACATCTCGCGGACCAGAAGGGCGCTGAAGATGAGGCTGAAACCCCAAGAGATCAGCGACGTCGCCATGGAGAAGAAAGCAATCCAGGCAATGGCCACCCTGGGTTTCGTCGTGATGCCGGCGACCTTCCGGATGACCCAGTAGACGGCCGGCGTGGACGCCACGACGTAGCCGCCGATGATGATCATGGCCATCTGCATGGTGAATGGGATCAGGATCCAGAAGGACTTGCCTCCTTCTATGGCCAGCTTGGTGGGACTCTCCCCGATAAGGAGGCCGAAGACAAAGACGAAGACGACGCCGATCAATGCAAACACCCAGGCATCGGGGAACCATTTCTCGCTCCACTCGGCGAGCCCGAGACCGAAACGCTCGAGTGCATTTTCTTTTTTTACTGCATTATTCTGTGCCATCTCTCCCCCTCCCCCATCTAAGGCCATGGTCTAGCGTGATTTGGAACTCGCTCTTGCGGCGTCCGCCCTCACGATCTGCCCACAGCCCTGGCGACCCCCGAGCGCGAGGGGAGCATGCCGCAGGGCGGGGCGCGGTGTCAAGCCAAAACTCGCGGGCTCAATCCACGATCCGGCCAGCGGAGGGGGAGAGTGGTCACGGTTTCGGTGGCGAGGTCGGCCACGCAGATGCGGTGGTTGTTCGTGTCCGCGATGTAGAGGCGCCCCGGCGCGGCCGCCAGGCCACCCGGCTCGAAGAACTGCGGTCGCGTGCCCTCATCGACGCCCGGCCGTCCGGTCCCAAACGCAGTCTCCACACGCTCCAGAGAGGGAAAGAGAACCTTGATCTTGTGGTTATAGGTGTCGGCGATGTAGATCCGGCCATCCAGCACCGCGACTCCCAACGGATGCTGGAGGCGAGCGGCCCGACCGCTGCCGTCCCGGTCACCGAACTCGAACAAGCCGACCCCGATGAGGGTCCGGATCCTGCCGCCCGGCCGCGCGTCAATGCTCCGGATGGCGCTGGCCTCGCTGTCTGCGACGTACAGGAGAGAACCGTCGATGGCAATGCCGCTGGGCTGGTTCATGGCCGCCTCCAGCCGCGGGCCATCGGCGAGCGCCTCGCGGCCGGTGCCGGAGACGAGATCCAGCGTACCTCCGGCGAGATCCATCGCCCACACCTGGTGGCAGCCGGCCATGGCGATGTGGAGGACATCCTCCTGCACAACGAGATCCCACGGCGAATTCAAATCGGTGGCGAGGGGCCCGTCGGGAGCAGGCTGGATGGGGCCGTGGGCTTGTCGTCCCGTCCCGGCGATCGTCGCGACACGGCCCGCGGCAAGGTCCAGACGTCTGATCAGGTGGTTCTCGGTGTCGGCGACGTACAGGTTGCCCTGGTGGAAGGCCAGGCCCTGCGGGTGGCGGAAGGCGGCCTCTGCGAATAGGCCATCATCGGCGCCCGGCTTTCCGGTACCGACCATGGCGCGGATCGTCCCGTCCAGATCCGCGAGTACGATCCGGTGGTGCCCAGAATCCGCGATCGCCAGTCGGCTCGTGGTCGGGTCCAGGGCAATCTTTCCAGGGAAGGACAGGATCCCCCCATCTGTGCCGTCTGGCGCCGCCACCAGCCCGGGGCCTTCGCGCAGAGTCCCGGCCGCGCGATGCTCGGCGATCAACTCCTCAATCAGTTTCTGCAGAGCGGCCCCATGCCCCTCGCCGGCCACTCCTTCGACCACGTAGCCCGCCGGATTGATGAGGACCAGGGTGGGCCAGGCGCGCACGCCGTAGCGCTGCCAGATCACGAACTCGGCGTCATTGACGACCGGATGGGTGATCTGGTGGCGCCGGATCGCGTGACGAAGAGAGGCTGCCTCCCGCTCGTTGGGGAACTTCGCCGAATGGACCCCGATGATCGTCAGGGCCTGGGGAAATCCGGCTTCCAGCGCCTCCAGCTCCGGGAGGACGTGCAGGCAGTTGATTCAGCAGTAGGTCCAGAAGTCGAGCAGGACCACGCGTCCCCGGAGATCCGCGAGGCGGAGCGGATGTGGGGTATTGAACCACTCCATGCCCTCGGGAAACTCCGGCGCGTGGATCGTCGGGTGGGGACGAGGTGTCATGGCCAGCCTCCAATCCAGTTGTCGTGATCAAACCATGCCAACCGAGAAAAGACAAGGAGGAGTGCACTCGTCCAGCCGTGTCCCTCTGCTTTATACCGAGCGAGGTTCCTCTTCCACTATGATCCACCTTTCTCCGTTTGCCCGATTCATTGTTTCCCCGATTCACCGATACAGTCCCGCCCGTGTGCTCTGCCCCATGCACGCAGTTCTTGCATCCCCCGTCCGTTTCTGCTAGACCATGAACACTACTCGTTCCCTCCACGACGGATCGACTCGGGGCAGCTCCCAGTTGACTGTTCTCCTTCGGATAGAAGCTGCGCGATGCCGCGGTGTAGAAACCAAGGTCCTGAATCAGGCTGTCAGTCGGAATATCGAGCGGTTCCCAGAGGACTTCATGTTCCAACTCACCGAGGCGGAGGCTACCCTTCTAAGGTCACAAACTGTGACCTTACTACGCAGCGCGGAATAATGGCTACACCGTTCCCCGCGCTGCTTCGTTCGCGGGGAAGGCCCTCGCCCTTGCACAGGACCCGCGGCAAGGGCTCAGCCCTCCCCACGGACCCTCCTAAGAAACTGCCTGCTCGGGGGCA
>JBIOJT010000395.1:0-3825 GCA_044451055.1 Methylomirabilales bacterium (SeqCode)
CCCTTTTTCGCCCAGGCTGCTCAAAAAGGTCCAGATGCAAGGCGGCGCACGATGCGAGGTGCGAGGCGCACTCAGTCCGTACGTCGCAGCGCCGCGCGAGCGCGCCAACGCCGCAGATGGGCCTTTTTCAGCAGCCTGCTAGTCGCCAGACTGCCTCACCGCCGAAGCCAGGGCGTACTCCCGTCCCTGATGAAACGCCTTCAGATTCTGGTCGGCGACCTCGGCCTTGCTGAACCGCGCGCGAATGGCAGCCTCCCAGTGCTCCAGCGACAGCGGCACCACGGCGGAGGCCGCGCCCATCATGATCGTTCCGGCAAGGCGCGGACTGCCCGCCTGGACGGCCATGGCCGAGGCCTCGACCGGAAAGAAGCATCCGTCGAAGGCTCGAAGATCCGCCAGCGGATCATCCGGATACTTGAAGAGACCGAGGTTCACGACCGGAGGGGCCACCTGCAGGCAGTTCACGATCAACGTCCCCCCCGGTCGCACCTCCGAGCGCCAGCGCAAGGCCTCTGCCTCCTCGAACGCCACGAGGAGATCCGCCTCCCCGCTGGAGATGATGGGCGAGTAGACCCTCTGCCCGATGCGGACGTGGCTCGTCACCACCCCACCACGCTGGGCCATGCCGTGGACCTCGCTCTTCTTCACGTCGTAACCCGCGCGCACACCCGCCTCAGCCAGTAACTGGCTGGCGGTGAGAACGCCCTGCCCTCCAATGCCGGCCAAGAGCACGTTCAGCGTCCGCGCGGCAAGGGGGTCCACGCCCTGCCCTTCTCCTCGATTTTCGCTCATGATCCGCTCTCTCAGCCCTGAGGTGTACCTGGCGGGGTGACCCGGCTCGTCGAACCCACGGAGACGATGGCCTTGGGGCCGCAGGTCTGGACGCACAGATCGCATCCATTGCACCCCATGGGATCGATCGTCACGTAGCTCAGTTCCTTGTCCCTCCCGTTGGGAAGACGGACCACCTCCCGGCGGATCACCTGGATCGCGGGGCACCCCGTCTTCAGACACGCCCCGCAGCCGTTGCACAGCTCGTCCAGGACCTCGTATGGCTGGGTCCGATCGAATTCTTCGATGAGGACGCACGGTCGGTTGGTGATGATCACCGAGGGTCCCTCGTAGGCCAGGGCCTCCTTCACCGCCCGGTACACATCGGGCAACCGGTACGGGTCCACGAGCTGCACGTGCTCGACCCCCAGGGCCTTGCACAACGCCACGAAGTCCACGGCCCTGCTCTTCTCGTCCTGGAGGGTGACACCCGTTCCGGGGTGGTCCTGCCCGCCCGTCATGCCCACGGTCCGGTTGTCCAGGATGAAGACCGTCACGTTGCCGCCGTTGTACACGATGTCCAGGAGGCCGGTCATCCCGGAGTGCAGGAAGGTGGAGTCCCCGATCATCGCCACGACTTTCTGATCCTGCTTGGCCATTCGATAGGCCTTCTCGATGCCGAGCGCATTCCCCAGGCTGGCCCCCATGCACACACAGGTGTGCGTGGCATTCCACGGCGAGCCGACACCCAACGTGTAGCAGCCGATGTCGCCCGTGATGACGAGGTCCTTCATCTTGCCGAGGACGTAGAACACCCCCATGTGCGGGCAGCCCGCGCACAGCGTGGGCGGCCGAGGAAACGGCATCAGATCCAGTTCCGGCGGCGGCGCCTGAAGCAGTAATTGCCCCGCGCCGTCCAACGCGGCTCGGACGCGTTGCGGCGTCAGCTCGCCGGTCCGGGGGAGCTTGCCGACGCTGTCCACCCGGATCCCCATCGCCAGGACATCGGCCTCGACGAGGCCCTCCAATTCCTCCACGACGTACAGACGCTTCACGTGGGATGCAAACTCGCGGATGAGCCCTTCTGCCAGGGGGTACGAGAAGCCCAGTTTGAGGAACGAGGCATCCGGAAAGGCCTCGCGCGCATACACGTAGGCCGGGCCGCTGGCGATGATCCCGATCTCCCGGTTCCCCCACTCCATCACATTCAGCGGGCTTGTGTCCGCCAGACGCGCCAGGTCTTGGATCCGCTGTAGCACCTTGGGATGCTTCTTTCGAGCATGTGCCGGAAGGATCACGTACTTGGTCGGATCCTTTGAAAAGCCGAGGAACGGTGGGGCCGGCCGCTCACCAAGGTTCACCAGCCCCCGTACGTGGCTGATGCGGGTCGTCAAGCGCACGATCACCGGAGTATCCATCTCTTCGCTGAGGCGGAGCGCCTCACCCACGAAGGCCTTGGCCTCCTGGCTGTCGCTCGGCTCTAGGAGCGGCACCTTGGCGAAGCGGGCGAAGTAGCGGGTGTCCTGCGCATTCTGGGAGCTGCTCATCCCGACATCATCAGACACCACGATCACGAACCCACCTCGCACCCCGATGTACGAGCCGGTCATCAAAGGATCAGCGGCGACGTTCAGCCCCACGTGCTTCATCGAGACCAAGGATCGCGCCCCGGCCAGACAAGCGCCCATGGCCACTTCGAAGGCGACTTTTTCGTTGGGGGCCCACTCCGCATACACGTCAGGATAGCGGGCGAAGGCCTCGAGAATCTCGGTGGCCGGCGTGCCTGGATAGCTGGAGGCCACGCTCACGCCCGCCTCCCACGCCCCTCGGGCCACCGCCTCGTTTCCCGACATCAAGACCCGTCCCGCGGTTGGAGGGGCGGACGCGCTCTGGGATCTACTCATGCGGATGTCCTTTCTGGAAGCGGTCAGCCTTTCAGCCATCAGCCGATTTCCTCCGAGCCCTTCGCCTCCAGCTCATGAATCAATTTCGGCTTCCAGCCTCGCCGGCCATTCACGCTTGAAGCCCAGGCCGTCCTCTGGCTTTGGGGGAACGACGGTTGTAGAAGGGTAACCGAGACCGACTCGGTAGTAAATAACGAAATGCATTTTGTTCGAGATTCGGAAGGTCCGTTTGCTTCACCCCCGGGTTCTCCTCTGGCTTTTACGCCTCGCTTGCCCATCTCACCCTGACGCCCCCGAAAGGTCCCGCAAAAGGCGGACTTGGTCGCCACAGTTTCGGCGCGGGCATTGATGAGCCGGTTGCCGATGCGCGAGTCGTCGGCCCGGGGCGCGATCAGGACCTCTCGGAACACTCGAACCTGCCAGTTGGGCTGATCGGGCGTCCTCCAGGTGCCCTTCGGTCCAGTCCAGCAGACGGATTGGAACGTCGCTATGCCGCATGTGGATATATCACTCAAGCTCAGTGCTCGGCTCTCGTCCCGTAAGAAGCGCCCGCGCCCGTCGGCCAAATTCAATCCGCGCCTCGTCCTCCATTCTCCGTGCCTTCTTCTCGTCCGTCGGCAGAGGTGGCCGGTACAAACTTGCTCGCAATAACACAGGCATAGCGTCAGACCATCAAGTCGCCCACGCTCCGAATGGGCTCGCCCAGGTGCGCCTTCAGCACCGCCTCCACCTTGTCCACCGTCGGCGGCTCGTCCCACTGCAGCGACCCGAGGTGCTCCCTCTCGTCGAACCTCATCCTCACGATGAGCCGGTCTTTAAACCGCTCGACCGACTCCAGCACACCCTCCTCACTCGTCCGAAAGATGCCGGCCGCGCCGTCGGCGGAGGTCCACTCCGGTGGCCACACTGGGACACGCCCACTCCCCGACCTTCTCTTCAGCTCGCGAATCCTCATCTGCCCCTCCCTTCTCGCGCCACCTCTCCCGTCAAGCCCCGGTGGCCGGAGGACCTCCACCATCCCACCGCAGAACGCAACCGTCTGGCAGGGGAGGAAGGCCTTGAATCGGTCCTCCCGCACTTGAGATGTGAGAGTTTCGAGTATGGGAACCAGGGGCCAGGGAGCCCACGTATGCGCAAGCGGAGACGAAGA
>JBIOJT010000396.1:0-3803 GCA_044451055.1 Methylomirabilales bacterium (SeqCode)
CGGTGAGGAAGGCCAGGACGATCCAGGGACGGCTCACTGGGACCTGCCTCCCGGGATGCGGGCGGTCGCCACGCGGCCGCCCACGACAGCCGGGCGGGTTCCGGCCCAGTACAGGACCGTTGCTCCCGCCGCCAGGGCCGCAGCAACCATGTACAATCGCGCCATCCCCAGAGGCTCGTACAGGAGGCCCGCCAGCGTATTCCCGACGAGGCCGCCCAACCCGAACGTGACCGAGGCGAAAACGCCCTGCGCGGTTGCCCGGAGCCCATCCGGCACCAACGCGTCCACCGTCTGCACCCCGGCCAGGTAGAACACGCCGAACGTGAACGCATGGGTGAGCTGGATCGCCAAAAGGAAAGCGGGGTCGCGAGCCATGACGAACAGACCCCAGCGAACCGCGTGGGCTGCGAGCGCCGCCGTGAGCCAGGTGCGGGCGCTCACCCAGGCGCACATCCGCGTCCAAGCCAGCATCACGAACAGCTCGCTCCCTGCAGCGAGGGCCCAGGCCGTTCCGGCGAAGCCCCTGGAGAGGCCGAGGTGCTGGAGGTGAATCGTGAAGAAGGTGGTGTAGGGGCCGAAGCTTACCTGCGCCAGGCACGTGGCGAGCAGGAGCAGAAAGACTCGACGATCCCGGAGCGTCCGAAAGAACTCCTCGAGGCGGACGGGCGTGAGACCGCCCCGCGCCCGGCTACGCCCCGCCCAGCCTACGGCACCGCACGCCATCATGGCCAGCGCGATCCCGTACATCCCCGCCCGCAGGCCGATCCGATCCACGAGAAATCCCGCCCCGACAGCCACCAGAATGTAGCCGATGGTCCCCCACAGGCGGATGGCCGCGTATCCCTGCCGCCGGCCGGCCAGGGCCCGGAACGTCATGCTGTTCGCGAGCGGGATGAGCGATGTGCGGAAGGCGGCGTAGATCAGGACCGCGGCGGCGGCCGGCCAGAACCCGGCCAGGTTCGGGAACAGGAGCGCCGCCAGCGCGGCGATCCAGGTGTTGACGAGGAAGATCCGCTCGCCCTGCCGGGTGGCGTCGGCGTATGCCGTCCAGAGAAACGGAGCGAGCGCCGCGATCGCGGGGGCAATGGCGTTCAGCAGACCCAGGTCCGACGGGGAAAAACCCAGGGAGCGCCAGTAGGGAGGCAGATACGGCTCGGAGACACCGGTGGCGGCGAAGTACCAGAAGTAGTACGCGGCAAGATACCGGGTACTGATCAGGCAGATCTCCCTGATGGAAAGCGTTCGACTGTTCGGTAGTTCGAGTGTTCGGGTGTTCAAGCGTTCGGGGAACAACCGAACCATCGAACCGCCGACCTGTCGAACGGTCTTGCGTCACATGATCGGGCCCGGGTAGACCCGCGGGATCTCCACCGCCTCGGAGGAGACGCTGCTCACCCCCGGGACGCGCTTGGCCACCTCGGCGGCGGCATCCATCATGGCCGGGCTGAAGACGACGCCCTTCAGCGCCACGCGGCCCGCCTGGGCGGTGACCTCGACATTGATGTTCTTGGACACCGGATCCGTGGCGATGGCGGCGCGCACCTGCGCGGCGAGGCCGAGGTCCCGGATCCGTTGCTGCGACTCCGGCGTGGGCTGGTACTGCGGATGCCGGGCCGCCGCCACCAGGAGATCCGTGTAGAACGCCCAGGCGTCGTTCCCGGTGTTGATCACCAAGTCGTAGTTCTCGGGAAGCGTCCAGTCCAGCCCGAACAGGTAGTCGATGCGCCCGGACAGCTCCCGGTCATAAGTGCGGAGCTTGGCCGCGGCGGCCTTCTGATCCAGCTTCTCCCGCTCGATGATCCTGCGCACGCGCACCTCGAAGGGAGCCATGATCCTGACCCGGACGGCATGACTGACGTCCCGGAGGAAGAATGGCCCGCCGCGACTGGCTGTGACCACGTTCCCCTTCTCCGCGAAGGAATAGTAGGCGGCCTCGAGGAAGATGAGATAGCGGCGCTTCTCCTCATCGAAGCGCCCCCAGAGGGACAGGCGGCGCTCCGCCGCATCCGCGATCTTCTCCTCCGGCACACCGTGGGCGTGGGCGGCTCGCAGGATGATCTCCCGCTCCACGTACTCGAAGTGCAACGCCTTGGAAACCGCGGCGCCGATGGCGTTCCCGCCGCTTCCCAGTTCTCGCGAAATCGCCACGATGGTCATGGTGACACCTCGCTTTCCGTTGGCGACGCCTTCGGCTTCACGGCGAGATAGACGTAGGCACGCACATTCTGCGAAGCCAAGGTACGGAGAGCTGCCGTCGCATTTTCACACACAAGGCAATTGACGGATAGCCACGAATACGTTTGGGGGTGGGGCCGGCGTCTCCACATCAGCCCAGGGAAAGAGCGCCTCTCAATCCCCGGCCATGATCCGATTGGGTTGAAGTTCGGGAAGACTCTCTGGGATCGATGATCCCCTTCCTGGCCGCGCGCCACGCACCAGCATAGAGGAAATGGCCTGGTGATGTTGGGTGCGGATGGCGTAACGACCGACCGGCCTCAGCTCCTTCGCCTCCGAGTACGAGAGAAGTAATGGCGGAGTAATGGCAGCACAGGAGTATGGGGGCACAAGCCGCCGTATGCCTGAGACCCCGAAGCGGGCTAGAGACTCCGCAGTGCCTGAGCGAATCCCAGGAAATAGTCGTGGTCCGCAAAAATGCTCTCCAAGATGGCCGGCGCCACCCGCAGCGTCTCCTCGAGCGTCAGGCAGTACTGCATCGATTGGAACCGACCTCGGTACTCAGCGACCTCCTTGGCGACATTCTTTTTGCGGAGGAGAGCGTCGGCCATAAGCCGCGCTAGGTTGACAAAGTCCGCTTCCTTCATGCCGAACCGAGTCATTTCCTGCACGCCCATCCGAATCCCGCTGGGGTGGGAAAAAGTCTCATCACCCGGCAACGCCTGGAAATTGGTAATGATGTTATTGTCTTGCAGCCGGGACGCAATCTCTTTGCCATCCCCAAACTGGGCGACCCTGATGACGACCTGGTGGGTACGCGTGTAGCCATCCGCTTCCCCGCCTTCGACCGGGATGCCCTGAGCGGCACAGGCCCGGGCAAAACCTCGGGCATTGGACAGTACCTGGGCCTGGTAGCTGTCTTTGAAATGGTTCATTTCGAGGGTTGCGGCAAGCATGGCCAGCTGGCTGCCCAAATGGTGGTTGCTTGTCGAACCGGGGAAAGTTCTGGCATTGATCTCCGACCAGAGCTTGCGGAGCGGCGAGTCTTTGCTGATATTGGAGGTGATGATTCCCCGCTGCGGGCCGAAGAACGTCTTATGGGTGGAGCCGGTGAGGACATCTGCGCCCTCGGTCAGGGGGTCCTGGAAGCGCGCGCCGAGCAGGCCGAGCACATGGGCTCCATCGTACATGACGATGGGCCGATAGCCTTGGGTGTCCTTGAGAAAGCTGCGCAGCGCGTGCACCGGTTCCGGGTGGAGGAACATGCTCTTGCCAAACACGAGGAGCGGGGGGCGATGCTTATCGACAAGGTGCACCATGGCCTCGGAGTCCATCTTGTATGGGTTGGCTTTCTCGAGCGGGAAGTTTACAATCTCGCCGTCGACGAAATTGAACAACGCGCCGAACGGTTGGGCGCTGAGGTGCCCGCCGTAATTCAGGTGGTTGTTCATCGCGCCGGTCAACCGGCCGGAGGCCCCCAGCCGGGGAAAGCCCTCCGGATTCGCCGCCAGAAATCTGACCGTTGCCTTGAAGACGATCTCGTTGGCCATTTGTCCGCTGATCGGGCGGGTTTCAACCTCGCTGCCGTGTATGAACTGCCCGAACTCCCGCTTCAGGCGTTCCTCCAC
>JBIOJT010000397.1:0-3799 GCA_044451055.1 Methylomirabilales bacterium (SeqCode)
GAGTTGGACATCCCCGGCATCGGCGTCTTCTCGCCCCTGTACGAAGAGTGGGCCAAGGCGCTCTGTGCGGAAGAGATCTATGACGAACTCCGCAAGCAGAAGTCCCAGCGGCCCACCCACTGCCCCATCTGCGGGCAACACCACGCCCAGAGTCCCTCCGGTGGCAACGGGAAGACGGAGACGTCCAACCCCCAGGGCCAACCAACACCCCAGAACGGCATCAGCCCCAACAACCAGCCGCAAGACAACGGGAGCGGCACCGACCCGAAGGCCCCCCAGAATGGCTCCCACAAATCGGGCCAGTCCGGGGGGGGCGGCTCGCGCGGGCCCCAAGACCCCCGCCAGGGAACCCTCCCCGGCTGGGGGGGAGACGGCATCCCCGGTCAGAATGCTCCCCAGTCCGGCAATGGAAACACGGGCGGCCAGCCCACGCAAGGCAGCGGATCCGGCGGACCACAACCCAACCCGTTCCATGGCCACTGCCAGCCCGGGCGCACCTGTCTCCAGCTGCCGCCGAATCTAACCGACCAACAGGCCCAGGACATCATAGACGCCGTCGCCGGCGCCCACGACACCTGGATCAACTCCAATCAGCGCGGCTCCATGCCTGCCGGCCTCAACCGCTTCCTCCAGCGGCTCCGGGCCGCCAAGGTGCCCTGGCAACGGGTCCTCCACCAAGTCGCCGGCACCGCCTTGGCCAAGGACGACTACTCCCTCAACCCGCCCCACCGGCGCTGGCTCCAGTACGACATCATTCGGCCGACCCTCCGCTCCGAGACGATCGCGCTCCTCGTCCTGGTCTTCGACACCTCCGGATCCATCAGCCGGCCGATGGCGGAAGAGTTCGCCGCCGAGGGCGCCAAGCTGCACACCCTCTGCGAAGAGACCCTGATCCTCACGGGCGACTGCGCGGTGCAGCAAGTCATCCGGACGCAGCAGGTCCCGGAGTTCCTCCGCACGCTCGAGTTCAAGGGCGGCGGAGGGACCTCGCACATCCCGATCTTCACCTGGCTCACCGAGCGCCGGCTGACCCCCGACCTCCTCGTCGCTTGCACCGATCTCTACTCTGAGTACCCCGACCGGAAACCGTCCTTCCCGGTTCTCTGGTGCACCAAGGAAGGCCATGGAGCAGGGCCCCCCTGGGGGCGCATCGTGATCATCCCAGAGAGGACGCCGTCGGAGTGCGAGCGGCCAGAAGCCTCCCCAGGACTGAAGGCGGGAGGTTTTGAATGGTAGGAGAGCATCTCAACGTCAGGGCTACCAAATGATCCAACAGATGAGCATGCATCCATCGGAGGTCGAACTCACGGGAAACAGACACGTCAAGGGAGCTGCTTGATGGTTGATGAGGATGGGGCCACAGGAACCAGCCGCCGGTCTGGGACGCCCTCCCTTCGCCGTTACGCCTGATGGGCCCAGTGGGCAGAAAGGGATTGCGGAAATTCTGGTTGTATGGTATTACGCAACTGTGCGTATTCTATACGCTTCTCTGCGGTTTGCAGTCATGCGTACACGCTGCGCAGGAACGCGATGATCGGAGACACCAGCCCGACCCGGAGCCATCATGCCAGCCCAGCCTGAGAACCCGTTCATCTACGGGGAAACCCTCACGGAGACCGCGTTCATTGATCGCGAGGAGGAAGCGGACCAACTGGAACGGGACCTCACGGACGCCCAGAAGGTCTTTCTCCTCTCCCCGCGCCGCTTCGGCAAGAGCACGCTCATTGCGGCGGTCTTCCGTCGCTTGGAGAAGCGCGGGATCCGCACAGCCACGGTCCCGGTCAGCAACTACACGACCTACACTGAGTTCTTGGAGGGGTTTGCGGACACCGTGCTCCACGCGGCCGGGCCGTACGACAAGGTCAAGGGCTGGATCGGGCGATTTCTGGGCCAGTTGCGCCCGGAGATCGGTCTCGATCCCCGAACCGGCGACCTCCATTTCAGCTTCGGCAGGAGCTCCCGCAGCGCCGCGCCGATCGCTGCCGAGGTCTTCGCCCTCCCTGGGGTGCTCGCCAAGCACGGCCGCTTCAAGCTCGCCATCGCGCTCGATGAATTCCAGCAGATCCATCTCTTCAATGGCGGAACCGTGGAGCATAGCCTCCGAAATGCCGTCCAGGCGCAACGCCAGGTCGGGTACGTCTTCGCCGGCTCGCAGCCGACCCTGATGGAGGCCATGCTGACCCCCAAGCGGCCCTTCTTCAAAGCCGGCCCTGCGCAGTTTCTGGAAAAGATCGACAAAACCGCCTGGCAAAAATTCATCCCGAAGCAGTTTGCGAGGCGACGGAAGGTCCTCACGCCCGCCGGGCTCGACTTTCTGCTCACCACCGCCGACCTGATCCCGTACGACGTGCAGCGGCTGGCCCACGAGCTTTGGGACTACGCCGAATTGAGCGGCACGACGACCCTGGATGTGAAGGAGGTCGCCCTCGTAACCACCCGCCTGGTAGCTAGCCACAGCCAGTACTACGAACGCCTGTGGGAGCAACTCGCCCTCAAGCAGCGGGCGGTCCTCCGGGCGCTGACCGCACGACCCGAGGCCATCTACCATGAAGCGGTCCGCTGGGAGTTCGGGCTGGGCCCCACGTCCAGCGTGCAGCGAGCACTCCAGGGCCTCCAGAAGCAAGAGATCATCGGCCGACAGCGGCAAGGCTACTTTTTCCTAGATCCTATATTCCCCGTCTGGGTCAAAGAACGGCGCTAAAGGTTGATGTTGCTGGGCATGGGAGGTTGGGCGAGACTGCTCGGAACCCGGAAGGCGAGGGAGAAAACGGGGCGCTGTCGCCTGGCGAGTGCGGTGCCGGCGGGTCCATAGGACGACAGGAAACCCTCCACGCCGTACCTTACCTCTCCCAGTTCCTCCAGATTCGTCACCGCCCAACTCGGCAGCCGTCCAGGTACGAATTCACGCCCAGACAACGAGAGATGCCGCAAAGGGCCCTGGCATACAGCCCCGAATCATTCCAGACCTCAATGCTGCGTTGACGAGACCGATGAGGAGGCACCCGCCCCTCCGAGGGCCTTGCGGAAGGCAGGCTTCGTCGCCACCATCTCGGCGCGGGTGTTAATGAGTCCGTTTCCGATGCGCGGGCCGTCGGCCCACGAAGGGATCAGGCGCCAACGGAATACACGCGAGGAACGCTTGGGGGCGTCCAGGGTTCGGACCACCGCAAGGACTTCCTGGGTGGGGGCGATGTTGTAGCGTGGCTTCCAGGCCGGAGTCTCGAACAACTGAAACTGCGCGGCAAGGGTCGTGGCAGATGCGCTCAAGGTGAAGCGGCCACACATGCGAAAGCCTGCCTGGTCATTGAGTGGATTCGGAGGTCAAGCAACGACACACCTGAGATGCGTCTTCTCTTCTCGTTCGATGCGCCACAGACCTGCCTGAGCAAGCTTCTCCTTTATCTTCCGTCGCGACTGATGGCCATCCTCCAGGATCAAGGCCCCGTGGGGCTTGGCGATCCGATGCCATTCCGCTAACAGCGCCACAGGGTCCTTCACCCCGTGGAACATGTCCAAGGCGTAGATCAGATCGGCGGCGTGATCGGGGACCGCACAGGAATAGCCCGCCGCCAGCAGCGGCATAACATTCGGAAGGTTGAGCTTGCTCTCCAACCTCTCTACCTACGGTGGCCCGTGAAACCCTCCGCCAACAGCGTCCCACCGATCCTCGACTCCGCCACACCGACGTGTGCCTGTTCCGCGCCGCCAACACCCGGCACCTCATCTGCGTCCCCGGCTGCAGGCCCCTCCCGATGGCCACCTACCGCCCCCGGAGAACCATCGGACAGCACCCCACCAC
>JBIOJT010000398.1:0-3795 GCA_044451055.1 Methylomirabilales bacterium (SeqCode)
GCATAGACCACCCCGCTGGCGATTTGACTGATGGCCGAGGCCAGGTTCAGCAGTAGGTCGTTGACCCCCTGGGTCTTGGCTCTCTCCTTCGGGGAGAGCTGGTCGGCCAGCAGGGTGGAGCCGGCCACGTAGGCAAAGTTCCAGCCCAGCCCCAGGAGGAAAAGGGCAGCGATCAGCGGCAAGAGATTTATGGAAGGCACTGCCAGCAGGCAGGCGAGGATCAACACCGTTGATCCCAGAATGATCACGGGGCCTCGCCCCCACCGGTCGGTCATCCTCCCGGAGATGATGGAGAAGGCATACATCCCGAGGGTGTGGGCAGAGATCACCAGCGACACGGCGGTCAGCGGGTGCTGGTGGGCCATCATGTGAACCGACGTGATCGACATGGGCACGATCATTACGAGCTGGGGGAAGACCATGCTGACCATGGCCACGACCACCCCCGGCTGCCGCATGATCTCCGCGAGGGGACGGATCGCCTGGAGGGAAGCCGATTCCGGGTAGATGCGGGCGAGTTCCCGCCCGATGTCGCGGGGATCGGGCCTCAGCCCAGCAAAGATCAGCATGGCCGCCAGGACCAGCCCGGCGAACCCGACGCCATACGGTCCCGCCAGCTCCGAGAAGCCAGCTCCCACTGCCAATCGCCCGGTGGGGCCCACCAGCAACGGCCCGAATATGGCGCCCACCGTGCTGCCCAGCACCACGTTGGAGATGGCCCGCCCGCGTTCGGCCGGCAGGTGGACCTCCGCCGCGGCAAAGCGACCCAGGTCGACGGCCGACCTGGCCATCCCCACCAGGATGAGGCCGATCAGGAGAGAGAGAAAGGAACGGTTGACCACGGCGGCCATTGCCAATGCCGATCCGATCACCCCGAGGACCTGGCCGAAGGCGAGGGCCCGTCGACGGCCGATCCACTCCATGCTGAAGCCCCATACCATGGCGCCGCATGCCTGCCCCAACACGTAGAGGGCGCCGGGCACACCGGCCATGGCCGTCTGCCCTGTCAGGTCGACGGCAACGAGGGCGTTGACAGTGAAGGCGGCGATGAACCCGGCAGAGCTGAGGCCCTGGGATAGGAACAAGACCAACGTGATCTTCCGAGCGATGCGGGGGTAGTCCTTCACATTTCCGCCTCAGTCTCGAAAATGACAGTGGCGGACAGTCTACAACAAGGCGGGAGATCGAGCCGCTAGAAAATGGGAATGGAAGCATCAGGGAAGTTGGACGCCAGATTTGTCAGGGGTAGGCCTGGGTTCGAGTCCTGCTTGCCTCCCCAAGGGGGACTCGGACTGGTAGGCAATAGGTGCGGCGAACGAACCAGCCCGACCGGCCGAGGTGTCGGTCGCGTCATGTGGCGCTCTTGAGACCGGACCCCGTGGCGGGCTTGCGAGCGGAATCGGCGGACCGGCTAGTCCCTAGGGCCTCATCACCTCGGGGTATCTCAAGACTCTGCACTCCGTTAGAGCCTGAAGGCAGAGAGCATAGTGCCCTCGCCGTCAGGCCGCGGTAGAGGACACGCGGCTGGCAGTCCTAGTTGAAAACCGCCGGGACCGCCGGCTGGAGGCGCGGCATGCCGATGGGCGGCTCGCCCTTCACGCTCTGCACCAGCTCGAAGGCGCGCTTCACCGTCGTGTCGGAGCCCTCCAGCGCGATGACGACGGCCCCCTCGCTCCCGCCGACGCCGCCCGAGGCCACGTGGACGGCGTGGACTCCCGTGAGAATCTCCAGCGCCTGGATCTCGGTGACCACTTTGGCGCTGACCACGGGCATGAGGGCGACTCGCGTCCCCATGACGTACTTGAAGAGCTTGTTGCCGCACGCCCAGGATGCCTCCACCACGGAGGCGATCATCTTCTCCAGGCCCGCCGGGACGATGAGGTGGGAGCCGCGGGCAGCCAGCACCGGCCATATGGAGCCGATGGTCCCGCCGAAGTCGTTGGCGGCCAGCACCCCCACGTTCCCCTGCGGGTCGATGGCGTTGGCGCCCTTCACCGAGACATCGGTGGCGGTGAACTGCTTCAGGACCTCCTCGGCCGGCTCCTCGATCTTCGCGCCCCTGCGGAAGACCCAGGGCCCAAAGCCTTCCTGCGGTATCGTCACGGCCAGACGGTTGTCGGTGACGATGCCGGCGGTGCAGTTGCTCTTGGGGAGCTTGACGCCCAGGATCTCCTCGGCGATGTAGGCCGTGGTCGTGCCGCGGGACACGATGAAGAGGCCTTCCTTCAGCACGCGCCTCACCTCCGGCAGGGCCAGCACGCCCCTGGCGATGAGCCGCTTGGACTCCGACGGCAGCAGCACCACGATGCCGTGGACCCTATCGTCTCGCGTGCCCACGAGCTTTTCCATGTAGGATGACGTATCGTAGAACACCGCTCGCCTCCTTGTGAGATGTTGGCGGCGGATTCTAACACACAGCGTTTTGTGTCAATCAACACATTTGCCGAGTCATCCGGGGTTGCACACCACCTTCCCAGATCATCGAAAGGATCCGCGTTCGTCTCAGGCTCTGGCCTTCGCACGCCCATAGCCATTTTGACTTCATCGTTGACGGTTACCAGGCGGGCGTCATGGTGCGAGCCGCGATGGGTCGTCCCGGCGATCATCCGCCAGGCCCGACTCCGACCGTCGCGCCCTTCAGCCGGTCGGGCCCGGCCCCACCGTGACGTCGAGATGCTGGAAGCCGCGGAAGTTGGGAGTGCTGACCCGCACAGCGGTTCGTGGATCGATCTCGATGCGCGCCGCCCGGGCGACGAGGTCTTCGGCGGCGACGCGCGCGAGGACCCGCCCGAGCGGGGCGCCGATGCAGAAGTGGGCGCCGTGGCCGAGGCCGAGATGCCGCGAGCCGGTGCGATCCAGATCGAAGCGGTCGGGGTCGGGGAAGGCGCGCGGATCACGGTTCGCCGCGCCGATGTGCACCAGCACCTGGGCACCGGCCGGGACGACCTTCCCGTGCAGCTCCACGTCCCGCGTCGGGGTGCGCACGAAGCCCTGGGCGGCGGCGTCCCAGCGCATGGCCTCTTCCACGAACGCCGGCACCGCCGCAGGCTCCCGGCGGAGGCGCGCCAGCACGTCCGGAAGCCCGGCCAGGGCGGCGACCATGTTCGTGAAGAGGTTGTTGGTACTCTCGAACCCGGCGGTGAGGAAGGTCATGGTGGTGACCGCGATCTGCTCGTGGCTCAGCGCGACGTCGCCCTCGCGAGCGCCGAGCATGGCCGACATCAAGTCGTCACCCGGACGGCGGAGGCGGTCCGCCAGGAGCGTGTCGACGTAGGAGCGTAGCTGGCGCATGGCCACCACCTGACGCGGCTCGCGTCCCGGCTCGGGCTTGTCACGCACGAAGAAGTCGTCGAGCCAGCCCCGCACCCGCAGGAACTCCTCCTCGGGAACGCCGAACATGGCCCCGAGGATGCGGGCATTGAGAGGGGCCGACACGTCGCGGACGTACTCGAAGGTCCCCTTGCCACAGGCCGCATCGTGCAGGCGCGCCGAGAACTGGCGGACCAACGGCTCCAACCCGGCGACGATGCGCGGCGTGAAGGCGGTGTTCACCAGCCGGCGAGCCCACGTATGGCGGGGCGGGTCAGTCGTACCCAGCGTGCGACCGATCCGCTCAGGCAGGTCGTTGAGGAGGTTGCCGCGCCGCTCCGAGGACCAGGTCTGCCAATCGCTGAAGGCGGCGAGGCAATCGTCGTAGCGGGTCAGGACCCAGATGTCCTCGACCGGCGAATAATGGGCCGGGTCGATCTCACGGAGCTGCGCGTAGTACGGGTACGGGTCGGGCCGGCGCGGGAC
>JBIOJT010000399.1:0-3770 GCA_044451055.1 Methylomirabilales bacterium (SeqCode)
CGGGCCGGGGGCGGAGCGGGCGGTCGGTGGGCATGAGGTCGAGCTGCGCGGGCCCGCTCTTGAGGACGCTATCGATGGCCTGGGCGAACTGGGCAAGCTCTTTCTCCGTGGGCATGGTGCTGAGCTTGGCATTCGCCGGGAGGATCTTGCCAACGAGACGGTTGATCTCGGTGGCGAGCTTAGCCCCGGGAGCGTGCTGGCGCGTGGCGGCCTCCTGTTTGGTGAGGAGGATCCCGTCGCGACTGCCTTCGCGATACACCGTGATGCCCTTGCAACCGGCCTCCCACGCCTCGTGGTAGATCTTGGCGACGGTCTCGGGCGTGGTGTCGCGGGGCACGTTCACCGTGCTGCTGATACCCATATCGATGTGGGCCTGCAGAGCAGCCTGGATGGCAATGCGGGCCCGGTAGTCGATCTCGTGGGCCGTGAGGAACGCTGGAGGCAAGGGTTCGGTGGCGGTCGTGTGGGTGATGGCCCGGTAGCACGTCACCAGGGGGTGCTCGACGGTGAACTCCCCCTGGGAGAGGGACTCGCTCCGCCGGACGTACTGCAGAGCGAAGACGGGCTCGATACCGGAGGTGACACCGGCCAGCGCGGCCCCGGAGCCGACGGGGGGCACGGTGAGGAGGGCGACGTTCCGGAGCCCGTGGGAACGGATGGCGTCGAGCAGTTGCTCGGGGAACTCGGCAAAGAAGCGGCTGGCGAGGTGTTTCTCGGCACTGAAAGCGGGAAAGACCCCTTTCTCCTGGGCCAGGGAGACGCTCGTCGCGTAGGCCGCGAGCTTGATCTCGCGGAAGAGCGTGTCGGTGAGCGTGACGGCGTCCTCGGAGTTGTAGCGGAGACCGAGCTGGATGAAGAGGTCGGCGAGACCGGTGAAGCCGACGCCGATCCGGCGGGAGGCCAGGCTGGCCGCGCGCTGCGCCGAGAGGGCGTGGCGGTCGGCATTGTAGTCGAGGACATCATCCAAGAAGCGGACGGTGAAGGACACGGCCCGGAGGAGCTCGGGGATCATAATGCGCGCCTGGGGCGTGAAGGCTTTCTCGCAGAACGCGGCGAGGTTGACGTTGGCGAGCGTGCAGTTGTGATTGGCCCCCTGGGGAATTTCCGAGCAGGGATTCGTGGAGACGACGTGCATGCCGTCGTACTCGGAGGTGCTGCCGCGGGTCACGGTATCCCAGAAGAGGACCCCGGGCTCGGCGAACTGGGTCGCGCCGGTGATGATCTCGTCCCACAGCTGGCGGGCCTTGATCACGCCCTGCACGTGGATGCGGTCGGGCTCGTTGACGTACTCGAGGAGCCACTCGTCATCCTGCGCGACGGCCTTCATGAAGGGGTCGGAGAGGCGTACGCTGATGTTGGCGAACTTGACGGTGGTCAGGTCGCGCTTGACGCGCGTGAAGGAGAGGACATCCGGATGGGTATCCCCGATGGAGATCATGAGGGCCCCGCGACGCCCGAGTTGACCGATGGTCCCAGTGACGGTGGAGAAGAGGTGCATGAAGGAGACGGCGCCGGAACTGGTGAGGGCGGCATTGCGGGTCAGGGTGCCGTTGGGACGGAGAGTCGAAATGTCAAAGCCGCAGCCCCCACCCCGCTTGTAGGTTTCGGCCATCTCGTGGGCGGTCTGGAAGATGCCTTCGATGGAGTCCTGTGGAGAGGCCAAGACGTAGCAGTTGGCCAGAGTCACCCCGCGGGGATTGCCGGCGCCGGTCATGATGCGGCCGCCCGGGATCATGCGGAAGTCGGAGAGGAGCCAGGTGAAGTTTGTGATCCAGAGGGTGCGCCGCTCGTCGTCAGGCTCGACGCTGGCGCTCCTGGGCGATGCGCTTCCACATCTGGTCGGGGGTGCGTTCGAAAGGCTGGCCGTCCTCGGCGCGGGCGGCGTACTTGTCGAAGAAGATGCGGGCGCGGAGTTCATCGCCGTCGAAGGCGGCAAGGGTGGTAGGAGGCAGGGGCAGTTTCATGCTTTGCCAATCTCCATAGTCGTTAGCGGTGCTGAAGACGTGCATCGAGGCCCGGACACCCTCGGCTTGGAGCCGAGGGAGGAGGGCCGAGGTGTGAGGTGGTAGCCGTACCCATCGGCACGCTGGAGGAGCCGGCAGTGGCTCCACCGGATACCCTGGAGGGTCCCGGTGGCGGTCTGCAGGTTGAAACTTCCGGTGGCGCGAACGGCCACCCGGCCGGTGTGGGTGCCAGCGTGCCTGCCCGTGGGGAGGATCGCTTGGACAAGGGCCCCGGTTCGAAAGCCGTGGACCGTCTTCACGCGACTCAGGTAGCCGCGTGGGAAGCCATGGGCGGTGAGCCGGGTTCGCTGATGGGACCCGCGGCCGGTGCAGCGGATCCGGAGGATGGGGATCTTCCACCTGGTAATCCGGACCACGCTCCCCGTACAGGCCGCGTCCAGGGCGTGGGTCTTTGGTATGCTGAGCCGGGCCCGGTTCCACTTGGTCCGGCCGCCCGTGCTGGTTTCGACGGGGAGGCCGGTCTGGGTGAGCCTGCGGCAGAGCGTCCACCGGGTGGCATTGACGGCCGCGGCATCCCGCAACGGCTGCTGGGCTTGGGCGAGGATCCGGGTGAGCCGGTCCGGCTGGTCTGCCAGGAACTCCCGGATGGGTGTCGTGCCCTTCTTCGCGTCGCAGGGCGCACAGCTCAGCGTGAGGTTGGAGACCTGATCGGATCCGCCGATACTCTTTGGCCGGATGTGCTCGATCTGCAGGGGGACGTCCCCGGTCTCGCAGTAGGCACATCGCCGGCCCCACTTCTCGAGCAGGTACTCCCGGAGCTCGTAGCCAGCGAGGGTGCCCTGTTGGTATTCGACCCCCGTGATCTCAGGATCCACGAGTTGCTGGGTGTCGAAGCGCACGAGCTCCAGGGTGATTGCGGTAATCGCGGCGAGTCGCCGGTACCGCGCGACCCAGGACAAGACGGTATCCACCCGGTGCTGGAGCGACGAGGCAAGCCAGCCTTCGGGCCGACGGCGATTGTCGAACCGGGGGGCCCGGTACCGGAGATTGGCGCTGCGGCGACGACGACGGGAGGCCGCTCGCTGTTGCAGCAGCTTCCGGATGCCATTGCCCCGGTGTTCAACCTCGGCGAGGTGGAGGACCTGTTGTCCGACCCGCATGGTGCGGACGACCGCCACGCCGGTGACCTTGCTCCCCGGATCGAGTTTCAGGCGAAGCGGCTGGAGCAGGCTCTCGGCTCGGGTCCGATCCACCAGCCGAATGGTAAACGGGTAGACCCGATGGACGCGGGCCCGCCTGCTGTGCAGGAGAAGCCGTGCGCGCTTCTCGGAGCATGGCATCAAAGGTTTCTTGTTCTTGTCGAGCACAAAGACGGCCATCGGTTCCTTCTGCGACGTTGCCCTTACGGGCCTGGTGACGGGATCTTGCGATCCGCTCCTCTCGACCATGTTGGCGGCCGGTGGTGGGTGATCCCGCCCGTTTCGGGCCACCCCCGGGCGTGTCTGCAGCGGGATCTTCCAGAGCGGCGGACTGAGGAGGCATCCGCCGGTGGGTCGGGAGCCTACCGCCAACGGAGTGCCGGTGATACTGGCACTGAGTCTGGTAAACGTGGGGCTATCGCATGACGACCTCCCTGCGAAAGCCCCCAGCTTGCAGCTGGGGGTCGTTTACTCGGGGATCTCCGGAGTGGGGGGCTGGATTGGTCGTGGGGTGGCAGTGCCGGCTGGTCGTGGCGGATCTGGCGCCGTGGGCAGCCGGTCAGGTTGGAGTGTAAAGCAGCCTGCGGAAGGCGCAAGGGGAGAAAGC
>JBIOJT010000400.1:0-3742 GCA_044451055.1 Methylomirabilales bacterium (SeqCode)
CCGAAGATGGCTTGGTCAGTTGGCTTCCTCCGATTCGTTTCCTCCGCGGAGGCAACTCAAGCTACGGGGGCCCTGACTGTTCCCCCGGTGGGACTGTCTCCCACTGAACATGCCAGCCTTTGCTGGACACGCTGGTCCGCAGAAACTCCGTCCGCGCTCCCCGCCTACGCCCGTGAGGGGGGATGGGTGTGCACGCGTTCCGGAGGCGGCAAGGTCAGGGCCAGCCCCGTTGACAGGATCGGCACGAGGCCCATCACAGCGATCGTGACCCACAACCCGTAGTGATCCGCCACCTGGCCGAGGAGCGGGGTGGCTACCCCTCCGATCGTGACCGCAAGGCCGAGCGTGACGCCCGAGGAGAGCCCGATGTGATTCGGCAGATACTTCTGCCCGAGGATGATCAAGGGGCTGTAGGTTGTCGAGAGCGCCACGCCGATCAGCCCGAGCACACCTAACGCGGCGGGCTCGCTGGTCGCCTCGACGAGAGCCGGAATCAACGGGATGAGGGCGCAAAAGCCTCCTGCGGCCATCCGGGTGTGACCGAATCGGTCCGCCAGCCGGCCGCCGAGGAGATTCCCGATCACACTGGCCAGTGCGAAAACCGTGAGCGCCAACGCCCCCGACGCCTTCGACCGATGCAGCACGTGGATCCAGTAGAGGGGGACGAAGGTGTTGAGGCCGTAGAACAAGATGGACCGGGTGACCACCGCGGCGGTGAGCCGCGCAAAGGGGCCCCAGGCGTCGCGAGACTTCCCGGTGGACACCAGGGCCTGGCCGCTCTCCAGGCCGGCTCTGCCCGCGGTCGCGGTGGACAGTTCCCACGCGAGAATACCGGCCATGATGCCTGTCGGGATGACCAGGATCGCCGAGCCCTTCAGGCCCCAGTGCAGGAGGGCCGCCGTGACGAGGACGGGCCCGGTGGCGAACCCGAGGGTGCCGCCCACGCCAAAGATGCTCATGGCCGTGGCCTTCTTCTCGCCCGCCACGCGATTCACGAGCTGGGCCCCTTGGGGGTGAAATGCCGCGATGCCGATCCCGCTCACCATGACCGACACGAGGACGCCGCTGTAGTCAGCAACGAGTCCGGTCCCGGCGAGCCCCAGCCCCGCGAGGACGATCCCGGCCGGCATCAGCCAAGGGGTGGAGAGGCGATCGGCCAGATGCCCGAACACCGGTTGGACCACCGTGGAGGCAATATTGGAGGCGAAGATGATGAACGCTGCGGCCGTGTAGGAGAGGTGGTATTCCGAGATCAGGAATGGCAACAGGGCCGGGAGAGCGCCCTGATTAATGTCGGTGACGAGATGCCCCAAGGATAGCCAGGCAATGAGTCGATGCTGCATGTCTTCCCTATTTCCGACAGGGTCACTTCTACCTGTCCCTGGGCAAATTCACGGGCGAGCTCCCTGCCCAGTAACAGACGCCTCGGTCGATCCACAACTGGGGCCTTTTGTATCAAAGCTTGGCGTCGAGTAATAGCGAAAAAGTAACCCCATTCCCGCGTCGTGGCGCGACCGATTCTGGGTGGTAGGGTCGAGGACTGGCGCGGTACCCCGTAGGCTCCCCTTGGCTGTGTCCGCCGTTTCCAGCTTCGTGCCCGATTAGGATCGCCGTGGGCCCGTCTCCAGCCCCCGCCCGGTCAGTAGGGTCGAGGACTGGCGCGGTACCCCGTAGGCGCCCCCCTTGGCCGTGTCCGCCGTTTCCAGCTTCGTGCCCGTTTAGGGGAGGCCGTGAGCCCGTCTCCAGTCCCCGCCACGTCGAACGGAGCGTGCGGATTTCCCGCACTCCGCTCTCCTGCTCGTTTCACCCCAAGGGTTATGAGACCTAGCCGGTGGGGAGCGCTTTCAGCTGTGACCCCCGGTTGCGAACGCGGTAGCCGTTGTACAGCCCCAGCGTCTCGTAGAGCCACGACCTACTCCACCTCTTCCACCGGAAGCCCCGACGATTCCGTGCCCGCATCAGGTGCCGCCGCACCTTCTTGTCCACCCAGTCTCGGACGTAGGAGAAGCACCGGCTGGAGTGGCCAACGGCAAAGTAGTTCACCCAGCCCCGCAGCACCGGGTTGATCTGTTCGATCACCCGGTTGATGGGCTGGGACTGGAAGCGTCGGAAGGCCTCCTTGAGCTGCCACAGCAACGCGGTCCGCTTCTTCAGCTTCGGCGTATACTGTGGCCTCCACACGCCCCGTCGCGAGCGGACGCGCCGGAAGTCAAAGCCCAGGAAGCCGAAACGCTCCCCCTGTGCCAGGTCCACGATCCGGCTTTTCTCTTCATTGACCTCGACCCGGAGGGTGGCCAACTCCTCTCGGAGCCGTTTGGTGACCGCCGTGAGCAGCCAGGCATGGCGGGGATGGGCGTCCACCAAGATGACCAGGTCATCGGCAAACCGTGCGTACTCACACGCGGTGTACTTGCCGAATCGGGTGACCGCCTTGGCGCGCTCCAGCATCCGGTCCACCTCGGTGAGGTAGAGGTTGCTGAGCACGGGGGAGATCACGCCACCCTGAGGAACCCCGGTCTTCCCGGAGGCCTTGAGCATCTGCTTGAGCAAGGCCAGCACGTCCCGATCGTTCACCCGCCGGGCCACTTTCGCGAGCAGCAGGTCATGCCGCACACTGTCAAAGTAGCTTCGGAGGTCCAGATCGATGACGCGGGTCTTGTTCTGCACGATGGCCTCAGCCACCCGGTCCACCGCGTGATGCGCTGACTTCTTCGGCCGGTACCCAAACGACCCCGGTTGGAAGTCGGCCTCGAAGATGGGCTCCAGGAGACACTTGAGCGCCCCCTGGACCACGCGGTCGCGGATGGCAGGGATCGAGAGGATTCTGACCTTGTGGCCGCCCTCCTTCGGGATCGCTCTCCGCCGACACCGCAGGGGCCGATACGTGCGGGAGACCAGTGCGTCCCGGAGTTGTTGGAGGAAGCTCTCCACCCCCTCTGCCTCGATGGCGTCGAACGTGACCCCGTCGATACCCGGGGCCCCGTGGTTCGCCTTGGCCAAGGCATAGGCTGCGCGGAGGGTCTCCAGCTTGCACACATGGACGTACAGGCCCCAGAAGCGCCAGGACGGTTCGGCCTTCGCCTTGGCGTAGATCCTCCGTTGCAGGTCTTGCAGACTAATGGACGCTGTTGTCATGACGTCCCTGCCTCCCGTTGATCGGAGGAATACGAACAGCCGGGTCCCTTGGCTCCAGCGGCATTACCCGCCTTCCTCGCTACTGCGGACCCGTCCGCCACCCTCTCGCCTTCGACCGCTTTCCCGGGGGAACCGGTTATACGGCCTACCTTGCTCCACCGCTTTCGCGGTGGGACGAGGAGGGCTTCTCCAGTTGCTCGACGCGTCCTTGTCATCGTGCCGTCGCTCTCACCCCGCCGGAGTGGTCCGTCGCGCCAGCCAGCCTGCGACGGTCCATGCGGCCTTCGCCCCTGGGTTACAGGCTCGGCCTCCGGGGCTTTGCACTTTCGAGGCTACCTCTGCGTTCCCTTGCGGTACGGCCCGGTGACTCGCTGGCCATCCCGAAGATGGCGGTGTCGATGGGCTTTCGGGGCTTGGTTTTCCGCCCCCCGACCATCCAAGCTACGGGGCGTCTGGCTATTACCCCGGTGGGACTGTCTCCCACTGAACGCGCCAGCCTTCGCTGGACGCACAACCCGGCGAGCCGATTTCCGGCACCGGGCTTTCCTGATCGCTTCACCCCAAGGGTTATGAGACCTATCGACCGGGAGCGCTTTTAGGCGGTGAC
>JBIOJT010000401.1:0-3741 GCA_044451055.1 Methylomirabilales bacterium (SeqCode)
ACCAGCACCAGCGCCGCCGCCCCAATCCACCACCATCGCTTCATGGCAACCTCGTTCTCTTACAAGCCCCGCATGATCTGTAAGATTAGCAAGAACCGATTGATGGATTCAATGCCAAACCTGTCCGGGGGAAGGCTCATTCAGAAGGAAAGACAACAGCCAGCGATCAGTGAACAGGTAGACGAACAGGATGATCTTGGAACAACACGCTCAGGACAGCCTTTACTCCTTCCAATCGGTATGCTAAGAAGGACGGGACATCCTCCGGCCCGGACGTCTCTGGATTTCCGCCAGAGCAGCGTCCGGATCGAGATTCAAAAAGCCGATCGCCGCGGGGATCCTACGGAGGCCGTGGGCGCGTCGCGATCCGTCGCCAGCAGAATCTTGCGCGACAATGGCGTCGATGAGGAGAAGAGACTGATGACCCAGCCAGGAGCCGACGTGCCAGCCCGGGTTCTCGTCGTGGACGACGAACCGCAGAACCTGGATCTGTTTGAGGCGATGCTGACTTCCGCGGGATATGAGGTCTTCCTGGCGGACGGGGGTGAGGAAGGGCTGCGGCTGGCACGCGAGAGGAAACCGGACCTCATACTCCTCGACCTCATGATGCCCGGCCTCTCCGGGTTCGAGGTGTGCGCCCGCGTGAAGACCGACCCCCAGACCGGGGGCATCCCGGTCCTGTTCGTGACCGCCCTGAGCCAGGTCAGCGACAAGGAGCGGGCCCTGGCCGTGGGGGGCGACGACTTCCTCACGAAACCCTTCCAGCGAGCGGAACTCCTCACCCGCGTCGAGTCCTTGCTGAGGGTGAAGCACCTGAATCGCGACCTGGAGCGGGCCCTGACCTACCTGCACGAGTTGGAGCTGGCCCGCCATGCACAGCAGCCCGGGAAACCCGGAGCACCCACGCCGCCTGCGGCCGGCGCCGGAACCATCCTGGTCGTGGACGACGAGCTGCTCGCCCGGCAACTGTTCGCCGACGTGCTTCGAGATGCTGACTACGTCGTCCACGAGGCCGAGAACGGAGAGCGGGCGCTGGACATCGCCCGGCAGGAGACCATTGACGTCGTCCTGCTGGACATCATGATGCCCGGGATGTCCGGCCTGGAGGTCCTGGCGAAACTCGGGGAGCTCACCCCCGATTCCCCGGTCATCATCGTCACGGCCAATCCGACGTCCGACAACGCCATCGCTGCCCTGCGCCTGGGCGCCTTTGACTTCATCGTGAAAGGATTCAAGAACGAGGTGATGCTGACGACGGTCGCCCGCGCCATCGATCGGCGGCGCCTGGCCATTCGGAACCGGGGATTGATTCGCCAGCTCGAAGCCAAGATCCACGAACTGCTGGCGATCCTCGCGGACCATTCGGAGGAGACTGAGCGCCTGAGCCGCATGCGTCCGCAAGCCTGACTCACGGCTCCTGGCTCAGAGCTGATGGTAGTGGCCATGAGCTATGAGCCAAGAGCTATTTCGGTTCAGCGTCCTGCCCTGGCGAAGCCCACCACCACGTAGGTCCCGCTGGTGGGGTCGGTCCGCAATTCAATGTAGCCGTGCTTCTGGGCATCTTCCAGGAGGTCGCTGAAGGTCCGGTATCCGTGCGCCCGTTCAGAGAAGGCCGGCCGCTTCCGCTTCATGGTGTCCTTCACCATGGAGGACCAGAGGATTTCCTTGTTCTCACGGATGAGGCCGGCAATGGTGTCGAAGAGCAGTTCGAAGACCTCCCGCTTCTCCTTGGGGATGTCCCGAACGCCCGGCGTGGCGACCCTGTCCAGCTTCCCCAGGGACTCGTAGAAGATGAACTCGTCGCAGTTGTCGCTGAGCAGCGTGGACGTCGAATCCTTCATCCCCAACCCGATGACGCGCTTGCCGTTAGCCTTCAGCTTGCCGACCAGGGGGGAGAAGTCGCTATCCCCGGAGACGATCACGAAGGTTTCGATGTGCGCCTTCGAGTAGCACAGGTCCATGGCATCCACGCACAGGCGGATATCGGCGGAGTTCTTGCCGGTCATGGATCGCTTGGGAATCTCGATCAGCTCGATGGCCGCTTCGTGGAGCTGCTGCTTGTACTTCGCGTAGCGGGTCCAGTCGGCGTAGGCGACTTTGACGAGCACCTTACCCTTCTCCACCAGCCGCTCGAGCACCCGCTGGATGTCGAAGTCTTCCTTGCTGTGCTTGAACCCTTGCGCCAGGTTCTCGAAATCGATGAAGACCGCCAGTGTATTCTCCGCCTCAGCCATGCTTCTCTCCTTGCTGTTGGCTCATGGCTCATGGTGCATGGCTCATGACCCATGCACCGGCCATGAGCTATGAGCCGTTGACTTTAGGCACCTGGCTGAGCGCCTCGTCAATGGCCGATTGCGGCAGCTCGTAGTCCTCCAACTGCCCTGCCAGGTACCGTTGATACGATCCCAAGTCGAAGTGGCCGTGGCCGCAGAGGACAAAAGCAATGGTCTTGGCCTGACCCCGCTCTCGGCACTGGATGGCCTCGTCGATCACCACCCGGATGGCGTGCGACGGCTCCGGCGCGGGCACGATCCCTTCGGCGCGGGCGAACTGTACGGCCGCCTCGAAGATGGGGTTCTGGTGCAGGGCCACGGCCTCGATGAGCTTGGCGTCATATAGGGCGCAAACCAGCGGGGCCATGCCGTGGTAGCGAAGGCCCCCGGCGTGAATCGGGGCCGGGATGAAGGAATGCCCCAGGGTGTACATCTTGATCAAGGGGGTCGAGCCCGCCGTGTCGCCGAAGTCGTAGATGTACTTCCCCTTCGTCAGGCTCGGGCAGGCCAGGGGCTCGACCGCGACAATACGCAAGGCCTTCGCCTTTCCCGACAGCTTGTCCCGGACGAAGGGAAATGCGAATCCGGCGAAGGAGCTGCCGCCGCCGACACAGCCCACCAGGATGTCCGGGTACTCGCCAAGGAGTTCAAACTGTTTCTTGGTTTCCAGGCCGATGACCGTCTGGTGCATCAGCACGTGGTTCAACACGCTGCCCAGAGAGTACTTCGTGTCCTCCCGCGTGGCGGCGTCCTCCACCGCCTCGCTGATGGCGATGCCCAGACTGCCCGGCGAATTGGGATCCTTGGCCAGGATCGCCCGGCCGGCCCGCGTTTCGGTGCTGGGACTCGGCACCACCGTTCCTCCCCAGGTCTCCATCATGATGCGCCGGTAGGGCTTCTGATCGTAGCTCACCCTCACCATGTACACCTTCGACTCCAGGCCGAAGGCGTTGCAGGCGAAGGCCAGGGCGCTCCCCCACTGCCCGGCGCCGGTCTCGGTGGTGATGCGCTTCACCCCCTCCTGCCAGCAGTAGAAGGCCTGGGCCACGGCCGTGTTCGGCTTGTGGCTGCCGGCAGGGCTCACCCCTTCCCATTTGTAGTAGATCCTCGCGGGCGTCTGAAGCGCCCGTTCCAGGCGGTGGGCCCGATACAGGGGGGACGGACGCCAGAGCCGATAGATGTCCCGGACCGGCTCCGGGATCTCCACCCATCGCTCCGTGCTCACCTCTTGCTTGATGAGTTCCATCGGGAACAACGGCGCCAGGTCCGCCGGCCCGATGGGCTGCTTGGTCCCTGGATGAATCACCGGGGGCAGCGGGAAGGGAAGGTCGGCTTGGAGGTTGTACCAGTGCGTCGGCATTTCTTCGGCGCGCAGGAGGAATTGGATTTGGTTGCTCATGAGATGGCCGGGCGTGGGGAACGCGGGACGGGCTGAGGCGAGAACGAGGGGCGAGAACGAGGACGAGAA
>JBIOJT010000402.1:0-3740 GCA_044451055.1 Methylomirabilales bacterium (SeqCode)
AGCCAGCCTGGACCCCCCGCCTGCTGCGCGCGCTGCGCCACCCCGGTGGGCGCGCTGCGCGCTCGGCGGGCGGGGTCGGAACTGCGGGGAGGATCATCACTGAGAAATCACCCTTGACGGCCGGTCTTCCATATCAGAACCCCACACCGATAGGCGGCATGAAGGTCCCGACCCCCATGGCGATGATCAGGACGATCCCGTAATGCAATTGGTTCACGCCGACCTGGCTCGCGATGGGCATCAGGAGCGGCGCCAAAATGAGGAGGGCCGGCAGGCCCTCGAGGACCGATCCGGCCACGACGAGGAGCAGGATCGACGCCAGCATGAACACCCATTGACTCTGCTGGGCGCTGGTTAAGAGTCCGACGAGGCGATGGGGAAGCTGGGCGATGGTGAGAATCCAGGCAAAGCTCGTCGCCCCCCCGAGAATAAAAAGGACCATGCCGGACACAGACGCGCAGTCGATCACGCTGCGCACAAACGTCTTGACATCGAGCTCCCGGTACAGCAGACCGGCGAGCACGAGGCCGTAGATCACCGCAAAAGAGGAGACTTCGGTCGGGGTGGCCACGCCGAACAAGATGCCCCCGAGGAGGATTAACGGCATGAGGAGCGGCAAGAGCCCCCCGAGGGCCGCCTGCACAACCTGTTGCAGACTCGCGCGGGGCAGCCGCCGGACCCGGGACCGCCGACATTCGAAATAGACCAGAATCATCAAGCAGATGCCGACGACCACCGCCGGGATGAACCCGGCGATGAAGAGGGCCCCCATGGAAAGCGTCGTGACCGAGCCGAGCACCAGCATGGCCAGACTGGGGGGGACGGTCTCGCCCATGACGGCAGAGGACGCCAGCACGGCCGTCGACTCTTCGAGGCTGTAGCCTTCCCGGCGCAGCATGTCCCGCATCACCGAGCCCACGGCGGCGACGTCGGCCGCCTTCGAACCGGAAAGACCCGAGACGATGTACATGCTCACGATCATCACCTGGAAGAGCCCGCCCCGGAAGTGGCCCACGCAAGCCTGCACGAGCCGGACGAGCCGGAGGCTGATGCCGCCTTGGTTCATGATAATACCGGCGAAGATGAAGAACGGCAGGGCGAGGAGCACGAAGTTGCCGAGCCCGCTGGAGGTGGTGTGGGCCAGCGCAACCATCGGCACTCGGCCGGAGGTGGAGATATAGACGAGTGCACCGAGGAGCAGGGCGAATCCGACCGGCAACCCGATGAGGATCGGAACGAAGAAGAAGACGAGCGCCATGGTCAGCGCCCCCTGACCCGCCGCCCACGGCTGCCAGAGGTCGTGGGTGAGGACGAGGAGCAGGACGAGGGCCGAAAACGCGGCCCCGACCATGAGCACGGTCGACCGGTGCTGGGCGAGCAGCCGTTCGAGGGCGGTTACCGCGAGGACGATCATGCTGGCCACGAGCGGCAGCACGAACCAGCCCGCGCGAATCTGCAGGATGGGCGTCACCTCATGCCACTGGGCGACGAGGAGGGGAATCGCGCTCAGCCCGGTCGTGACCGAGACCGCGAAGACCAAGAACTCGACCAGCGCGTAACAGGCACGCCGCCCCTTCGGGGGCAGGGCCTCGACCAGGGTGGAGATGAAGGCGTGCTCGCCCCGCCGGTAGGCGAAGGCCCCCCCCACGAAGGCGATGATCGAGAGGGCCAATTCCGCGCCTTCGAGGGTCCAGACGAACGAACTGCCCGTGAACCATCGACTGAGGACGTTGCAGAAGACGATGCCGAGCTCGCCCAAGAGCGCCAAGGCGATGAGGAGCTTGAGCGTCCCGTCGAGTGCCCGGGTCAGTCGGCCGCTCCGAGACGCGGCAGCCTGGTGCTTCAGCGAGAGCGGCCGGGGCGATTGCACCGCTCCCGCCGGGTCAGGAAACCTCACACCATGTGTCCCCTCTCCCTTACGCTATGGTCCGCCACCCCCTGGCCGAGGCGGCGCATTCCTGCCCGAGGGGCACGCGCCTTTCCGCCATCGACACATCGGACGGCCGCGGTTGCCGCGGCGGAACCGTTCCAGGTCAGCGGGTAACCGGAGCGTAGTCCCGGCATTCGCGCCAGGCCTCGATCATGGCCATGAAGTTTTCAGGCCGGACTGAGGAATGAATGCTGTTGGAGCTGGACAGACAATAGCCGCCGCCGGGCGCAGCGATCCGGATCGTCTCCCGGGTGATGCGCCGGACCTCTTCGGCCGTCGCCTGGCTGAGTAGGTAGCCGCAGTCGATGTTCCCGATCAAGGCCACGCGCTTTCCGTACCGCTGCTTGAGGAGGCCGATGTCCATCCCGGCGACTGGCTCGATCGGATTCAGACCGTCGATCCCCGTCTCCACGATCATGTCCAGGATCGGCATGATGTTGCCGTCGGTATGCTTGATGACGTAGGCGCCAGCCTGGTGGGCGGCGTCCACGCAGCGCTTCAGACCGGGGAGGATGAATTCCTTGAAATGGCGCGGCGACATGAGCGAGGAGTTCTTGTCGGCGTAGTCGTCCCCGAAGATGACCACATCCACGCCAGCCTGGATGACGCGTTCGGTCGCGCGGATGTCGTGGGCCAGCGTCAGCTCGATCAACTCGTGGACGAGGTCGGGATTCTCGATCATGTCCATCAAGAACTGCGCCATGCCGCGGAGGAAGGCCGGGTTGAAAAACGCATCGCGGCAGAGCGCCGTGATCGCCTTCTTTCCCTTGTAGCGGGCGATCACCTCGGGGAGGTTGCCCAGCACATCGGGCGACTCCGGGTCCGGCGGTCGGTAGGTCTTCAGATCCTCGGGCCGCTGGATCGGTCCCCAGACCGGTGCCGGGGTGCTCTCGGGCCCGAGGGCCCGGATGACTCCCCACTTATCCCGAAACAGCCCCTTCTCCTTGTCCACGTACTCGACGTTGTCCCGGCTCCAGGAGCTGCGGTTCTGCCCCACGCTGTCGATGCCGATCCACTCGCTGAAGGCGTAGTAGTCGCAGCCCGGCAGCAGACTCTGCATGAGGTTGGAGTCAATGACGCTTTCGATGTAGGGGACGCGATCCGGCTGGCGGCGCTCCAGGGCAGCCATGACCCGCTCGTAGGAGTTCATAGACGTTCTCCTTCGGTCGAGGGTGATGCCTGCTGATGAGAGTTCGGGTATGGGGCCGGGGACGGTCGAAAGTAGGAGCGAAGCTAGCAGGGACGGTCGCCCCTTGTCAAACGGGATGTGTGGGTCGTGCGGTCGGGACGGGGACTCGATGGCCTTTGGACGGTGGAGATCAGCGGGATTCTCCGACTGGCTTAGACCTCCGCGGCGCCACGTGTCCAGGGTATTGCAGAACTCAGCATCTCCCGCAGCAATTGCCTCACGAGGGTTGGGTCCGGGGGAACGGACCCATAATGGAGACATGGGTCGGGATCACGTTTGGGGAACGGTGGAGGGGGGGTTAAGCGGACCAGAACGGGTCATGCGTTTAGGGTGCCGGGGCAGCGGCACCAACGTTGTGCGCATGGTTCTGGCTGGGAAGACTTGCTCCGATGGCGGGAAAACGTTTCGCTGTGTTTATGATGAGTTACGTCCACATTCTATTCTCGATTGGACGGGCAGACAGAGTTTTTGCGGACCACAGGGATCGTGCGCCATTCTTCCAAAACACAACGGCCCTCTGGGGGCTTGGGTCCCCACAGGGCCGTCGCGCTTGCACAGCAAAATTTCTCCAGCCGGCATCGTCCCCACTCCGGGTCACTCGCCGGCGCTCGGGCCGATCGC
>JBIOJT010000403.1:0-3722 GCA_044451055.1 Methylomirabilales bacterium (SeqCode)
CATTTTCGGTCTCTTTATCATCTATGTCGTCAATTCTCCTCGCCGCGCAGCCGCCTAACCCCGCGTTCGAGGGCGGACGCGCAGCCAGCAAACCGCGCGCCGCTCAACGCGAACGTTATGGGTCCGTATCCCCTCAGCCGTCTTCGCCATATCCGACCGGTTGGCCTTGAGGATCGTGCAACGGCTGCACGAACGAGGGGTCTGCGTCCCCGAAGATATGGCGGCGTCGGGTACGATGACATCCCGTATGCGATGTTCTCCCGCGTCCCGCTCACGACGATTGCCGTGCTGAAGCGCACGGTGGGTGAAATGGCGGCCACGCTGTTGTTTGAGCGGTACGAGAAGGGCCGATCCCCCAAGCCGCGACAGATTCTCCTGAAGCCGGAGCTCGTCATCCTGGCCTCGCTCCCCTGAAGGTTGAGAAACGTTGCCGATCGAGCCACGGCGAGAACGGCAGGAGCCGCCTTACTCTCGACGCGCGAGGGCGCTGCGTGGAAGGAACCTGAGGACATCTTTCCGGAAGGAGGAACCCCATGGAGATGCGGTGGCGTGCGGCGCAGGCTTGGCTCATTTTCACCGTCCTTTTAATCGGGCTGGCGGCCAGTGCTGTGGTGAAGGCGGCCGACGTGACCGTCACGGTGTGGAGCCACGAGGCCGATCAAGAGGCGAAAGTCGCATGGCGGGAGATCGCTGCACGGAACCTGGAACAAAAACAACCCGGCGTGAAAGTCAAGTTTACCTGGTATCAGAAGGAAGCCTTGGGTGCGGCCCTGAAGGCGGCCCTGCGGGCCGGCCAGGGGCCGGACGTCCTCTACGCAGAGCCGGACCAGACGGAGTTCGTTGATGCCGGGTACCTGCTGCCCTTGGATACTCTCGTCAACTGGAGCAATGTGGAGCCCTGGGCGCGCGAGGTGTGGACCCACAACGGAAAGACCTACGGCCTGCCCCAGGAGGTGTACACGACCGAGATCTACTACAATAAGGACCTCATGAGGAAGCTCAACGTTACGCTTCCCAAGAGCACTCAGGTGAGTCAGAGCCAGTTCCTGGACATCGTGAAGCACGCGGCAGCGGCGGGGATCACTCCCATCGTGCAAGGCGTGGGCGACCGCCCGTTCCCCGGGGCGTACCTTCTCCACGAGTCGCTGCTGAAGAAGCTCGGGCGGGGAGATTACGGGAGGCTTTTGAACGGCAAGCTCTCCTACAAGGATGGACGAGTTGTGGACGTCTTCACCTGGGTCAAGAAGCTGGTGGACGCCGGCGCCTATCCGAAGAGCTTCGCCACGTTGAAGCTCGGGGAGTCCCACTACTACTTCCACACGAAGCCCGGGGGGTTGATGTTCCCGATGTCGAGCTGGTACACCGGCCGGGCCTTCGTCCCTCCCGACAAGGGCGGGCAGCCAGAAAACTTTCCGCTGGGCATCATGCAGTTTCCGGCCATGGACGGCGGTGCCTGCAACCAGTGCAAGACCTTGGCGGTGGGCTCCAGTTTCGCGATTAACGCGGCGACCAAGCACCCGCAGCTGGCGGCGGCCATGCTGAACGAAATGGCGACCCCCGAGATGGGCACGCTCTGGCTGAGCACGATTTACCTGCAGACCGCGATCAAGAGTGACCCAACCAAGGTGACCGGGAAGTATGCGGGGTATTTTCGCGAGTTGGCGGAACGCAACCAAGACGCGGAGTACTTCATCGGCCTCCCGCGACACATCTTGCGGGGCCAGTGTCTGGACACCTTCGCCCAGGTCATGAACACCGCCTTCCCCGGCGGTCTGTTGAGTGTCGACAAAGCCGTGGACCTGATGGACCAGGCGTGCTACAAGGGGTAAGCAGGGAAGGGGGTACGGGCGGGCGGTCAATCAGAAGTTGAACTGCTCACCAGAGGGGGAATGTTCTTATGCAGCCCACTGCCCGGTAAAGGGCATCAGCAGCTCTGCCTGGCCCCGTAAGAATACCCTCGGTGCCGGGCCCCCGGGACCCTAACCAGTGCCGATGACCTTCCAGTGCCTGCCGGTGACGGATCGGATGGTTCGCTCCATCGGCATCCGCGTCGCTGGCGGCCTCTCATCCGGCCCTTCGCCGCCAAGTCGTATCCCGGCCTGCATCGCGCCCAGATCCCCAGTGCGGATGCACTCTCTCCATGCGCTACACGGCTGCGGGTACCGTGAGTTTCCACCGTCGGCCGGCGGGAGAGGTGATCCACTGTTCCATTCGGGGACCGGTCCCCCGGCACCCTAAGTGTGCAATGGGTGCTTGGACCGCCAGGAGCCCATCCGGCTTCCCTTCCATCGCAAGGGTCGCGTTGTCATCCGCCAAGACCCCGTCCAGGTTAGTAAGCACTGCTGCAAAGGGAGTGAAGCGAAGAGCTCAGGCGTGTTCTCCTGGCCGGGGTCGGTGCGTCCGATCGGGCATCCGAACAGAGTGTCGAGCCCTAGCTGAATCCGCTTGACACCCGAGCGCGGCCGGGAGGAGCATACTGCCGGTTCGGTGCACATCAAGCCTGCTGAAAGAGAGGAGCGGGACCGATGGAGCCGCAGATTGCGGTCCCGGCGGGGGGCAGGACGCCCTGGATTCCCCCTGGTGAGGGAGGACCAGGGCGTTTGCGTTTTCGGGGCGGTCGCCCCCGTTGGATCGTCGGGGCGCAGGGTTCGGTGCCGGGAAAATGGCGCCCTCGAAACATCCCCGGGAGGCTGCCGTTCCCCGAGGAAGGGGGGAGGCTCATGTTGCAGGACATCGTGAGGGCCCGGTTCCCGAAGGCTGTGACACTGCGGGGCGGCAGCCCGGTGACCATCCGCCCGCTCGTTTCCGCCGACGAGCCGGCGCTCCTCACGTTCTTCCGAGGCATCCCGGAGGCGGATCGCATCTTCCTCAAAGATGACGTCACGCAGGCGGCGGTGATCGGGGCCTGGTGTCGCGACCTGGACTACGCGCGGACCCTCCCACTGGTGGCGGAGATCGGGGGGGCCCTCGTCGGGGACGCCACGCTGCATCAACGCCCGACCGGCTGGAAGCGCCACGTGGCCAAGGTCCGCCTCGTAGTCGCCCCGACCTTCCGCGGGGTGGGCCTCGGGAGTTCGTTGATCAGAGAACTCATCGCGGTCGCGGAGCAGACGGACCTGGAGAAGCTGGAGGCGGAATTCATGGTGGTCCAGCGCACCGCGATCGTCGCCTTCCAGAAACTCGGCTTCGTCCAGGTGGCGGCGGTCTTCCCTAACCACGTGAAGGATCTCACCGGCAAGACGCAGGACCTCCTGGTCCTGGTGCGCGACCTTACGCCGCGGGAGGAGATCGAGACGCCCGCCTGACCGGCACACCCCCAGACAGCTCCCAGGGGATGACGGGTGGGTGGGAAAGGAGGCGAAGCCGACCGGCGATCCCCCGGACTCCGATACCCGGCTCCGCGGTTCGAGAGTTGTGCGGAGGAGCACCAGGGCACCCAGACGGTGCGGTCGAGGGACGGGTGGTAGGGGGGCGCGCCCCTCGGGTCCGCGATCATACGCGGGGGGGTTCCCAAGCGGAGGAGCGGGTTTCCCATCGACGAAGGGGCCCTGCGGTCGGCCAGGGGCAACGCCCCGGAGGCAAGTCAAGCCAGCGGCGCGGCCCGCCCGTCGGAGCAGCGCGCGTCGCCCGCCACACCCGGTGGGGAGGAAGCCAGGCGGGACCAGACCCAGATCCAACGATGACCTAGAGCCGCGAGGAGCATGCCATGAGTGATCCGGTCG
>JBIOJT010000404.1:0-3703 GCA_044451055.1 Methylomirabilales bacterium (SeqCode)
CAAGCCGGCTGCCTGCTGGTGCTGAACAGCAGGGGTCATGTTGTCAGGACCATCCACGGCGGTAAGATCAATGGCCCGTGGGATATGACGGCGTTCGAGGGTGATGACTGGGCGGCCCTCTTCGTAACCAACGTGCTGAATGGGACGGTGGCTGCGGGCGGGAACGTAGTAGACCAAGGGACCGTCGTGCGGATCGATCTGAAGGTTGATGAGGACGAAACTCCCGAGGTAGAGTCAGAGACCGTCATCGGCTCCGGATTTGGCGAGCGAACGGATCCGGCTGCGTTGGTCATCGGACCGACGGGTGTAGGGCTTGGCCGCCACGGCACCCTCTACGTTGCCGACACCCTCGCGAACCGCATCGCAGCCATCCCCAAGCCCTGTTCCGCCACAGGAGCGCCGGGACCGGTGAGACAGTGTCGGAGGGCGGCGCTATTACTGGTCCTCTCGGACTCGCTACTGCGCCGAACGGCAATATTCTGGTCGTGAATGGCGGTGACGGCAATATGGTGGAGACCACGCCCCATGGCGATCAGGTAGCCGTCAAACCCGTGACCGGGGGCGGGGGGGCAGCCTCTTTGGCCTGGCGGTGGCTCCCCGCCGAAAAGGCGTTTACTTCGTCGACGACAGCACCAAGACGCTGAGCTTCCTTCACTGATGTCGCCAACGTCTGGGTATGTAGTGCCAGCTATTGCCCGGTCGAGTGAGCGGATTTCTCAGGAGGAAGGTGAGACTTTCTTTGGAGGCACGAGGGCCAGCCCGCTTCGGATTTTTTATTCGGGCCAACTGACGGAAAATGGCTGGCCGAGCCGGTGGCCTGCCGAGGCCAGTGGGGCGTTGCCGCCCCGTCGGGATCTGTGCTCAGCCCCTTGCTGTAGCAACGCGAACTTGAGGAAATGGGCCTTCCAGATTTGGTCGGCGACACCTTGCACTCCTGTTCCACGAGGGGGCCTTCGTGTCTGGGACCGCGCTACCCGGATCGCCATCACCCGGAATGTTTAGAGGGCCAAGGTGGCCGTGAACTCGCGTTCGGTCACCCGCTTCGGACACCCGTAAAGCTATTTGAGTCTTCGGCTCCACTCCAGCCAAGTAGAGCGGATGTCCGCTTGCTGGTCCTCGCAGTCCAGCCGGATCGCCACCTGCGTCTCATCCCGTGTGATGCCTCCGAAGCCCATTCGGTCTCCCCCGAGAAATTGGAGTTCAGTCTGAATATCTGAATAGAGGTTGCGCGGGGCCTATTCAAACGTCGGTCCGGCCACAAGAGGCTTTCCAGGACCCTCTGCCTGGCGGAAACGAAACATGCTGCTGCCGCAAGACCGAGTGCATACCCACCTCCTGATCGGTTGCCCGTTGACTGCAACGGTACTTACTGAGCCTTGCCGCCATCTCCTTCGCCCGCCTGATCTACCCCCGGACCGCGCCCCGTGGGATCAACCCTCGCCCTTCCGGCATGGTCAACAGGGGGGAGAGGAGTCCTGAATGCCTCGTGACGCCTTCTTGAGCGTTGCCCCCTCTCGGCTCCCCGCTGACCGCACCTTTTCTCCTTGACAGCCCGACTCGGGTGGAGCCATGCTCTGCGTCGGGACGCCGACTGCCACAGGATTGACGATCAGGTCGTCGCGAAACAGAGAGACTGTGGCCGGCCGTGAATCACTGCGTGGGACGGAGAACGGAGGAGGTGCCCAATGCAAGTCGGTTACAAGCGAACGGTCATTGCCCGGATCGGTGGTGGACTCGGCGTTCTTTGTGGCGTCATCGGCCTGCTCGGCGGGCTCACGGACCATGCGTGGAAGCTGTGGCCGACCGGCTGGTTTTCGGGCGGCGCCCTGCTCACGCTCATCGCGCTCCTCGTGTTGGTCGATGGCGCGATTGGATTCATGAGGACCCGGCCGTAGCGGCCCACCAGATTTAGGGGCCTCAAACCAAGCCCACGGTGTTCCATTGCCGCAGCCTTGGCGACCTGGCGGCGGGGGCGCGCAAGGAGGAGCGAGGCCATTGGCCAAGCCGCGATCACGGACAAGGGCTTTCACCTAGTTCGGGCTCTGGCCCGCACCAGCCCACAGTCTGCCTCAATCCATCGCCGCATAGCCAGCCCGCACGGCCTCACCGAACGGTGTGGTCCTCGGCTCTCGTGGTGTTCGAGGGGCCAGGGGACGTTCGGCATCGGCCGGAAATTCTCCTCGAAGAAATCCGGGCACCAGGGAGTGGGCGCACGGCCGAAGACTCTTGAGGGTCACGCCTACTTGAGTGATGGCCGCGCTCGGTGATCCGCTCCCCGCAAAACGCACCCCGCCGTCCATGCTCGACTCTGCCTCCCGAGATGATTACCGACAATCGCTGCTTTTCCCCGGGAGCCGATCTCCCAGCGGGACCCAACCTGGAGTGACCCATCCGGCCGGTTGGCACGGCTTCTGCTGTATAACAGCACGACCATCAGTAACGCTGGGGGACTGCGCATGGGTTGGGTATGGGCCTTGGCGGTCTGGCTGGCCGTTGGGTTGGGCTTCGGCCTGGGCTGGTCCATCGCCTGGCGAACCGTCCGCCGGGGGATGCGTCGCTCGCCCTGAGTGCTGGCCGAAATGCCTCATCCCGCCGCTGATGCCAGCCGCGAGCAGCGCGGGAATGGGACTGTGCGAGGGTCCCCTCCGGGGATCGGGAGAGCCCTGGAATCAAGGTGGGGGCTCTTCCGAAGGGGCAGTCGCACCGGTCGAGGGGGGCGTCCTGTGTGGCGCGGGCCTGGCCCTTTCCATTCAGGCGTTTCCATCAACCAAGCGAATCGGGTGATCACCCGGGAATCTTGCCGCTCGGAGAGGTTCCCAGCATGAAGGCTTTTCGACTGCAGATCTTGCACGAGGCTCCTCGCTACTATCCCCCGAAGTGAAAACCTTGCACACCGCGTTCACACCCCGAGCCTTCTCCACCCCCCGCGACTTTCAGACCCCATGCCGTGAGTACTCCCCAAAAACCAAGGGATTGCGCGTGGCCAGCCCAGGAGTTGGACTTCCCGGAGGGGCGGGCACAAAGTCTGCTGAAGGGATTAGGCGGGTTTCTGCCTTCGAGGAACGTTTCAGGCTGCTCGGATCCTGCACGGGTGGCCTGGGCTCGCCGGACGACTGTCGTCCGAGGGAGGGGGAGGGAGGCTGTCGTGGCTGCACACTCTTTCAGTTATGTTCGGGGCTTCCGGAAGGGATACACCCTAGCAGCCAGAACCGCCGGGAGAACTCCCACCTATCTCCTGCTCTCTTGGCTGGTGAACCTCATGCTCGCCTGGACGGCGGCAGTCCTGCTGTTATGGTTCGCGGCGGACATCTTCGCCAGGAATGCGACCGGAGAGCCGGTCACAAAGGTCGTGATCGATCAGTACACGGCGTGGAATACGGTGTACGGGCGACTCAAGAAGGAGTGAGGAGCATCCGGGCCGCTCCCATGCGATCGGGGTCTGCCATCGCTTCTCGGGTGGGCAGGGTGGTCTCGACGCATGGCCAGTCACGGCGCGCAGGGCGGGGCACAGGAGCCACATCCCCTGGAGTGGGCCCTGCTGAAAGGAAGTGCTGCACATCAATTCAGAAGTGGCAAGCTGCCCCTGGATCGGGTTTCAGCACTACTCTTCGTCACCGGGGGGAACCGCATGGCAGATGAAAGCAGGTCGTCGAAAGCCCAGTCGACCGGAGACACGGTTCAGTACCTGATCATCGTGGCGGGA
>JBIOJT010000405.1:0-3679 GCA_044451055.1 Methylomirabilales bacterium (SeqCode)
GGCACGACCGGCGGGATCTCCATCAGGATCGGAAGGATTTGCGGCACGACCGACGTGACCGGCGGCAGGATCGGCACGCGCAAGCCGACCACAAGTAGGCGGGCCGGCTCGCGTCGCGACCGGCGCGAGCCATCCCCGCGCTAACGCTGTTGAGATGTCAGGCAGCCACCTTCGCACAAGGAGACCACACATGACGACGTACAAGACCGCGCTGGTCGGGCTGGTGCTGGCGGGGGCCCTCCTCACCACGGGATCCCCGGTCTGGGCCGGAGGCCCGGAGAAGGACCCGAAGTTCCAGAAGAACCACCCGCGCCAGACGGAAGTCCTGAAGCGCGCGGACCGGGAGCGAACCCGGGTAAATAAGGAGTACAAGCAGGGCAAGATCTCGGCGCAACAGCGGAACCAGATGCGCGGGCAGATCCATGCGATGCGCAAGGAAGACTACGCGGATGCCAAGGCCAACAGCCAGAATGGGACGGTCCGCGGCGGCCACATCACCCGAGGCCAGCAGGGCGTGATGAACCAGCAGGAGAACCAGATCAACCGCGAGATCCGGCAAGACGCCGGTAAGTAGGGCCCACCCCAGGCAGCACGGGACACTCGCCGGTCCTTCGAGAACGGCATCCCAGCAGCTCCAGCCGCACGGCTGGGGCGGCTGGTGTTGTTGAGGGGTTGGGGGTAACGGAGTAGAGAACAGTCCTGGCGGGCGGGCCGTCAGTTTGGGAGCGCATCTTCAAACCGGCGGCTGTCAAGCGAAGTCAACGAGCTAGCCTGCCTCCGTCCGAGGTCGAACCTGCTGAAAGCAAACACGGCAAGTGGGCTGCTCGACGGTTGGGTAGAAGGAGGCCACCGGAACCAGGCTCCGGTTTGAAATGGTCTCCTTCGTCGGTCGGTGCGAGGCCACCACTGGCAAGGCCCCGAATGATCGCCTGGTCCCCAGGTCATGGCACAGCCGCCGTACCGGTTTCTGACTCCCGAGAAAAGGGCCGGCCTCAGTCGGGCAGCTCCTGCGGATCCTTTTCAGCTTCAGCCCCAAAAAAGGTACCGGATACTTATTGAGAGCTAAGTGTTTGAATTCCTGGATGGGGGATTTCAATTCTTGGCGATCAATGCCGTGAGTGGCGACGCCGCAAAGCCCTCTCCGCTGATCGATGATCTCGTGCGCCCAGTGCTGCGGGTCGGGATGCCGCGCGCTCCGAGGGAAGGGCCAGTAGGCAGAGGGCAGGGAACGGAGAATAGCTGGCAGGCGGCAGCAGGCAGAGGGAAGGGAAGTCGGTTGAGTCTATGGAGTCTACCCACTCTATTGAGCCCGAAAACCTCAACTGAACCGAAACTGGAAACGTGGGAACGCGCTCGGCGACTTCCGCGTCCGCCAGCGACTCGGTGGTGAGAAGCCGTGCATTTCTCCCCAGGTCGCCAACTGCGCCACAGTTGGACCAGCGAGCGTGGCGATCCGGTCCAGCAACGCCGCGAAGCGGGCCTGCAGCCGACCGGTCAGCCCCAGGCGCAGAATCGGGCGGCGACCTCGGGCCCCGAGGATCGCCCCCACCACCAGGAGTCGGGAACGGAGCGTCGTGAGCTGGGGACGCTCGTTGCCGGTGACGTCCCGTTTGAAGAGCGCGACCAGGTTGAAGAGGAAGCAGATCAGCCGGAAGGCGGCCTCCGTCCCGTCGAAGGCCTGCAGCGAGAAGCCCCGGGCCCCGAAGTCGTCCTTGAGTTCCTTGAGCCGGTTCTCGCTGTCGGCGCGGCTGTTGTAGAACCGCCAGACGTCCTCGGGCGGGAGCGGGAGCGTGGTGACCACGGCATGGAAGGTGTACCCGGGGATCTCGAAGAGCCGGCGGCCCCGCGCCTCGGGCCGGTCCTGGATGCGCTCCCGCACCACCACCAGGCGCCGCGCCGCCGGCCACTGGAGGCCTTGGTACCACGTCTCGGCCACCTCCAGCCCCGGGCCGAAAGGGCGCCATGTGCGCAGGCCGACGATCTGCCGGTGGACCAGGCGGTTCATCCGCACGGCGATCGCATAGGGGAGCCCCCGGGCCTCCAGGAAATCGAGCAACTCGGTCACGAAGAACCCCGCATCCGCCCGGAGCGCGTACAGGCGCCAGCCGGGCGGCAGCTGCGCCAGGGTCTCCGCCAGGAATGCGGCCACGCCCCGCGCGGTCCCCGCGTTCCCGCTCCGGAGCCAGACGTTCCACACCACCTTCGCCTCGGCCAACATCGCCAGGAGCGGATGGTGCGAGGGTCGCCCATGTTTCCGGGGGTTGTGACCCCGGCGCGCGCCCTCTTGGTGGCCGTAGCGCTCGAAGACCGTGGAGTCCAGATCCAGCACCGCCCCCAGGGGGCTGGCGCGCAGGCGAGCCACGGTAAACCGCCAGAGGACCTCCGTGAGATGCTCCACCTGGCTGCGGACGAAGCCCCCCAGATACCGGGTCAGGGTCATGGCCGAGGGTATCCGCGTCACCCCCAGGATCGCTCGGACGACCTCATCCGCCCGCAGCCGCTCCACATGGGCAAACCGCTTGGCCCCGGTGAGGACGGCCGCGAAGAAGGCGAGGATGATCTCCCCGGCCGGGATTTGATTCGGCGAGGTGCGCCCATCGGGCAAGGCCTGCTGCAACAGGGTACGGAGCCCCACCTGGTCGAAGTACCGCAGCACCATCACCAACCCACCCCACCCGCTGACCGGCTTGGTGGTGTAGGCAATTTCCAGTCGCTCCGAGGGTGCCTCTTGGGTAGAATGGTCCCGCATCGTCCTGTTCCTCCTCTCTTCACCGAGAGATTCTCGTATCCCCACGAGAATTCTAGAGGTTCAGGACGATGCCTTACCAGCTTTTCTGTCCAACTGAGGGATTTGGGTTGAGTCGGGGACTCAACAGACGAGGTCGGAGGCAGAGAGCAGGAGACAAGAAGCCCGAGGCCGAGAGCGGCGAGCCGACACGGGCGACAGCGGCAGCGACAGGGACAGCGAGGAAGCACGCGAAAGCTGGCAGCAGGCAGAGGGCAGGAGGAACTCAGAGCGGTGAGCCGAGCGGCGGGGCCGCCGAGGATTTGAAACCATGCCCTCGCGAAATCAAGAGTTTAAGCCCTAAATGGTGTCCGGTACCTTTCTACTCCTCACATCTTCGAGGCGCTTGACGCCGTCTAGCCCTCCAGCAGCGAGTACTTCCCAGAAGGGTACGTCTCCTCGGCGCTGATCTCGATCTCGCCGGCCAGGCCCTGCTGCAACCGCTCGATGATCTCCGCCTCCTCGGCCTTCATCCACTCGGTGAGGTCGGGGGCCGCCCGGATCTTGATCCGGGGGAGCCCCTTGCGCGCCATCCGCCACTCCACCTCGCGCAGCGCCTGGTGGGCAATCGAGGCGGTCGAGCGCACCCAGCCCAATCCGCCGCACGCCACGCAGGTCTGGCTGAGGGACTGGTTCAGCCCCTGCCGCACGCGCTTCCGTGTCATCTCTACCAGGCCCAGCTCCGACAGCAGCGACACGTTGGTGGGAGACCGGTCGGCCTTGAGCGCCTCTTTGAGATCGCCCATCACCTTATCCCGGTTCTCCTGCCGGGCCATGTCAATGAAGTCGATGATGATGATCCCGCCCAGGTCCCGCAGGCGGACCTGCCGCGCGATCTCGCGGGCGGCCTCCCGGTTGGTCTTCAGGATGGTCTCCTCGAAGTCGTGCTTGCCC
>JBIOJT010000406.1:0-3660 GCA_044451055.1 Methylomirabilales bacterium (SeqCode)
ATACAGTACCGGAGAAACGCTCCCACGGGAAGCCAGTTTCTTCCGTCATTGCCCCGGCCGTCCGCGGCTGGGTTGACGCTACCGAGAGGGGCGGGCCGCCGCCCCTCCTCGGACTCTCCCCCGGACTGTGCGGTCCGGGAAGGACTGTCGCCTATTTTACGCACCGCACAGTAAGCCTCATCGTACCGGATCCTTCCGGGGCACAGCCTGCGGAAGCTGGCGGCGTGACCATGCCCATCCGCTGTCCAAGAAACCAGGAGCGGTACAGGCACTACTTACGGTCGTCGTATCGAGTTCCTGTGGAGCACAGATCATACGCACTACCGGAATCTTGGGCGCGCCGTGAGCTGCCTCCCTCCGGACTCTATGGTGGATTGGGCTACCGCGGCCTGCGTCCGGGAGTTGCCGAATCCCTGCCCTTGCTGGGACATTCGAGTAGCATGCGTTCTCTCCCCCTGGAGGTTCTCAAGGCCGAAACCGGAAGGCTTTCCGCTGGCCGCCTCTGCATTGACAGACCCGCGCAAGCCATTTACATTCCTTCTCTCCCCCAGCCTCTGGGGACCGTGAGGGCGGCCGAGTGGTGCTCCCCATCTAGAGCCCGCGAAGGGGCGACCCTCCCGGCGATTTGAACCGTCGACCGAGTTCGGAAAGTCCTCCCAGTCGCAATACACTCTGTAGATGCCCATGCTGATACTAACAGGTTGCTGAAAAACCCGTTTTCGCCCAGGCTGCTCAAAGAGGTCCAGATGCAAGGCGGCGCGCGGGGCGAGGTGCGAGACGTACTTGGTCCGTACGTCGCAGCGCCGCGCGAGCGTGCCAACGCCGCAGATGGGCCTTTTTCAGCAGCCTGCTAAGGGCATTGGCCGGAGTAGGACACGTGGCGAGCCTTCATGTGGCATCCGAGCCGGCCAATCCTGGTAGATGACCACGCCAGCCGCCAAGCGCGATCCGGGTGCTCGCCCGCGAATCTGGGAGTGCGGGGATGAGAATTCAAAGCGATGTCGGCGAGGAGCGGCCCAACAATCGTCTCCGAGCGTTCCCCACCATGGGCCGGGAGGCGATGCTCCTCTTGCTCACGTTCGCGGCTGGTAGCGTGGATGCGATCAGCTACCTGGGGCTCGGGCATGTCTTTACCGCCATGATGACCGGGAACACCGTGATGCTCGGACTGGCCCTCGGACAAGGGCATGGTCTGGCCGCGTTGCGATCGGTCCTCGCCCTGGTAGGGTTTGGCGCGGGCGTTGCCATGGCGGCGATGATCGTCCAGCGAGGCCGGAGCCAAGGAGCCTGGCCTCCAGCCGTGACAGGGGCGCTTGCTCTCGAAGGAGTCCTCTTCGGCGTTTTCGCTTTGACCTGGCACCTTACCGGTACTGCGCGGGGCCAGGCTGTGGTGCAAGCCCTGATTGTGCTGTCAGGCCTTGCGATGGGGATCCAGAGCGCCGCAGTACAACGTCTTGGCATCCCGGGGGTCATGACAACCTACATCACTGGCACGATGACGAGCCTGGTGGTTGGCCTCGTGGGTCGGATCCGCTCGGTCGATGTGCCATCCTCAGCGACAGGGTCGGTCGGGAAGGGTGTCGTTCCTGCATCGCCTCCACTGCATCGGGGGCATCGCGTAGGACTGCTGGCTGCTGTGTTCCTCCTCTACGGCCTCGGCGCGCTGGCCGGGGGCATTCTGCAGGCACGGTCGTCATCCTCGGTGGCCTTGTTGCCTCTCGTTGCCGTGGTTGTCGTGACCGTGAACGCGACGATCCGCCACCAGTGCCTTGGCTCCGCGAATTCCTGAGAGGGCGACCCGCATTCGTGCCCCCAGCGAGATTGAGGGGACGAGGCACACAAGGGAGGGGTTGTGGCCATCGTCGAGCCGAGCAATTCCGGCAAGGTTCATGGGGAGCATCTGGGCTTCCGTCCTTGGTGTCACACCTCGTGGCGGAGGTCGTCATGGCCGGTCAGGCGCTCTGCAGGATCCGCCGTACCGCTCGGACCAGTAGATCGGCCCCGATTTCCATTACCGACTCATCGATGTCGAATTTCGCGTTGTGGTGCGCGGGGGCCGGGGACCACTCGGCCTTCGCCGATCCGACAAAGGCATAACAGCCTGGGACCTTCTGCCAGAAGTAGGCGACGTCGTCGGACCCCGTGAGGGGATCGGGTTGAATGACGTGGTCCGCACCCACAACCTGCGCGGCGACATCGCGCGCGATTCCGGTCATGGTCGGATCGTTCACCACGGCCGGCGTGAGGAACTCGGTCGTCACTCGAGCCGTGCAGCCGAGAGATGTGGCGATGCCCTCCGCTATCCGCGTGAGGCTGATGAGGAGTTTCTGGCGGAGATCGGAGTCGAAGCAGCGGAAGGTGCCGGTCATGTCGACGGCATGCAGTGGCCCTCAAACGGGTGCTTTGGCTGCCGCTCCGAAGCCCACTGCGCAAGAAACAACTGCGCAGTGCAAGGGAATGCGATATTCTCTTGGGGGACCCAACCCTTGGACCAAAGAGGGATAAGCCTATGGACTCGTTTGCATCCGCGCCTGAGGTTCAATTTGCACTTGAGGCGGTGCGGCGGGCGAGTCACTTGACTCAACAGGTCCAGGCTGAGTTGATCGGGGCGTCGCTTTCCAAGAGCGACCGTTCGCCGGTAACCGTGGCCGATTTTGCCGTGCAGGCCCTGGTCGGGGGCCTCTTGGCAGCGGCTTTCCCGAACGACCCGCTGGTGGCGGAAGAGGCTTCAACGGAGTTGCGGCCTCTCGAAAGGCAACCGATCCTCAACCGGGTGACCGAATTCGTCGGGCGCGTGTTGCCGAAGGCTACCCCGCGAGACGTCTGTGCCTGGATTGACCGGGGGGCGGCCTCGCCAGCAGCGAGATTCTGGACGCTGGATCCCGTCGATGGCACCAAGGGCTTTCTGCGAGGCGACCAGTATGCGGTGGCCCTGGCGTTGGTCGTGGACGGCCAGGTCAAGGTCGGCGTCCTCGGATGTCCGAATCTCAGGGATGGCTCCAGCCGCGAGAGGGGTGGCCAAGGCTTTGCGGTCGTTGCAGTCCGCGGCCATGGTTCGTGGAGCGTCCCGCTACACGGTCCCGGAGATTTTACCCGCCTGCGGGTATCCACCTGCAGCGAACCGGCCAAGGCGTGCCTGCTGCGATCCGTCGAGTCTGATCATACGGACGTCGGCCTGACCCAGGCGTTCATACGCCTTCTGGGAATCCAGGCGCCGCCGGTCTTGATGGACAGTCAGGCCAAGTACGCCCTCTTGGCGGCAGGAGGGGGAGACCTGCTCGTCCGCCTCCCTTCGCCGAGTTTCCCGGAGTATCGGGAGAACATCTGGGATCACGCGGCTGGGTGGCTGGCCCTGGAGGAAGCGGGTGGTCGCATCACCGATACTGCGGGGGAGTCCCTTGATTTCGCTGCCGGTCGCAAGTTGGCTCGTCCTCGTGGCGTGCTGGCCTCGAACGGTCACCTCCACGCTGCCGCTCTGGAGGCGCTGAGGTGCGCGCGGCAGGAGCAAGCACGGAGTGCAGGCAAAGCTGAAGGGTGATGGGGGTGCACGACAGGAAAGTGACGGGGGAGCGTCACGGCCGAGACCCAGCCTGGGCACGGCGCTCCCAGAACGCCTCGAAGCGACCGCTGAGCTTCGCGCACCGTAGGGCGATTATCGCA
>JBIOJT010000407.1:0-3643 GCA_044451055.1 Methylomirabilales bacterium (SeqCode)
GTACAATTAATTGGAGATGAAGGATGAAGCCAATGGAATTGGAAGCGGGTGCGGAGCGGCTGCACCACCTGACCAAGGAACTGATCAGGCGGTACCAGTTTCGCGACTGGAACCAGATCTGCTGCTATGGGATCTCCATCAGCCAGTCCCATATCCTCGATGTATTGGCGGAGGAGGGGGATCTCACCATGCAGCAACTGGCCAAGCGGATGTTCAAGTCAGTGAGCACGATGACCCGAGTCGTCGGCCAACTGGTGCGACGCGGCTACGTGAAGCGGCGCCAGGACCCCGAGGATCGGAGGGTCGTTCATATTTTGATCACCCCGCAGGGGAAGGCCATCGTGGCTGCCATCAACCGAGACCTGATCGAGACCCAGAAGGCCATCCTGCAAAGCATTCCACCCGACCAGTGGGCGGGCGCCTTCAAGGTTCTGGGGGCGCTTGCCCAGGGGGCCCGACGCTGGCAGGAGGCGTGCTGCAAGAGGTGATTTTTCTTTGCCGATATGATTGCATTATACAACTATAATGACGACGGGAAAGGAGGTCCCATGCTGCCACCAGCACTGGAGAAGCAGTTCAACGACTTCTACCACGCCGCCTATGCTGACGGGGAGCTTGACAATAAGACCAAGGTCCTCATCGGGCTCGCGGTGGCGATGACGCAGGGCTGTTACCCTTGAATGCGCTACTACCTTGGCGTGGCCAAGGAGAAGGGCCTGACTGAGGGGGCGATCCGCGAGGCTATGGCGGCGGCGGTCGCCACCAATGGCGGGCGCCCCCGGGCGCAGGCGCGGGAGGCACTCAAGGGGTTGCTGGATCCATTGCCAATCGCACAGGCCAAGGAGGGTTGCTGTGAGCACGAACAAGTTCGGTGAGCAGGACATCAAAGAGGCGGTGAGGACCCGGTATGCCAGGGCCATCCAGCAGGAGCCCTCCTGCTGCGGACCGGCCACATCCCAGCCCGTGCAAATCGCAGATTCGTGCTGCGGGGTGGCTCTGATCGAAGCGAAGGGCACCTTCGCGAAGATCGCGGGCTACGACCAGGACGAACTGAGCCGGCTGCCGGCGGACGCCGTCCAGAACTCCTTCGGCTGCGGGAATCCGCTGGCCTTTGCCGGGGTTGAACCCGGCCAGGTGGTGCTGGACATCGGCTCTGGCGCAGGGATCGACTGCTTCATCGCGACAGGGAAGGTAGGGCCGACCGGCAAGGTGATCGGCCTGGACATGACCCCCGAGATGATCGAGCGCGCCCGCCAGAATGCCCGCGAGGCCAGCGTCACCAACGTCGAGTTCCGCTTCGGTGAGGCCGAGAAGATGCCGGTCGAGGACGCCTCCGTGGACTGGGTGATCTCGAACTGTGTGATCAACCTGAGTCCGAACAAGCCGGCGGTGTTCGGCGAGATCGCCCGGATCCTCCGGCCCGGAGGCCGCATCTCGATTTCCGACATCGTGGCCCAAGAGCTCCCCGAGCCCGTACGGCAGAGCCGGGATGCCTGGACCGGCTGTTTGGCCGGGGCCATCAGTGAGGAGGCATACGCCAAAGGACTCGTGGCGGCTGGGCTGCGCGACGTCCGGGTCGCCGCCCGGACCGTGTATGACGCAAGCCAACTCATGGGACTGTTCGCCAGCACCTGCTGCGGGGTGGGCGAGGGCGCGGGGCAGAGCGCTGCCATCTTGGCCGAAGCCGCCGCGGGCAATATCTGGAGCGCGCGGTTCGAGGGAGTCAAGCCGCATCCCGCGGCTGTGACAGCGGAGGTCACCGTTGCCCCTGCGCGTGAAGAGGACCTTCCTGCCATCGAAAGACTCTTGGAGGAAGCGGGCCTTCCCATGGACGTGACGTCGCATCTCCCGGATTTCCTGGTGGCCCGGCACCGGGGCAGTGTCGTGGGCTGCGGCGGAATGGAGGTGCAGGGGTCGGATGCGCTCTTCCGTTCCCTTGTGGTGAATCCGGCGTATCGGGGATCGGGCCTGGGGCGACGTCTCTACGACGGGCTGGCAGAGAGGGCGCGGGGCACGGGGGTCGAGCGTGCATATGTGCTGACGACGACCATCGTCCCACTGGCCGAATCCTGGGGGTTCAGGCGGATTGATCGGACGGAGGTCCCGCCCGCGATCCAGCAGACATCCCAATTCCGCGGCGCTTGCTGCGCCCCGGCCGTGGCCATGTGGCAGGACCTCCACGTACCTCGAGCGGCATCCTGTTGCCGGTAGGACGGCGACAGAGCCCGGCCTCAGCGCGACCTCGTGGCGATCGAAGGAAGGGAGGGTCCGCGCATTGCTCGGGGGCCCGGTCCTTCAACTGCCGAATTGGAGAGCGAGACCCGGATCCTCGGAGTTCAATCGAGCATCCCGTCCCGTGAGGCTTCGTGGGGGTATTGCCTTCGTCGGAGGCATCCGTCCTCAAGTCCTATGGACAGCCTGGCGGCCCTTGGGCCGGGCGCGTTGCCGTCGGCGGGTCGAACGCTCAAGGCGAGCCAGCCGCCTCCGCAGCCAGCGGAGTTTGGTCACGAGATACTCCAACCCCAAGACCAGGATCTCGAGGCGTCTGGGGGCCGCCGGGAATGAGGTGGCATCCTGACGCAACCGGGTGAACTCCCGGATGCGTGATTCTACCTCTTGGATGTGACGGCGGATCAGCGCTCGCTCCCCGGCACGTCGGAGATGGTGTGCGAAGAACAAGCGGACCAAGAACGGATCCCGCAGGAAGAAGTCGTACCTGGCCGGTTCTTCGCGGGCCGGGGGATTTTGCAGCCATTCAAAGAATGCCGCTTTGCCTGCCCGGGTCAGACGCAGTACCTTGCGGTCGGGTAACCCCTTCTGGCGAACGATCAGGTGCCGTGTAAACCCCCCTCGCTCCAGGTCTCCAAGAAGCTTGTAGAGGCGCCCTTCGTTTAGCCCGGCGCTGCCCGGCTCGAATGGCACCAAGCGCTGCAAAAGCTCATACCCGTGGCAGGGGCCCTCCAGCAACCAGCCGAGAATGAGCGATCGAAGCTCCATCTCCTCCTCCTGAGCAGGACAGGTGGGATTTCTCTTGACGATGTACCTACAGAATAGGTAGCATGCCTCGACAATGCTACACAAGATATACCTTGCGCCTTCCGATGTAAAGGTGACGGCCAGTCAGGGGAGGGGTCGAAGGATGGAACCAGCAGAGCTGACGCGGGCGGCTTTGGACCGTTTCGTTGACGATCAGGTGCCCTTCGTCCGACCCTTGGGGATTACCTGCGAGGAGATCGGGAGGAGAAGCGCCGTCGCCCGGCTCCAGTCCGACCCTCGCTGGATGCGTCCGGGAAACATCATTTGTGGCGGAATGCTGATGACGCTTGCCGACGTGGCCATCTATTTTGCCATCCTGGGTCAGGTCGGCCTCCGGGCGATGGCGGTAACCAACGAGAAAATGAGCTTCCTCCGGCCGGCCTCGGGCGGAGACGTGCTGGCCGGGGCCCGCGTCCTCAAGCTGGGCCGGCGCATCGCCTACGGCGAGATTCACCTCCACACGAGTGACAAGCCCGAGGCCCTCGTTGCCCATGCAACGAGCAGCTACGTGCTTCCGGTCGAGTAGGCGGGAGGGCAGTCATTGCCGCGGGCATGGGTCTGGGTAGTGAGTGAATCGGACGGGTCCACGAGGCGAGAACAGCACAGA
>JBIOJT010000408.1:0-3616 GCA_044451055.1 Methylomirabilales bacterium (SeqCode)
ATCTAGGACGTAAAACGCTACAAGCGGTGGAGCATCTTGTCAAGCGCATTGTGACCACTCTACGTTGCCTCCGCTACACGACTCGCGGGGCACCCAGACATTTGCTTGAGGGGAAGGAACTGATCCCGCCGCGTTGACAGTGACGACGATTGAGCTCGGGATTCCGGTTGACTCGTGGGCAGGTGAGAGATAGGCTCCCGCCGGCGTCCTCGGAACCGACCCTTCACGGGAGGGCCGGCAAGCCTCCGGGAGGGAAATCATGTTCACGAGATCTCTGCTGGTCGTGCCACTCGTGCTGAGCCTGATGGGGTGCGTGTCCGGACAGGCCCCGGTGACGTCCTCGCCAGTGTCGTTGGACACCTTTGCTCATCGGGTCGGCAGCGCCCATGTGGTCTTGTACTGGAACTGCCAGACGCCCGAGCCGGGTCGGCTCCAGTTCGATGGGATCGCCCAAAGCCCCTGGTCTGAGGTCCGATCGCTGGAATTTGAACTGGTCGGGGTGGATATCCGGGACCGACTCGTTTCGCAAACGAAAGGGGAGGCTCGGGATCCGGTGATCCGGACACGCCAGTTATCTCCTTTCCGGTTGGAATTACGGACGGTTGGTAGCGAGGTACGATTCGACCTCTTCTACCAACACCAGTTTGTGCCTCAAGGGATGGATGCCCTGCTGGCCGGGCTGCCGATGGCTCGACCGCGTCTCCACGCCCAGGCGGACAGATTTCTGGCCCGCGACGTCTGCTCCGAGACGCAACATCGGGCCCGTTGAGGCCCGAGGGCAGAGGGGCATTCGAGGAGCTCGGATCCGCCGCGGGCCGGCATCGCTCGAAAGGGGGACTCCATGAACCTGGCGATGGGGAACAAGAACGTGGTCCTGGGGCTGGTGGTGATGATGCTGTTTTTGTCCATGACGTTCTTCATCGAGCGAACAGTGGCCCTGCATGCGTTCAACGAGAAGGCGGCAGCAGCCGTGGTTGACACCAAGGGCTCGACCAACCTGCTGGACCACCAAGTCGTGGATATGAAGCGCGGACCCGCCTACCGGGCCGCTGGGATCTTTTTTACAAACTACAATCCGGCCTCGTACGTCCGGGTCTCAAATTCTTCCCGGGAAGCCGGCTACAACATGCGGCTCTATGCCTGGATGTTCGCCCTGTTCAACATCGCAATAGGCGTCATCGTGGGAATCCAGAAGCAAGCCAGCCATGCGCTGCGCGTGTGGGCGTCCCGGCTTGCGGTCTTGGGGCTGGTGCTCTATCCCATTCGCGACTCGGTTTATTTCTGGGGGCGTTGGTTGAATCCCGGCTTTTCTCCTCACGCGCCCGGTTACGTGCTGTACCCCCTCATGTGGACGGGTGGCGCCGCGATGTTCCTCGCCCTGTTCTTCTCGCTCCTCGTGTTCGTCCAGGGGGCCAGGCAGGCAGGCGGCAAGTAACCCAGACGGTTCACGACCACCAACGCTACCCCACCTCCCCACAGTCTTCCCGGCTGGGGTGGAGGCTCGCGTGCCGTTCATTTGAGACAGCCGGGGAAAGAGCCGGGGGATGAATGGTCCCCGCGCTACTCCGAGGATGCGGTCGTCGTCAGGTGGACGATACGACCGACAGGAAGCGGTCGACGGTGTATTGACAGCCTGGGGCGCCGGTGGGACATTTGAGAGCCGCGAATCTGATGTGACCTCAGGGGGAGCCCCCATGACGATCCCGGTGGACGAGCTTGCGCTGCGCCAACGCGCCTTCGCCACACTGCACGACATCGATCTCTCCGGCGTGGCCAGCGTGTCGGACGCCGCCGGCACACCGCTCCACGACTCTGCCGCCTCCCTCTTGCCCGGCGCGCGCTCCCTCGTAGTGTTGGGGGCGGAGCTGTTTTCCGAGGTGCTGCAGTTGGTCGAGCCGGACAAGCTGGTAGGCGAAGCGGCCGCGCGCGAGCTGTGCACGCCCCATCTAGACTTCATGAACAGCCGGCTGAACCGCGCCCTGTATAGCCTCGCCAGGGTGCTCCGGGCCGAGGGCTACCGTACCCTCCCCCTCCCTTCTCAGGGCACGCCGGTGGATCTGCGGTTCCAGCGCGGCATCCTTTCCTTCAAGCATGCGGCTGAGTACGCGGGGCTTGGCCGCATCGGCCGAAGCAGCCTGCTCCTCACGGAACAGTTCGGGCCGCGCGTCCGTCTCGCCTGTCTCCTGACCGATGCGCCGCTGCCCCCCACCCGGCGCCCGGCGATCGACACCTGCGCGGGCTGTCCCGGCGACTGCATCACCCAGTGTCCGGCCGGCGCCCTCGCCGAGCCGGCGGAGGGCCAGAGCTACGCCATCAACAAGTATGCCTGCGCGTCCTTCCGCGCGGGCGCGGGCGCCTGTTCCACCTGCATGAGCAGGTGCGCTCGCGCCTAGTGATCTCTTTGGACATTTCCCGCGATTGAAATCGCCCCATGCATTTCGGAATCCGGCTCCCCGGGCTGCGCCTGATATTCGTTGCACTCGCGCTCCTCGCCCAGGCGTATCTCTTTGCCCGCATCCGGCGAGCGATCCTGTCCTCCAACCGCTCCGTCCGGTTCAAGACCCGAGCCATCGGCCTGGTCGCCGTGGCTATGGGCCTGATCTTCGCCCTCAACGCCTATCTCCTCTTCAGTCATCTCCCCTGGCTAAACCCTCCCATGGCGGCTCAGATCGGCCTCTTCTACCCGGTAGCCGTGTGGAACTTTGGCTCGCTCTTCTCCGCCTTGCTCCTGCTCCTGTCGCGCGTCGCCTGCAGTCTGGGGCGGATGCTCGCCGGGGCCCTTCGGGGTCGGGCCGAGCCAGCCGCCTCCGGTCCGGGAAGCATCAGCCGCCGTCGCCTCCTGCAAGCCGGGGTGGGTGGGCTTGCAGCCGCTCCTATGTTGCTCTCCGGCTACGGGGCCGCTTACGCCGGCAAGGCCTACGAGGTCCAGGAGCTCAGCGTGCCGTTTGGCCAGCCATTGCGAATTGTCCAGCTCACGGACATCCATGCCGGCATCTACATGACTCAACAAGAGATACGACGCTACGCCGACCAGGTCATCGCCCTCCAGCCCGATCTGTTTGTCCTCACCGGGGACTTCATCTCGAATTCGATGGCGTTCTTCCCGGGCTGTGTGGAGGAGATGGTGCGTGTCCGCGCCCGCTACGGCACCTTTGCCACATTGGGGAATCACGAGCACCTGTGGGGGAGGCCGGACGAGATCCAGGCGATCTTCCGCCAGCGGGGGATCTCCCTCCTGAACAATACACACGTGATGATCCGGACAGAGCGAGGGCCCTTCGCGGTCGCCGGGATCGACGACCTCCAGTTTGGGCAGCCCGACCTGGAGGCCGCCTTGCGGGGTTTGGACGCCGCCGTCCCGACGCTTCTCCTGTCCCATCGCCCGGAGATCTTCCCCCAGGCCGCTGCCCGTGGGATCCCGCTGACCTTGGCAGGTCACTGGCATGGGGGTCAGATCAAGTTGCCCTTGCCCGGGGGGGCCATCAGCATGGCCCATCTCCGGACCCCCTATCCCGAAGGGCTGTACCGGATCAACGCTTCTCGCCTGTACGTCAGTCGAGGGATCGGCACCACCTTCACGCCGGTTCGCTTGAACGCCCCGCCGGAGGTCACGCTC
>JBIOJT010000409.1:0-3611 GCA_044451055.1 Methylomirabilales bacterium (SeqCode)
GGCCTCAGCACGCTGGGCGGGAGGCTCTCCACCCGCACCTCGTCGCCGGTCGTCAAGGCGACCGCGCGTTCGATGACATTCTCCAGCTCCCGAACGTTCCCGGGCCAGGCGTAGGCCATGAGGACCTCCATGGCCTCGGGGGCGATCCCCATGGCCGGTCGGCCCACCCGGGTTGCGAACTGCTCGAGAAAGTTCCTGGCCAGGAGCGGGATGTCTTCCCAGCGTTCCCGCAGCGGCGGCAGCTCCACGGAGATCACGTTCAGTCGGTAGAAGAGGTCTTCCCGGAATGTCCTTTGCTGGATCATCTGCGTCAGGTTCTTGTTCGTGGCAGCCATAATGCGGACGTCGACCTCGATGTCCTCGGTGCCGCCGACGCGACGGAAGATGTGGTCCTGGAGGAAGCGCAGGAGCTTCACCTGGAGCATCGGGCTCATCTCCGCCACCTCGTCCAGGAATACGGTGCCGCCCCCGGCCACCTCCAGGAGCCCCGCCTTGCTGGTGACGGCGCCGGTGAATGAGCCCTTGACATGGCCGAAGAGTTCGCTTTCAAGAAGCTGCTCCGGGATGGCACCGCAGTTGATCGCTACGAAGGGTCTGGCGTTTCGGGGTGAGTTGTAGTGGATCGTACGCGCCACCATCTCCTTGCCGGTGCCGCTCTCCCCCGTGATCAGGATGGCCGAGTTCACTGCCGCCACCCGGCCGATGAGGGTGTAGAGCTCCACCATCTTCGGGCTCCGACCGATGATCCCGTGCAGCACTGGCTCTTCCGCCACCGCCGGCGTCGCCGCCTCGGCTCGGTGGCGTCGCTCAGCCTCGGCGAGGGCCCGGTGGATGACCAGTCGGATCTCGTCCAGCTTGAATGGTTTCGTGATGTAGTCGAAGGCCCCCTGCTTCATCGCCTGGATGGCCGCGTCCCGCGAGGCATACGCGGTTACCAAGATCACCGGGGTCTCCAGGCCGTGTTCACGCAGCCGAGTCAGCAGGCCCACCCCATCCAACCTCGGCATCCTGATATCCGAGATGACGAGGTCCGCCCCCCGATCCATAGCCAGGTGCAAGCCGGCCTCACCGTCCTCAGCGGTAGACACATCGTGGCCTTCCTTCTGGAGCATAATTCGGAGGAACTCCCGCATGGACTCCTCATCGTCCACCACGAGGATCCGGCTCACGCTGTACCTCCGATCCTACGTCCTGCTCTGTGCGCCCACGGCCACGGGGGCCCGGCGCAGCCAGAGCCGGAAGGTGGTCCCGAAGTTCTGGCGGCTCGTCACCTCGATGCGACCGCCCATACTCTCCAGAATCTTGCGGGCAATGGCCAGGCCCAGACCAGTCCCTGAGGGCCTGGTCGTGTAGAATGGATCGAAGATCCGACCCAGTTCCTCCGGCGGAATCCCTCGACCCGTGTCCCGGAAAGCGATCTCAACCCACTCCTCGCTGCCTGGGGGTGGCGTCAATTGGTTCATTTGCCGAGTGGGCAATTTGTCGCCTTGTTCCGAAGGCTGGGTCTTCTGCAATTGACCAATTGACGAATTGACGAATTGACCACTGTGCGGCGCAAGCCGCAAGGAGAGGGTAAGGCATCCTCCCTCGGGCATGGCCTGCATGGCGTTGAGGCAGAGGTTCCATACCACCTGTCGGAGCTGATCGGAATCCGCCAGCGCGTAGAGATCCGCCGGCTCCTCTGTCACGGTCCAGGTCGTCTTGGGATTGTACTCGCTGCTCTTGGCCACAAGAGCGAGGGTCTCTTCCACCAGCGGTCGCAAAGCACAGGGACGGAAAAGTAACGGCTGGGGCTTGGCGAAATCCAGGAACTGGCCGGTGATCAGCTTCAGGCGGTGCGCCTCTCGCAGGACGATGCCCAGGAGGTCGCGATTCGATTCGGTGATCGCGAGATCCTCCCTCAGGACTTCCACCGACCCACTGATCGCCGCCAGGGGATTCCGGACCTCGTGGGCGATGTTGGCGGCCAATTGTCCCAGGGCCGCCAATCTATCCGCGCGGCGGAGCTGTTCCTCCACCTGTTTGCGCTCGGTGAGATCCTGGAAGATGGCCACCACGCCGACTGGCCTGCCGTCGTCGCCCCGCAGGGGGGAGCAGGCGAGGCCGATCGGGATGCTCCGGCCATCCCGCCGCTCGATATACAGTTCCGTCGCCGAGGCGGACAGGGGGGTGTTCGGCTGGGCGAAGAAATCGGTCAGGCTGGAGCATGCTGCGAACGGGGTGGCCTGCCAGAGGCGATCCCGCAGGTCCTCGAAGGTGTACGCCGTGATCCGCTCGGCCGCTTTGTTGAAGGCGATCACGCGGCCGTCGAGATCCAGGGTGAGGATCCCGCTGGAGATGTTGGCGATGATGGCCTGGTGCAGCTTCTGGAGGTTGCGGAGATCCAGGCCGCGCTGCTCCAACTCCTGCCCCGCTCGCCGGAGTCGTTCCACCAGGTGGCTGCTCAGGATCGCCACGGCGAGGAAGGCGACCGTGTGAATCAGGACCTGATAGACGGCATAGCCCGCCGGCCGAAGCGCTGCGAGGCTCCCCGCAAACTCCACCGGTCGAATAACCTGCGTCCACTCCGCCGCCACCAGGCCGCCGTACAACCCGCTGCTAAGCGCTGCCACGATGAGGCTCCCCCGACGCTTCAGGAGGTTGGCAGCCGCGAAGATCACGAAGATGTACATGAAGGGGAGGGCCGATTCCGGGCCACCGGTGAAGTGGACCAGGAGACTGACCAGCAGGAGGTCCAGGGCGAGCTGGCCCAAGCCCTGCGCCAGGAGAAACCACTGCTTCCGCAGCGCCAGGGCATAGATGAGGGAAAGCGCGAAGGTGAGGGCCAGCAGCCCATAGAGCGGGGAGGTGGGAAACGGGAGGCGCTCGTGCAAGTCCAGGACGACCGCCGACCCCAGGAGGGCGGAGGCCAGCAGCAGCCGAAGGCCGGTCAGCCACTTCAGCTTCAAGAGCAGGCCACCCGCCTCCGTGGGCGGACTCAGGGTGTTTTCCGTCACCGACATCCAACCCCCAGAAGGAAATCGGGGGCCGCTCGCGCGGCCCCCGATCCCAGCCGGAGCCCGTGGCGTCTACTTGCCCACCACCGTGACGAGTTTGAAGATCGGGAGATACATGGCGATGACCACGCCCCCGATGATCACCCCCAGGAACACCATGAGCATCGGCTCCAAGAGCGCGGTCAAGTTCGCTACCGCGGTGTCCACCTCTTCATCATAGAAGTCGGCAATCTTGCTCAGCATGGCGTCCAGGGCGCCGGTCTGCTCCCCAACCGCGATCATCTGCACCACCATGGGCGGAAACACGCCGGACGCCTTCAAGGGCTCGGCAATGGTTTTGCCCTCGGCGATGGATGCCCGGGTCCGAAGGACCGCACCCTCCACCACCTTGTTGCCCGCTGTCCGGGCCGTGATGTCCAGCCCATCCAAGATGGCCACGCCGCTGCTGATCAGCGTGCCCAGGGTGCGGGTGAACTTGGCCACCGCCACCTTCCGGATCAGAACCCCGAAGACGGGCGTTTTCAGCATGAAACCGTCAACGGCCAGCTTCCCGGAGGATGTCCGGTACCACATCCTGAGCCCCACGATCGCGGCCGCGATGACCCCGATCCCCAC
>JBIOJT010000410.1:0-3605 GCA_044451055.1 Methylomirabilales bacterium (SeqCode)
AGCGCCGCCTCGGGCTGCTGAATCTGTTTTGGCTCGCCCACTCCAGGGGTGCCGCCGAGGTCATCCAGGGCTTCTTTTCCCAGCCCGGGATCAAGATCGACATCAAGTATCAGATGCACCACTTGCTGCAGGGCTCCTACCGCAACGCCCGCAACAAGGCCTGGACGTGGTTCAAGAGTCAGAAGGGGGACAAGCTTCGCTACAATCTGGGCTCCCGGTTCAACCCCCGGCTCATCGACTGCATTATCGATGACCAGCTGCCGCTGACCGAGGTCAGCATGGCCCGCCTCAACCTGGGCCAGGTCCTGGTCGATCAGAATAAGCGCTTCCGTCTCACGTTCCGAGAGTTCAAGGAGATCTACGCCGCCAGCCGAGAGCGCCTCCGGGAAGGCCTCCAGCGAAAGGAGGCCCGGTTGCTTGAGCTGTTGCGACGTACTTTCCCCTCCGTCCGCCCCGAGTTGTACGACGACGAGAAGGCTGCCACCAAAATCCTGTTTAACACGCGCGTGGTGACCTACCTCCTGGGGGACCTCAACGGTCTGGGCAGCAAGCTCTTGGGCAACTCGGCCCTGAAGGCGGCGACCGGGGTGGGCCGGAGCTGGAGCGAGCTTCTCGCAGACTACGCGGATGTCCTCCAGGCCGTGAAGCGGAGCGAGGCAGTGGATCTGATGCGCCAGGCTGTGGCCCTCGCTGGGCCGGAGCACTCGGAGGTCCAGCGTCGCGAGTTGTACGAGGAGGGACGGCTGTACCGCTTCCATCCCGACGGCGAGGTCATGAACCTAGCCCGCAAGATCACGGTCATCTTCGCCGACCTCCGAGGCTTCACCCGCACCTCGGAAGGCGCGGTCTCGGAGCGGGAGTTGACCCATCATTTGTACGAGGTCTTCGATCCGCTGGCCTCCATCGTGGAACGGTACCGCGGAAAGATCGACAAGTTTACCGGCGACGGGGTGATGATCACCTTCGGCGCGGCGCGCCTCACCCGCCAGGACGAGTTGAATGCCCTGCGCACGGCCCTGGCCCTCCAGGGAATGATGCGGGCCCTGCGCGCCGCCGGCCGGACCCACTTCGAGATGGGGATCAGCGTCCACACGGGCCGCGCGCAGGTCGCCCACTTCATCGTGGACGACCACAACATGGATCATACCGTCATCGGACGCAACGTGAACATTGCCGGCCGGTTGTCCGGCTCCGGCAAGACTCAGGCCTCCACCTTCGACGACGAGGCGTGGATCGGGGCGCCCCAGCCGGCGGCGGCAAAGACGCGAACCGGGGCGCAGGATGTTTGGGTGGATGAGGATGGGACCCTCTACAACACGGGGATCGTGGTCAGCCAGGACACGGTTGAGGAAGTGGTGAAGGTGGTGGACTGCCAGCCGCTGGCGGGAGCGGGCGGCGGCGGTCATCGATTCCACGACGACGTCCTGCAAAAAAATTTCTTGCTAGAGTATGTGGGCGATGCTAAATTCAAAGGTGTAGGCCGCTCGATCGCCATTTACCGGCTCGGCCTGGAGGAGGAACACCCCACCCCGTCGAAGTCCCCGCCGCGGGGGCGGTGATGACGTGGACGCTCTGGGCTCCGTGGCGCATGGCCTACATCGAGGGCGCGCGCGGCGATGGGTGTCTGTTCTGCGACAAGCCGCGCGAGGCGCATGATCGCAAGAACCTCATCTTACATCGCGGGCCGTTGACCTACGTGGTGATGAACCTGTTCCCGTACGCCAACGGCCACCTCATGATCGTGCCCTACCGGCACTGCGCGGACTTCGGCCAACTCTCTCCCGAGGAATCCCTCGAAATCATGCAATCGGCCCAGCGCTGTACCCAGGTCCTCCAGCGTGCGTTTCGAGCCGAGGGATTCAACATCGGCTACAATCTGGGGAAGATCGCGGGCGCCGGGATCGCCGAGCACGTCCACCTGCACGTGGTGCCGCGGTGGCTCGGCGACACGAACTTCATGCCGGTCCTGGCGGACACCAAGGTGATGCCGGAATACCTGGAAGTCGGCTACGGGAAGCTCCACCCCTTCTTCCAGGAGCAGGGGAGATGAGGAGGACCCCATGCTCATCAAGATGACGGTGCGGGGGATCGCTCTGGACCCCATCACCAATATGCCCATCATCATCCTGAAGGATGTGGACGAGCGCAAGGCGCTCCCCATCTGGGTCGGCATCTTCGAGGCCAACGCCATCGCCCTGGAGCTGGAGAAGGTCTCCACGCCCCGGCCCATGACGCACGACCTGCTGAAGAGCATCCTGGATGGGCTGGGGGTGACGGTGCGGCAGGTCATCGTGAACGACCTGAAGGACAATACCTTCTTCGCGGTGATCGAGCTGAATCACAACGGAAACGTGATCAACATTGACGCCCGGCCCAGCGACGCCATCGCATTGGCCCTGCGGGTCAACGCCCCCATCTTCGTGACGGAGAAAGTGGTCTCTCAGGCCAAGAGCGTGGAAATCTCCGAGGAGAAGGAAGAGACCGACAAGTGGAAAGAGTGGCTGGAGAATCTCAAACCGGAGGATTTTGGCAAGTACCGGATGTAGGCAATGCAGGAGCTCCCACGCCAACCCGCCGGCTGATCGTCCGGCGGGTTTCTCATTTTTGGGGGTGGGCGGAGTCGTGATATATGTGCCGGCAGGCAGCGGATTCCATGATGATTCGGGATTCCTGAGTGATCCCCGCGTTGATTCATTCTCTCAGAGGAGGCAGCCATGGAGATCCCCGATGTCAGCAAGATCGTGACTGACCTGCTGGTCCGCTACAGCTTCCAGGTGGCGGCGGCGGTGGCCATCCTTTTCGTCGGACTCCTCTGCGCACGAATCGTAGGCAGGTTCATCGAGCGGTCGCTAGGGCGAACGACAATCGACGTCCACCTGCAGCGCTTGCTGGTCCGGGCGGGAAAGGCACTGGTTCTCTTGTTCACGGCTATCCTGGCGCTGGACAAGTTCGGGGTGCAGGTGACCGCTTTGGTGGCCGGCATCAGCGTGGCAGGGGTCGCGGCCGGCTTCGCCATCCAGGGCATCCTGGCTAACCTGGCGGCCGGCCTCAGCATCATGCTGTCGCGGCATTTCCGCATCGGCGACTACATCGAGATCGGGAGGGTGAAGGGTCAGGTCCAGAGCATTGATCTGACCATGACCGTCCTGCGGACGCTGGAGGATGCGCGGGTGATCGTGCCGAATCGGAAGATCGTGGGCGAGATCATCTACAACTACACCGGGGAGCGCCGGGTGACGCTCACGGTGCAGGTGGGCTACAACGAGGATCTGGACCGGGCCCTCCGCACCGTCCGGGACGTGCTGGGGGAGAACCCGCGGGTCCTGAAGGACCCCCCGCCGGATGTGGGCATCACTCGGCTGGCCGACTCGGGGATCCAGATCACTCTCCGTCCCTGGTGCAGGGCCGATGACTTCTGGAGGGTACACTACGAGGTGTACCGGGCGCTCTTGGACCGCTTTCGGGAGCAAGGCATCGAGATTCCATTCCCGCAGCGCGAGGTGCGCCTGCTGCAGGCCACCGGTTGAGTGCTCTTCCGCATGCTTGACAGAATCGCTGCCAGCCGACTGCTGTCGCGGCCGCGCATGGGGGCATCCGACGAAGGG
>JBIOJT010000411.1:0-3596 GCA_044451055.1 Methylomirabilales bacterium (SeqCode)
AGCTTGTTGGTGGTGGCGCTGCCGTTCCGGGTGGGCACGAAGAGCACGTCGTCGCTGTAGGCCGTCTGGAACGCCGCGTTCGACCAGGTCCGGGCCTGGACCGCCACGGAAGCCTGGAACAGGTCGACGCCCGCATTCGGCTGGACCTGCCAGGCGCTGCTCCCGGAGGTGCCGCCCACTCTATAGGCCGTGCCGCTCTGGTCCGCGCCGAATACACCCGCGTCACTGTAGGCTTGCGCGGTCCCCAGCGTCTTGATGAAGGAGCCCACGCCCGGGGAGGATTGATTGTTGTACTCGGTCTGGATCCAGTTGGCCGAGCGGGCTGTGTTGGAGAGGCGGACCTCGTCCATCAGGCCGCTATACAACGCGGAATAACACCCATTTCCGATTAGCAGATTGGCGGTGGTCGGTGCGATGTTGGTGGTGCCGGCCGCCACATTGTACACCTGCGGCCCCCCGCTGTCATGGACGTACCCATTAAAGGTCCCGTTGGTGGTGTAGGTGACCGCCACATGCGCCCATCTTGCGGCAGTGACGGTGAGCTGATTGAAGTTTTCGCTGTCGGTGGGGACTTCGAGCTGCGGATTCAGGGTCCCGCCTATCCCGAACATATAGCCACCAGTGCCCAGCACACACATGCCGAGGGGCTTCGTTCCATTCGTGGTGGTCGGGTTGACCCAGAGCTCCATGGTGAAGCCTGCTCCCGGATTCAGACTAGCGCTGTTGGGGACTTGAATATACTGACTAGTCCCGTTAAAACTCTGCCCAGCCCCGATTTGCCCCCCGGTGACCTGCGTGGGGACGGCGGTCGCCGTTCCGGCCCCGCCCTGGCCATTATTCGCATTGGTCGTGCTGTCCTTGAACTCCCCGGCTATGCCCGTCCCGCTCTCCTTGAGATGCCAGACGCCTATGAAGTTCGCATCCCAGGTGCCGGTGACGTTCTGCTGGTTCGGGGCCGTGGAGTTCCCGTAGTACATGTAGAGCACGGTGTCGGCGGTGCTGGACAGGCTGGGCACCTGGACCCAGGCGATGAGCTGGCCGGTGCCGCTGGTATACTGCTCGATCTCATGGGCGAGTTTCGTCTCTCCATCGGCGGCCGTGAAGAAGATGTCGTTGCCGCTGGGCTGGGCATACGTCCCTAAACCGGCGGCATCGGTAATGCTGATCAGGACCGGGAAATTCGTCAGCGTCGCGAGGACCTTGGTGTGGTCGATGGTGATGGCCTTCCGGTACGCCCACCCGCTGTACGTCGGCACCCAGGACAGCCACGCCTGGATCGGCGAGGTGGTGGCCACCGGGGCCCAGAGCTGGGTGCCGTTCGGCGTGCCGTTGCCCGTGTTGAGGCCGATGATCGCCTTCGCGTTGGAGCCGGTGTAGATCGTGCCCGTCCCCGCGATCCCGGCCACCAGCGTCGACCCGCCGGCCAGGTTGTAGGACCAGGGGCTGTTTGAGGTGACCCCCGGCCGGGCAATCACCTGGGTGGTGGTGCCGGGCGAGTAGCAGTGCCCCGAGTTCGCGAAGACCTTGTAGTAGTAGGTGCCAGTCGTGACGCTGGTGTCGGTGCAGCTCGTTTCGGTGCAGGTCACATTGGCGATGGCATTTGTGCCGTCGAAGATGACCGTGGAGGTGCCGATCAGGTTGCCCGCGGTGTAGGTCGTCCCGTTCGTCGGGGCGGTGGCGATGGATGCCGTGTTCCGCAGGATCAGCGCCGAGTTGGCGCTTGCCCAATAGACGATTGCCTGTGCGGACTGGGCGTTGGCCGCGACGTAGCTCGGGTCGTCGGGCGTCCCGCACGACGCCACCTGGAACGCCGCGATGGCGGCATCCGTCCCACTACTAGGAGTAGGAGCCACCGCCGAGGTTGGGTTGTATGTGCCAGTGGCCGAAACAACCTGGTACCAAGAGGACTGCACATCATTGAAGCCGGTGACCGCAATTGAGTTCATTGCCTCCCACGACCCCGACGTGCCCCCTGCTGTTGGAGGCCCAGCAGTATTCCCAAGAAAGATCGCAGCCGCGAAGATCAGAAGATCGTTGGCGTTTGTCGTGGTGATGCTAGACGCAGAGGCTGGACTCGTGGTGTTACTTTGGGCAGCCGCCTTGTCCAGGGTGCCATTGAGCCCGCTCCACTCGGTCAGGTTCATATGGGCATAGCCGCTACCGCTAATGGTAATCGTCACGCCGGCACTCGACGAGGTCGTGACGACGCCATACCAAATTTCGCAGTTCGCATTAGCATCCGATGCGGTGGCCTTCGACCATGTAGCTACGCCACCCCCGCTCGGAGTGTTGAGGCTGTTTGCGTCGATCCCTCCCACCATGATCAGGACATTGTTGACGGTCGTTCGATTGGTAAGCGTCACAGTGAGCGAGCTAGCGCCCGCCAAGTATCCGGTATTCTGCTGAACGATCGAGGGTGCAGCCCACGCCGGCGAGGCCAGCACGGCCAGGGCGGTCGCGAGAAGCAGGCTACGGACGCCAGACAGCGGGGCCAATCGAAAGTCGAGCCGCTTCAGCATTGCAGACCTCCATGTCGCCGAGGAGGGAGGCGAAACGGGAGAAAGATCCGACGACCGGTTCTTGGTCATACCCCAGGATTATGCGAGCGGGGTGCCAAGACGCACGATAGGAGAAAGGCCGTGCAAGTGAGGTAGGCTAAAGCGGATGGATCCTGCAAAATCAGGGGATTGGATCGGTCGGCAGGTGCGTCAGCTCTATGCAGGAGACCGTCGCAAAGTTCCTGGCCTGAATGGGCGTGGTCGGTTTCCCACCAGGGATGGACAGACTCCTATATCCTTGGATATATTCAGCCTGGAGGAGTCCCGGGCACCGGGATTGACGGCAAGGTATCCGGATTACGCTCGCTGCTCGATCCGACCGCACGAGGACCCACCGTCCGCCAAATCCGGGGAAGGGAAGAGACTCCGATGGGTGGTAGGGGGAGATTTAGGCTTCCCCGATGAGCACGGGGGTGAATACCCCCGCGAATACCATCCCGAGTTGCATCGAATCCCTGGGCCAAGCGTGAGGGAACGGAGAAGATCGCCCGGCAGACGAGCAGTGTCCTCGTGGCCGGTGACAAAGTAGGGCCGCTGGGGGATTTCGAATCCTGCCTCCTTCACCGCGTGGGGCAGGCCGTCGAGGCGGGAGAGGTCCCCGCAGACCCGCTCACGGAACTCCAGGCTGAAATCGAGGCCGCCAAGGAGACGCCCCAGGAAGGGGGCGAGGCAGCTGCAATTTGGCAGATCACAAATCGCGTGGGAATCTCCGAGGAGAGAGCCGCGAAGGCCCAGGCCGCCATCGAGGCCGGATCGATCGTGGCCCGGCAACGCCTCGGGCGTGGGATCGCCGAGGCGTGGCTCACGGGACACCAGGAGACGTACCGGCGACGGCGCCGGTCTGGGGGGACGTAACTCCTCGGTCCCTTTCGCGCCTCATCGTGATCATCGTAGCAATGCGTGCCGTGCGTCGCCTCTGCAGTTACGAGATCAAGGGCGTCTGGGCCGCGATGCTCGTGGCTGAGGACGTGACGCCGCACAGTGCCTTGGGCTATCGGCCCCCGGCCCCCGAGGCGCGGGCAGTCCCCACGCTCACCC
>JBIOJT010000412.1:0-3593 GCA_044451055.1 Methylomirabilales bacterium (SeqCode)
AGTGCCAGCGGGTCAACAGGTAGCCGAAGGCGGATGCTACCCCGATGATGAGCATCACCATTCCGGCCGTCACCGTCGAATCCACCAGGATCCCGAGGAGCTTGTTGGGCTTGAGCGTCCGGAGAACGAAGAGCCCGACGAGCAGGCTGTAGACCACGGCCACGATCCCGGCCTCCGTGGCCGTGAAGATACCGGACAGGATACCCCCCAGGATGATCACGGGAACCAGGAGCGCCCAGACCGCGCGAGGAAAGCTCACCCGGAGATGTCCGAGCGAGCCGCCCTCCATTGGCGCACCAAATCCGCCTCGCCGACACAAAATGACGGTCAGCAGCATTAAGCTGATGCCGATGAGAATCCCCGGGATGAATCCCCCGAGGAACAACGCCCCGATGGACACACCGGTCATGGACCCATACAGAATCATTAGGATGCTGGGCGGAATGATCGGTCCCATGGTGGAAGCGGACGCCGTCAGGCAGACGCTGAACTCGACCGGATACCCTTTCTTCACCATGGCCGGGATAAGGAGCGTCCCCGTGGCCGAGCAGTCCGCCACACACGATCCCGACACCCCGGCGAGAATCATATTGGTCACGATGTTCACGTGCGCGAGGCCGCCCCGGAAATAGCCCACCAGGTCCGCGGAAAACTCCACGATCCGCTCCGTAATCCCCGAGCGGTTCATGATCTCTCCAGCCAAAATGAAGAAGGGAATTGCCATGAGAGGGAACGAGTCCATCCCGCCAAAAATCTTGGTGACCATCGCCGAGACCGGGATCTGCCCCTCCAAGACCATGGCGAGCAGGGCTGATGCCCCGATCCCCAATACGATCGGCATCCCCAAGAGCAGGAACAGCCCGAAACTCGCGAACAGAAGGCCGATCATTGGACAGCCACCGGGCGCGCCTCCGGAACCTTTTCCGGGTTGCCACGTATGACCCGGACCAGGATGGCCACATATTCCCACAGCATCAAGCATCCCCCTGTCGGCACGGCCAAGTAGATCCACGCCATGGAAATCTCAAGCGCCGACGACAACTGCTCTACGTTCACCCGGACCATCCGGATGCCCTGCACGATTAACACCACCAGGAAAACCAGGATGATGAGGCTATTGAACAGCGCGACCGCTCGCCGGGCCTGTGGCGACATCCACTGGACGAAAATGTCCAGTTCCAGATTGGCGCCGCGGCGGATCACGAGGGGGGAGACCAGAAACACCGACCAGATGAAGGAATAGCGGATGACTTCCTCCGCCCAGTAGAGTGATAGGTACTCGCTCAGGAGGAAGCGGGCCACGACGGCCGCGAACCCCACGACGATCATCTCCGCGAGGAGAAGTCCAATCACGATCTCCAAGACCTTGGTGTAGATCCGGTCCCCGGTTGCCAGCATATTTCGAACCCTTGCTGTCCCCGCCCCTCACGACGGTCGGATGATGGTTTTGTCGATCGTGAGCCCGCCGTCCGCCACGATGAGAGCTCCCGTCACATAGCGGGCCTCCGGCGACACGAGGAACCGAACCACGTTGGCGATGTCTTGCGGCTCGGCGATCTCGCCCCAGGGCACCGCCTTGGTGTGGGCCTCCCGCCGGGCCGCATAGGCCTCGGGCGGGAAGAGTCCCTTACTGATGTTCGTCCGCACAACCCCCGGTGCAACCGCATTCACGTTGATGTGGTGGGTCGCCAGCTCGACCGCGAGGCACTTCGTAAGGTGGATGACTCCCGCCTTGGCCACGCTGTAGGCCCCCTCCTTCTCCCGGACGATGAAGCCGTTCTGAGAGGCGATGTTCACGATCTTCCCCTCGATCTTCCGTTCCACCATGTGGCGACCCACGATCTGGCAGCCGTAGAAGGCACTCTTCAGGTTGATGGCGAACATCCGCTCCCAGAGCTCGTCCGTGGTGTCCAGGAGCTTCGCGATCCCGAGGGCGCCCGCGTTGTTCACGAGGATATCCACCTGCCCGCGTTCCCGGATCGTCGCCGCCACCAAGCGCTCGAAACCTGCCCGCGTTGAGACGTCTGTCGCCACGACCGTCGCCTGCCCTCCCTCGGCCCGGATGGACTCGGCTATGCTCTTGCCCTCCTGCTCCAGGATGTCGCCGATGACAACGCGTGCCCCGGCTCGGGTGAGAGTCCGCGCAATGGCCTCGCCGATCCCCCGCGCCCCGCCAGTCACGATCGCCGTCTTCCCCGTGAGTTCCATGTCGCAGCTCCTTGGTCGAGTTGGCTAGGCGTTTCGCTCCCGTGCCTCGAGGGCCTCCAGGAGAGCGTGCCGCATCACCGCAACCGGGGGCTCCATGCCCGTCCAGCGCTCGAAGCTGAGGACAGCTTGATGCAGGAGCATCCCCAGGCCGTTCATGGTCCGGCACCCCTGCTCGCGGGCCTGCTGGAGGAAGGGGGTCTCCCGCGGAAAGAACACCAGATCCGAAACCAGCACGGGCGGTCGCAGCAGTCCGTAGTCGAAGAGTGGCGGCGCCTCCTTCTGGAGGCCCACGGAGGTGGCGTTCACGACGAGATCGACCTGTCGCAGCGCGGATGCCGCTTCCGCCAGCTGGCCGACGCGGACATGCGAAAAGCCCGCGTCCGCCAGCAGCCGGGCCACGGATTCGGCGCGGGTGACCGTCCGGTTCAGGATCCAAATCTCCTCAACACCGGCGTCCGTAAGCGCGACACCCACCGCCCTGGCCGCGCCGCCCGCGCCGAGGATCAGCACCCGCTTCCCCCTACAGTCGTATCCCGCCTCTCGTAGCGCGGCCACGTACCCGGGGCCATCCGTCGTGTGGCCGATCAGCCGGTCTCCGTCCCGGAGAATGACGTTGACGGCACGAAGACGCTCCGCCTCCCGGGTCAATCCATCCAGGAGCGGAACGATGGTCTCCTTGTGCGGGGCGGTCACGTTGCCGCCGGCGAAGTTCTCGCTCCCGCGAAGCGCCCGTACTGTGATCTCGAGGCGTTCCGCCCGGACTCCCCATGCGATGTAGATCCAATCCAGGCCCAGCACCTTGAACGCTCGCGTCTGAACCGTGGGCGAGAGGCTCTGGGCGATCGGATACCCCAGCGACATGCACACCCTGGTCAGCCCAGTCAGGCGCAGCCCCGCCCCTTCGGTCTCGCGCTGTGGAGTCCGGGGCCCGCCCACACGCTGCCGAAGCTCAATGGACACACCCCGGAAGCTCTTGGGGCGCACGAAAGCTGCCAGCCCGTGCGGGCTCGCCCATGCATGCTGATCAACTAAAGAGACCCCGGCAGCCTCCAGGTGCCGTAGGGTGGCCTCGATGTCGTCCACCTCCAGGCAGATGTGTAGAAGCCCTTCCCCCCGCTTCGCCAATACCTTTGCCAGCGCACAGTCCGGCGTCATCGGCTCCAGCAGCTCGATTCGATCGTCGCCCAGACGGAGGAAGAGCACCCGCACCTGCTGCTCCGGCAACTCGACGGGCGCCTCCGCCGAAAGCCCGAGCACCTCTGTTTCCCGGGGCCGGGCCTCCGCTCGGCCCCGCCCCACCCCCCCCTGGTGATCGTCCCGTCGTATCTTGCCATCCCCCCCGCGGCGCGCCGCGCGCCCCCGGCCCGCTCGAACGCCGCATACAC
>JBIOJT010000413.1:0-3575 GCA_044451055.1 Methylomirabilales bacterium (SeqCode)
GTATCGCTCCCGCTCCCTTACGAATGTCGCCTGAAGCGACTGATCCAATGCCATGGAGGAGGGCCCGTCCTCCAGGATGGCGAGGACGCGCGTGACCCGAACGCTCTCCGGCGCCGGCCGGATGCCGTACGCGCGCAGGGTGAAGGCGTGGTATTCGCGAATGCGCGTGCTGACCGACTCGGCCGGATCCTGCACCGGCAGCATGTCCTCGTGGGGATTCTCCCCGCGCCGGAGGATCAACGCCAGGCGCAGGGTCCCATGCGTCCGGCCGCCGAACGCCGCCGCGAGCAATTCCCGGAGGCGTTCGGGCGTGAGCGTCCGCAGGGTCGCGTCCACGCCGATCATGGCCGTCCGCGCCGGCGGCGTGAGGAGGGCCCCGAGCGCCGAGAACCCCGCGGCGAGGTAGGGGATGATCACTCGCGGCACACCGAGCTTCCTGGCGACGGAGGCGGCCTGGACGGGGCCCGCGCCGCCAAAGGCAACCAGCGTGGCCTCCGTCGCGGCCACCCCGCGCGCCGCCAGCTGCGTCCGCAGGAAGCCGACCATTCGCGCCTCCGCCACCTCCAGCACCACGCGTGCGGCGCCGACCGGATCCAGCCCCAGACCCGAACACACCTCGGCCAGCATGGCCTGGTGTGCCGCCCCGGGATCCAGGGGAGGCAGCCCCAGGTCGGACCGGTCGCCGACGAGCCGCCCCAGCAAAAGATTGGCATCCGTGACCGTCGGCTTACGACCTCCCCTCCCGAAACAGGCCGGACCCGGGTGGGCGCCGGCGCTCTCCGGCCCCACATGAAGCCCGCCCGGCACCGATTCATCCATCCACACCAGGCTCCCACCGCCGATGCCCGCGCTGTGGATGGCCACGGACGGCACGGCGACGGTCAGCCCGAACTCCAGGGTGCGGTCCCCGCTGAGCTCCGGCTGGCCCTCCTGGATGATGGCGACGTCGAAGCTGGTGCCGCCCATGTCCGCGGTCACCGCGGCGTCCAGCCCGAGAAGGCTGGCCAGGGCTGCGCCCGCGGTGGCGCCGCCCGCCGGGCCCGAGAGAATCGTGCGCAGGGGGGAGGATCGCACCTGCTCTGGCGTGCACGAGCCCCCGGAGGATTCGATGAAGCGAAACGGTGCCGCCGTCCCGACCTCCCGCAGGCCGCGCTCCAGGCTCTCCACGTACCGGGCCATCAGCGGCGTGAGGTAGGCCGCCAGCACCGCCGTGGCTGTGCGCAACCGCTCGTCGGGAAACGGACACGCCTCGCTCCCCAGGATGAGATGGTGATTCGGCCACAGCCCATTCAAGATCTCACGCGCGCGTTGCTCGTGGAGGCCGTTTCTGTCCGCGTGGAGGAAGGCGATGGCCAGCGCCTGGACGTCCTGCCGTCGAAGAGCCTCCGCCGCCGATTTGACGTCCTCCTCGTGGAGCGGCTCGAGAACTGCCCCAAGGGCGTCCAGGCGCTCCGAGACCTCGCGCCGCCACTGCCGCGGAACCAGCGGCTCGAAGGCCGGCTGGCGTCCGAGCAGGGTGCGCCGCCTGCCGTCGCGCAGCTCCAGGACGTCGCGGAATCCCTGCGTGGTGATGAGACCGGTCCGTGCCCCTTTCCGCTCGAGGATGGCATTGGTGGCCACGGTGGTTCCGTGGGCGATCTCGGCGATGTCTATCGCCAGGACCCCGCTCTTGCGGAGGCCCTGCAGGAGCCCCAGGGCGATGTCCTGGGGCGTGGTCGGGACCTTGTGAAGCGAGAGGGCGCCATCTGCCCCGTTGCACAGGACGATGTCCGTGAACGTGCCGCCGACGTCGATGCCGATGCGGATATTCGCCTGGCTCATGAAGCCTCCGGAAACGGGCGGCATGATACGCGGTCTGGCGCCTTCCTGCAAGCCGCAAGACACGGTCCTCCTCTCGCGTGCCCGGGTCCCGGCGGGAGGCATTTTCCCGTGAGGCCTCTGGCCCGAGGCCAGATCTGGGGTCTTGATCGATTTCCTTGACATACACGTCCAATGAAGGGTAGGCTTTCCGGGCAAGGGGAACAGCGGAGGGCACTGATGCCAAAAGTCCTGGTGGTGGACGACGAGTTCCTCCTTCGGACCATGCTCAAGGATGCTCTGGAAGAGGCCGGATACACCGTCGTTCTGGCGGAGGACGGTCAGGCTGCCCTTGCCCGCGCCAAGGCCGAGTCCCCGGACTGCATCCTGCTCGACATCATGATGCCGGGACTCGATGGGTACGAGACGTGCGCGGCCCTCAAGGCAGAACCGAACCTGGCGGCCATTCCCGTCCTCCTCATCTCGGCGACCACGGACCTTCGAGTCATCGATCGGGCCGAGCAGGTGGGCGCGACAACGGTCCTGCCCAAGCCGGTCCCCATCGAGCAGCTCGTGCAAGCCTTGATCCTCGCGCTCAATCCTCCCCCACCCTGATCGGTTGGCAGCGAACCCCTCGTTCCCCATGACCAGCTATCAGCCGAATGGCTCATGGTTGATGGCACACGACTTCTTGCCATCGGCCATGCGCTATGAGCCATCAGCCACCAGGACGATCCTCCCGCATGCCTCTGACGATATGTACGGTGAAGGGTGCCCACCGGGATGGGCGCAGCAGCCTTGCCGGGTGGGTCGAGGCTGCGAGCAAGGACTCTTCGGTGAGGACGGAGCTTCGGTCGGTAGACCTGGTGGCACTCCAGCCGTACATCTCCAAGGCGGCCGAGACTCGCGTCCAGAAAGGCACCCTGGATCTGGATCTGCAATCCGAGGTGAGGAACAATCACCTCCGAGTTCCGGGCAAGCTGGTGATCTCGGATCTGGAGTTTGCCCCCACCACGGGGGCCCTGGACACCTTCATGGGCGTGCCCCGGTCGGCCGTGGTCAACTTTCTGAAGAACAAGGACAACAAGATCGCCCTGAATTTCCTCATCGAGGGGGACATCAACAATCCCCAATTCAGCCTCAGGGAGGTCTTCACCACTCGCATGGCGTCAGGCATGGCGGAAATGCTGGGGGTGAGCATCCGCGGGGTGGCTGAGGGCGTTGGGACGCTGGGGCGGAAGGGCGTAGAAACAGCGGGCGAAGCGGTCAAGGGCCTGGGAGACGCCCTGCAGGGACTCTTCGGCGGCCAGAAGAAGAAATAGAAACACGAAACCCCGGTGCGGGGCCGGGGTCACACGCAAGGCCGGGTCTCGTCAACTCGAATCACGTTCGCCCGGGAGCCTCCCGCTTCTTCGACAGGACCAGGACGATACGCTCGGGGTCCTTGGGGTTGGGACTTTCCATCACGTCGTAACCTTCCTCGCAGCGCTGGCACCAGATCTCTTCCAGTCCCGGGCGCAACACGAGGATCTCGAGACAGTTCGGGCACCTCACCTCTGCCTTTTCCCATGGCGCGTCCATGGCCGCTCCCCCAATCCAACTCCCTGCAAGACCCGGGAATGACTGACACCTATAGTATAGCCACTGCCCGAAGACTCCGTCGAGATTTTTCTGGGGCTTGCCCACCCCGGCAAACATTCGAGGCATGTCCGCCCGCAGCCCCCTCTCGTCCCCTTCCGGGGTCCCGCAAGGCTTGACCCGTCCCGGCGAATGCGATA
>JBIOJT010000414.1:0-3560 GCA_044451055.1 Methylomirabilales bacterium (SeqCode)
ACCGAGACCGAGAGCAAGGAGACCCTGGACCAGTTCATCTCGGCCATGCGATGGATCGCGCAGGAGGCCAAGGAGACGCCGGACGTGGTCCGCGCCGCTCCCCACAAGTCGCGTGTCAGCCGCATGGACGAAACGCGCGCCGCCCGCCAGCCCAATCTGCGGTGGCGGCAGAAGCTGCCGTCCACGTAATCAGTCTCGCGTGGAGGATGCCTGTGGCTAGCAGAACGCCCCGATCCGCAGATGGAATCGGGGCGTTCTGCTTATTGGACTTCGAATGGCGCGGCTGGCCCAGCGGTAACGAACCCGGCCGCCGGCAGCGCATGACGTTTCCGGAAAGACTTCGAGGATTGCCAGATTCTGCGCAAAGTGTGTGTCTGTCTCTGCGGGGGAGACGAGGAGGCGAACATGGGAGCACCATCACCCTATTCGATCAACCTGGACGCGCGGTACGGGCCTCTCGAACTCATTGATGTCCAGGGGCTGGTGGATGCATGCCAGGATCCCTGGTACAACCAGACGCTGTGTCGGGTGAATGACTCTGTCGTGCGGCTGGGCGTCGTCCAGGGAGAGTTCCACTGGCACAAGCATGACCAAGAAGACGAGTTCTTTTACGTGATCGAGGGACGCTTCGTGATTGACCTGGAAGGCCGAACGGTCGAGCTCGCACCGCAACAGGGATTCACCGTCCCGAAAGGCGTGATGCATCGGACGCGGGCACCGGAGCGAGCCGTGATCCTCATGATCGAGGGGGCCGGGGTCCTGCCGACCGGCAATTAATCCTGTAGCGGGCCGCTGAAGAAAGCCCGTCCACAGATACCCTCCTCGGACGCATTCTCGGCCTCTTCCAGGTTGACGCTTCCGGCTTAGCAGGGTAGCGTGACGGGTGGAGGGTGACTCCATGATCATCGGTGTCCCGAAGGAGATCTTCCCGGGGGAACAGCGAGTCGCCCTCGTGCCCGCCGTCCTGCCAAGCCTCACCAAAGCCGGTTGCGAAGTCCTTGTAGAAACTGGAGCCGGGGAAGCCGCCTTCTACTCCGACGTGGCCTATGTCGAGAAGGGCGCCCGCATTGTCGCCTCTCGGGCCGAACTCTTCGCAACAGCGGACTGCGTCTTTCAGGTTCTGGCCCACGGCGCCAACGACAAGACCGGCCACAAGGATCTGCCGCTCCTCAGGCCCAACCAAATCCTCATCGCATTCTTCCGGCCTCTGGGTTCGCCCGCAACCGTCCAAGATGTCGCCGCCACGGGTGCCACCGCCTTCGCCGTCGAGCTCATGCCGCGCATCACCCGCGCCCAGAGCATGGATGCGCTCTCCTCCATGGCCACGGTGGCAGGCTACAAAGCCGTCCTGCTCGCCGCCACTCTCCTGCCGCGGATGTTCCCCATGTTGATGACCGCCGCGGGCACCGTCACGCCGGCGCGAGTGTTGATCGTGGGTGCGGGGGTGGCGGGGCTTCAGGCCATCGCGTCTGCCCGGCGACTGGGTGCCGTCGTGTCGGGTTACGATGTCCGCCCGGCGACCAGGGACGAGGTGCGGAGCTTGGGCGCCCGATTCGTCGAGCTGCCCTTGGAGGCTGCCGACGCCCAGGACGCGGGTGGCTATGCAAAGGCGCAGGACGAATCGTTCTACCGCCGCCAAGCGGACCTTCTGGCGCGGGTGGTCGCCGAGAGTGATGTGGTGATCACGACGGCCCTCATCCGGACGGGGAAGGCCCCGGTGCTCATCACGGCCGACATGGTCGCGGGTATGGCCCCCGGTTCCGTGATCGTGGACCTGGCGGCCGAGCGGGGTGGCAACTGCGAGCTCACGCGCGCCTACGAGACCGTGGTGGCGCACGGCGTCAAGATCGTCGGCGCCGTGAACCTGGCGAGCACGGCGCCCTATCATGCCAGCCAGATGTATGCCCGGAACGTCAGCGTGTTCTTCCTCCACCTCCTGCAGACGGGCGCCCTGCAATCGAATGTGGGCGACGAGATCGCGCAGGCGACGCTGCTGACCCGGGGTCGTGAGGTGGTGAACTCTGGCGTGCGCAAGGCATTGGGGCTGCCATTGCTCGAGACTCCCCTCGCCCAGGCGCAGGCCTAGCAGGCTGCTGAAAAAGGCCCATCTGCGGCGTTGGCCCGCCTCGCCACTCGCTGCGGCGTACCTCCAGTACGCCTCGCTCGGCCTCCGGCGTGTCGCCTTGCATCTGAGCCTTTTTGAGCAGCCTGGGCGAAAACCGGTTCTTCAGCAACGTGTTAGCGGGAGCAGCCTGCCAGGTCGAGGCAGCACTGAACCCTCGCCAGGAGGCCGTCCGGCGGTGAGGGAAACCCGCGGAGAGAGGAGGCGGATGGGATGCCGTCCAACCTGGAGAGTGCACTGTTCGTCTTCCTGCTGGCTACCTTCGTGGGCTTCGAGGTCATCCGTCGGGTGAGCCCGCTCCTGCACACGCCCCTCATGTCGCTCACCAATGCGATCTCGGCTATCTCGCTGGTAGGCTCCATCGCCATCGCCGGGGCGGAGAAGAGTCACCTCAGCACGGTCCTCGGGACCATCGCCGTCGTTTGCTCCATGACCAACGTGATCGGCGGGTTCGTGATCACGGACCGCATGCTCAAGATGTTCAAGAAGCGGGAGCCCGGCCGGTGATCGCCACTTCCTTCACCCAGGCCTCCTACATCGTTGCGGCGGCCCTCTTCATCCTGTCGCTCAAGTGGCTGAGCCGCCCCGACACGGCGCGGCGCGGCGTGCGCGCGGGCGAGATCGGGATGGGCCTGGCGATCGCGGGGACCCTCGTCCAGCAAGGGATCGTGAGCTACCAGTGGATCTTGGTGGGCTTCGTCCTGGGGGCGGCCATCGGCCTGCCCATGGCCGTGTGGATGCCGATGACCCACGTCCCGCAGCGAACCGCCCTGTCCCACGCCTTCGGTGCGCTGGCCGCAGCCCTGGTGGGCACGTCGGAGTACTATCTGCACACCGTGGAGCTGTCCACCTTCACCATGGCCGTCCTGAGCCTGGAGGTGGTCCTGGGCTTCCTGACATTCACCGGTAGTCTGATGGCCTTCGGGAAGCTGCAAGATCTGATCCCGAGCCGCCCGCTGGTGTACAGGGGGCAGAACGTCGTCAACCTGTCGCTCTTCGCGGTGGCGGTCGGGACCGCCGTCTACCTGGTGCTGCATCCCGGTCGGAGCGAGCTGTTCCCGGTGGTGGCGGGGCTGTCCTTGCTCTTCGGTGTGCTCCTCATCGTCCCCATTGGCGGTGCGGATATGCCGACGGTCGTGTCGCTCCTCAACTCCTACGCGGGGCTCTCCGCCGCGGCCATGGGTTTTGCCCTCGACAACAACCTCCTGATCGTGGCCGGCGCCCTGGACGGCTCCTCTGGGTTCATCCTCTCGGTGATCATGTGCCGGGCCATGAACCGATCCTTCACCAACGTCCTCTTCGGAGGCTTCGGCCAGGTCCAGGTGGCAGCGGGTGTGGCCGAGCAGAAGAGCTATCGCAGCGCCACGGCGGAAGACGCCGCGGCGATCCTGGAGGCAGCGCGCGCTGTCCTCATCGTCCCCGGCTACGGCATGGCCGT
>JBIOJT010000415.1:0-3545 GCA_044451055.1 Methylomirabilales bacterium (SeqCode)
CGAAGCGTGTCATGCTTGGCTCAATCGGTTCCGGAAGCTCCTGGTGCGCTTCGAGAAGAAGGCCGCCAACTACACGGCGCTGCTAACGTTCGCCTGCGCGATCATCTGCTGGCGCCGCGCAGGGGTTTTAGGATAGGTCCTAAGCGCAGTGGTCGTCCGGGCAGGGGAACGACTCGTCGGCCTCTTGGCTGGACTCCTCACGGCGGCGCTGGTCATCAACACGCTGCTGCTGGTGGGCGAACTGCTGTCGATGCCCGCGACCCGCGACGTGGCTCTTGCGGAGAGGCTTATCAGTCACGGGCGATTCGCCCCAGCTTTCTGGGGCGGTGTCGTGGGCGTGGGGACGATTCTTCCGCTGATTCTCCTGGTCGGGACGCGGGCCTGGACAGGCGGCGCACCCGTGACCGCGGGTGTGGCTGCGGGACCGATTCTTGCGGCCCTAATCGTCCACGAGGTGATGTATATCAAGGCTGGGCAGGCCGTGCCGCTCTCGTAAGTGCAGTGACCAATGGGGACGCAGAGCGCGGCTCTCTCGTCGAATTGGTCATGGGAAATTGGACATTGGTGATTCCGAGTTAATGCGAGGCCATGTGAATGAATCCTCCGTTGCCCCAAGTCACGCCCGTTCGGATGCCAGATGGGACGCTCTCCAGCTACCCGCCACCCGACCGATGGGATGATTGGGTGGAGTACGATGCCAAGGCTTGGCCACGACGGGTCGGACGACGCTACATGCTGGTCCCCACCATCTGCTTCAACTGCGAGGCCGCCTGCGGTTTGCTGGCCTACGTGGACAAGGAGACGAAGCGGATCCAGCGCTTCGAGGGGAACCCGGCGCACCCGGGCAGCCGTGGACGCAACTGCGCCAAGGGGCCAGCCACCATCAACCAGGTGAACGATCCGGAGCGGATCCTGTACCCGTTGAAGCGAAAGCCGGGGACCAAGCGCGGGGAGGGACAGCGGGAGCGGACCAGCTGGGACGAGGTGTTGGACACTTTCGCCGGGGTGATCCGCAAGGCCCTCCAGGAGGGGCGGAGGAACGAGATCATGTACCACGTCGGGCGGCCGGGCCACGATGGGTACATGGAGCGCGTCTTGCAATCATGGGGCATTGACGGGCACAACAGTCACACCAATGTCTGCTCGGCCAGCGCACGGCTGGGGTACGCGTTGTGGCATGGGGCAGACCGACCCTCCCCGGATCATGCCCATGCGCGGTTCATCCTGCTGATCAGCTCCCACCTGGAGACCGGGCACTACTTCAACCCGCACGCGCAGCGAATCATCGAGGGAAAGATGGCGGGCGCCAAGCTGGCCTGCATGGACATCCGCCTCTCGAACACCGCCTCCATGGCGGATTACTGGCTGGCGCCCTGGCCCGGTACCGAGGCGGCCATCCTCCTGGCCATGGCTAAGGTGATCCTGGATGAAGGGCTGTCCGATGCGACGTTCCTTGAGCGCTGGGTGAATTGGGAGGAGTACCTTCGTGAGGAACACCCCGGGGCGCCGCGGACCTTCGAAGTGTTCATCGCGAAGCTGAAGGAGGTGTACGCGACGTACACCCCGGAGTTTGCAGAGAGGGAGAGCGGGGTCGCCGCGGCCACGATCGTTCAGATCGCGCGCGAGATCGGGAAGGCAGGGCGGCAATTCGCCAGTCACGTCTGGCGCAACACCGCGGCAGGAAACCTCTGGGGCTGGCAGGTGGCGCGCGCCCTCGAGTTTCTCCAGGTCCTCACCGGGAGCGTGGGAACGCCGGGGGGAACCTCTCTGAACTCTTCCAACAAGTATGTGGCCACCCCCTGGCGAAAACCGCCGCCGCAAACGGTGTGGAGCGAGCTTCTCTTCCCCCCCGAGTATCCGCTGGCGTTCTTCGAAATGTCCTTTCTCCTGCCGCATTTTCTGAAAGAGGGACGGGGGAGGATCAGCGCCTACTTCACCCGGGTCTACAACCCGGTCTGGACCAATCCGGATGGGGCGACCTGGATGGAGGTCCTGTCCGACGAGAACAAAATCGGCCTGCACGCGTGCCTCACACCGGTGTGGAGCGAGACTGCCTGGTTCGCCGACTACGTCCTGCCGATGGGGGTGGGGAGCGAGCGTCACGACCTGATTTGCCAGGAGACGCAGGCGGCCCGCTGGATCGGTTTTCGCCAGCCGGTCCTCCGGGTGGCCCGCGAAAAACTGGGCGAGCGGTTTGAGTTCACGTGGCAGGCGAACCCCGGCGAGGTCTGGGAGGAGGACGAGTTCTGGATCGAACTCTCCTGGCGGATTGACCCCGATGGCAGCCTGGGGATCCGGCATTACTTCGAATCCCCCTACCGCCCGGAAGAGAAACTGACCATCGAGGAGTATTACCGCTGGATTTTCGAAAACAGTGTGCCCGGCCTGCCGGAGGCGGCCGCCAGGGAGGCGCTCACACCGTTGGCGTACATGCGAAAATACGGCGCGTTTCTGGTTGAAGCCAAAGTGTACGAGACGCACGAGACGCCGGTTCAGCCCTCCTTCTTGAAGGGGGCGGCAGTGGACCCGACAACGAGAGTGGTGACCCGAGCCGGCGCCGCCATGGGCATCGAAGCGGGGGGGAAAGTGCTCGCGGGATTCCCGACCCCTTCCCGCAAGCTCGAGTTTTTCTCCAAGATCATGAAGGATTGGAAGTGGCCCGAGTTCGCCGTGCCCGGGTATGCTCGCAGTCACGTGCACTGGTCGACGGTGGACCCGGCCCGGGCCGAGTTCATCCTGGTGCCGACCTTCCGCCTGCCCACGCTGATTCATACGCACTCGGGCAATGCCAAGTACCTGAATGAGATCTCCCACACAAACCCGGTGTGGACCCATCCCCGTGATGCCGAGCGACTGGGTGTCCACAGCGGGGAGTTGGTGAAGGTGCAAACCGAGATCGGGTATTTTGTGAATCGCGTCTGGGTCACCGAGGGGATTAAGCCAGGCGTGATCGCTTGCTCCCATCACCTGGGACGTTGGCGACTCGCACGGGACCGGGGGGGAGAGCGATGGTCCACCGCGTTGGCAGAGCTTTCCCATCCGGCCCCCGGCCAGCTCATGCTGCGTTACCGGGAAGGGGTCCGTCCATTCTCGAGCGAAGATCCCGACTCGGAGCGAATCTGGTGGGAGGAGGCCGGGGTCCACCAGAACCTGACCTTCCCTGTCCACCCCGACCCGGTTTCGGGCCAGCACTGCTGGCACCAAAAGGTTCGCGTGGAGAAGGCCGGACCCGCCGACCGCTATGGAGATGTCTTCGTCGACACCAATAAGTCCATGGCCGTCTACCGGGAATGGTTGAAGTTGACTCGTCCGGCACCCGGTCCCGGTAACCTGCGCCGCCCCTTGGAATTGCTCCGGGCGTATCGCCCTGCCGCCGAGTCATACCGATTTCTAGAGCGGGGCGAACCGACCCCCTGAAGGGGAAGCCATACCGAAGTTTCTCGCCTCAGCATGTGCTTCGCGGGTCAGGAGTGAGTCCTCCCGCCCCAGGGATTCGACCATGCATTCCTACTTGACAGCGCCTTCTCGCCCGCTTAGACTCCGCC
>JBIOJT010000416.1:0-3537 GCA_044451055.1 Methylomirabilales bacterium (SeqCode)
GCATGCGCCCTGAGGCGGAGGCCTAAATGTACAAGCAGATCTACGTCCCTGTCGATAACTCGGAGCATTCGAATGCCGCCATCGAATTGGCTGTGGCACTGGGGGAGGCCTTCGGATCCACTCTGGTAGGAAGCCACGTGTACGCCGCCCGGATGCACGATTATCGGTTCCGCCAGATGGAATATACGCTCCCACCCGAGTACCAGGACGAGGAGGAACTGGAGAAGCAGAGGAGGATTCACGACTCCCTGATCACCATGGGGCTCCAACTGATCTCCGACTCTTACCTGGAGGTGCTGGCCCAGAAGGCGACGGCCGCCGGGCTCCCCTGCAAGAAGGTGACGATGGATGGCAAGAACTACGCGGAGCTGGTTCGAGACATCCAGCAGTCAGCCTACGATCTGGTGGTGATGGGTGCCCTGGGGATGGGAGCGGTCAAACACAGCAGCCTGGGGAGCGTCTGCGAGCGGACGGTCCGCCGCATCACCACAGACGTCCTGGTGACCAAGACGGTCTCACCGCCCGAGGCGCTGCCCGAGGCCCCCATCGTTGTTGGCATTGACGGGAGCCCCCAGTCCTATGCCGGCCTGCAGGCAGCCATAGCGCTGGCCAAGGCCTTCCGCCGCCCGGTGGAGGCGGTGGCGGTCTACGATCCCGTCCTGCACTACACCGTCTTCCACAGCCTGGCCTCCGTGCTGACGGAGAAGGCGTCCAGGGTCTTCCGGTTCAAGGAACAGGAACAGCTCCACGAGGAGGTCATCGACACCGGCCTTGCCAAGATCTACCAATCCCATCTGGAGGTGGCGCGGGCGGTGGCCCTTGATCAGGGAGTGGACCTGAAGATCACCCTTCTGGACGGCAAGCCCTTCGAGCTGATCCTGCGCCACGTCCGCCAGGCAGAGGCCTGGATGCTGGTCCTGGGCCGAGTGGGGGTGCACTCCGAAGAGGGGATGGACATCGGCACCAACACGGAGAACCTGCTCCGACTGGTCCCCTGCCATGTGCTGATTACGAGCCGGAAGTTCTCTCCCCCCATGGACGTCAAAGCCGAGGCCAGCATTGCCTGGACGCCCGAGGCGGAAGCACGGATGGAGAAGGTGCCCGGCTTCGTGAAGGCCATGGCCCGAACCGCGGTCTTGCGGTTTGCCCTGGAGCGCGGACATTCGGTCATCACCAACTCCGTGATCGAGCAGGTGATGGACATGTTCATGCCGAGCCGGACTGCAGAGAAGACTAAGGGGCTGGCCCTGGCGCTGGCGGTGGAGAGCATCCGGGCCGGCCACGGTCCGGTGTATGTCTGCCGCGCGTGCGGACACACGGTGCGGGATGCAGAGCCGGTCGTCTGCGTGGTCTGCGGCGCAGATCGGGCGACGTTCGAGAAGCTGGATACCGTGACGGTGGAGGCACTGGCTGCCTCTGAAGGCTCCATCCAGGAGGAAGAGACCTTCGACGGACGAAGGCTCCGCTGGACCGACGAGGCGAACCGGGTGCTCCGAATGGTGCCCTCGGGATACCTGCGCCGGCGGGCCAAGGCGCGAATTGAGAAGGCGGCGCGCGTGCAACAAGCCGAGGCCATCGGGAAAGACCTGACTTGGCCTATCGTGGCCGAGATCCTGGAAGATCAGATCGGAACGCAGGACCGGGACACGATGACCCCGGAGCAACACCTGCTGCGCGCCACCCGGGCCACCGGCCGAGCCGATGACCTCTTCACCTGGACCGAGGAGGCGGAGGCTCGCCTGAACCGGGTCCCCGAGGGCTACATGCGGACCATGACGAAGAAACGGGTGGAGGAGGCAGCGGCGCAGCGGGCGACGCGGGAAATCACGCTGGAGGTCGTGGAGGCAGGGATCGAGGCGGGAAAGCAGATGATGGCAAAATTCCTCGCGGCCTACAACCAGACTGGGAAGACCCCCTGAGAAATGCGGAATGGCGAACACCCAAGGGGTACCCGAATGCGGAATGGTTGCGAGATGACCGAATTCCTTCCGTACACCATCTCCTGGAACCTGACTCAGCGCTGCAATCAGCAGTGCGCCCACTGCTATCTGAGCGCGTTCCCCCACGCCACCTCGACGGAGGAGCTGACCACGCAGGAATGCTTCCGGGTCATGGACGAGATGGCGGGGGTCAACCCGGACCTCCTGCTGATCCTCACGGGAGGGGAGCCTTTCCTTCGGAAGGACCTCTTCGATCTGGCGGGTCACGCGGTGGATCGAGGCTTCACCGTGGTCCTCGGCACCAACGGGTTCCTGCTCCGGGAAAAGCAGGCGACGGCGATGCGGCAACACGGCATCCAGGGGGCGAGCATCAGCCTGGATTCCACGGACCCTGTCCGCCACGACGCCTTCCGGCAGTTCCCGGGCTCCTGGGAGGGGGCGATCCGGGCCACGGAGGTCTTGCGCGCCGAAGGACTCCCGTTCTCCCTCCATATGAGCGTCACCGAATGGAATGTGGGTGAGATCCCGGCGATGATCGACCTCGCCAGGCACCTGGACGCCCGGGTGCTGAACCTCTTTTTTCTGGTACGCACAGGCCGGGGAGAAGGGCTCACCGACATTCCGGCCGTCGAGTATGAGCGCGTCCTGACGGAGGTCGCCCGAGCGCAAAGGGATGCTCCGGCGGTCGTGCAACAATCGCTCCAAGAGAACGGCGGCTCTGAAGAATCGTGGGGCAGAGAGCTGGGACGGGCCGGGGGGCTGGTGATCCGCGCGAAATGCGCTCCATTCTTCCGGCGGATCCTGTACGGGTTGGACCCGGCGTCCGTGCTGCTCCGCAACTTCGCCGAGGGGAGCTGCCCGGCGGGCCGGCATTACTGCCGGATCATGCCGAATGGGGACGTGACGGCCTGCCCCTATATGCCCGTGGTAGCAGGTAACCTGCGGCAGACTCCCTTTGGCGACTTGTGGCCGGATGCGAGCATCTTCCAGGACCTGCGCAAGGGGAAGCTGGGTGGCCGCTGTGGATCCTGTGAGTTTTCCCGGATCTGCGGTGGATGTCGCTGCCGCGCCTATGCCACCTTTGGCGATTACCTGGCGGAGGATCCGGCCTGCGCCTACCAGCCAGGGGCCTACGGTGGTCGCGTCATTGAGCTTCCGGCTCATCAGGCCTTCGGCATGAGAGTGGAACATACGCTCACCTGGAGCGTGGAGGCCCAAGCTCGGCTCAAGGAAATCCCCGGCTTCGCCCGGGGGATGGTGGTGGCCGGCGTGGAGCAGTACGCCCGCGACCGCCGGATGGTCGTCATCACTCCCGAACTGATGCAGGAAGTGCGAGGACGAGTGGCCGGCCGGTTTCCGCTCTTCAGGAGGGAGCGAGGCCACGGACCAGCACCAGAGGAGCCTACAACGGCATCCTCGCTGAACGTTGATGGTTCATCGCTGAAGACTCACCTATGAAGAAGTACAAGGAACTTGTCGGAGACGCAGGTTCGGGCGTGGTGAGCCAGCTCCAGGATCAGACCTTCCGGCTCCACACCCGGATGGCCACGATCCGGCACAAAGTGGCGATCCTGAGCGGCAAGGGTGGCGTTGGAAA
>JBIOJT010000417.1:0-3498 GCA_044451055.1 Methylomirabilales bacterium (SeqCode)
AGGGAAAAGGAGGGGGGATGCGAAATTTGCGGTTAGCTGGGTCTTGGTATGACTGAGGTCTTCACGCCGGAAGAAATTGCCGTCCTGCGGCCCTACGTGACGAACGTGGACCGGCCCATCTTCGCCCTGAAGAATCTGCCGGAGGAGGTGGTGGCGGTCCTATTCGCATACTACAGTCGCAGCCGCGAGAGCCTGCGGCGCAATCTGCTGAAGCTCATCCAGGAGAAAGACCTGGACCTGGAGGAGCGGCTGCAGTGGGCGGCCAAGGATCAGGACGAGCTGGCTCTCGCCCGGCAGAAGGCCAAGGAGTTCCACGAGAAGTGGGTGGTGGGCTACGGACATGCCTCGGTGGCAGAGCATGCCGTGGCGCATCTGGCCATCGAGGATGTCTCCATCGTGGCCAGCAAGATCATCGAGGACGCGCGGCTGGCCTCGTACACCGAGAAGTCCACCCGGTACGTGGTCTTCGACCGGGAGAAGTTTTACCGGGTCCCCCGCCTGATGATATCAGCGCATGCCAGGCTCTACGAGGAGACGTGCGCCTTCCTGCTGGAGACTTACACGCGCCTGACAGAGCCGGTCATCCACGCCATCAAGCGTGAGACGCCGCGCGAGGAGAAACAGACCGAGCGCGGGTACGAGACGGCCTGCCGAGCCAAGGGCTGCGACGTCCTCCGTTACGTGTTGCCGGCGGCCACCCTGACCAACATCGGGGTGACCGTCAACGGGCGCTTGTTGGAGCACATGATCACCAAGCTCCTGTCGCATCCCCTGGAGGAGTCGCGGGAGATCGGGGGCCTGATGAAGGCCGAGGCGGGGAAGATCATTCCCACGCTCCTGAAGTATGCCGATCGGAGCGCCTACATGGCCGAGACCCAACAGGCGATGGAGACCCTGGCCTCGGATCGGTTCGCGGGCCGGTCTCCCGACGAGGCACCTGACGTCTCACTAGTGCGGTATCCGGAGGACGCAGAGGACCAACTGGTCGCGGCCATCCTGTACGGCTACTGCGCGCATCCGTTCCGTCAGGTGGAGGAAAGAGTGCAGAAGCTGTCCCGCGAAGAGAAGGCGCGGGTGATCGACGAGTATCTCACGCGACGAGGGAAGCATGACCAGCCGCTCCGGGCGCTTGAGCATCTGACCTACACCTTCGATATCCTGGTGGATTTCGGCGCCTTCCGCGACATCCAGCGTCACCGGATGTGCACCCAGATCCCGCAGGAACTCGGGCCCTCCCACGGCTACAGCACTCCGCCCGAGGTCGCCCGCTACGGCCTCTTACCGACGTACAAGGACTGCATGGCTCGCGCGGGAGAGGCGTACCGGATCATCGCCCGTGATTTCCCGCGGGAGGCGCAGTACGTGCTCCCCCTGGCCTTCCGGAAGCGGGTCCTGTTCACATGGAACCTCCGGGAGATCCACCACTTCGTCCAGCTCCGCTCCGCCAAGCAGGGGCACGTCTCCTACCGCCACATCGCCCAGCAGGTGTTCAAGGAAGTCGAACGAGTCCACCCCCTGCTGGCGCGCTACATCCGCGTGGACCTCGAAGACTACGCCCTCGCCCGCCTGTAGGTCTCCTCTCGTCCCGACGACTGTCTCGACAATGCCTGACACGCCCTGCCAACTCCGCGCTTCCCAACCGAACCATGATCGACCGGCGGGGAATCACCGGCCGAAATACACCATGAAAATCGAATATACTATGTTCGATTTTCATGGTATCCTCCCTCCATGATCGAACGTTCCGGCGTCCTGGACGAGATCCGGCGCGCCCTCAAGCGGAGCCAGGTGGTGGCCCTCGTCGGCCCGCGACAGTGCGGCAAGACCACGCTGGCACGCCGGCTCGTGCCGGCGGAGTCGCTGAACTACTTCGACTTGGAGGATCCCGCGAGCCTCGCCAGACTGGACGAGCCCATGACCGCTCTGGCCGGTCTCCGCGGCGTCGTGGTGATCGACGAGGTGCAGCGGAGGCCGGACCTGTTCCCGGTGCTGCGGGTGCTCGCGGACCGCACCCCCCTGCCGGCGCGGTATCTGGTGCTGGGGAGCGCCTCCCCCGCGCTGTTGCGGCAGTCGTCGGAATCCCTGGCCGGGCGGCTGGAGACCATCACCCTGTCAGGGTTCAGCCTGGTCGAGGTGGGGGTCGAGGCGCAGAAGCGACACTGGTTGCGGGGAGGTTTTCCGCGGGCCTTTCTTGCCCGTTCTCCGGCCGAGTGCCTTGCATGGAGGAAGCAGTTCATCCAGACCTTCCTCGAACGGGACCTCCCGCAGCTTGGCGTGACCATTCCGGCGCCCGCCCTGCTGAGGTTCTGGACCATGCTGGCGCACACGCACGGCCAGGTGTGGAACGCGGCGGAACCCGCCCGATCCCTCGGGGTCGGCGAGCCCACGGTGCGCCGGTACCTGGACCTGCTGGCGGGCCTTTTTTTGGTCCGGCAGCTCCCGCCCTGGCACGAGAATCTCGGCAAGCGGCAGGTCAAGGCTCCCAAGGTCTATTTCCGGGATAGCGGGATGCTACATCAGCTCCTGGGGATCCGCTCCGAGAGGGAGCTGCTTGCCCATCCCAAGTGCGGGGCCTCGTGGGAGGGATACGCCCTGGAGGAGACGCTGAAAGCGGTTCAACCGGACGAGGCGTACTTCTGGGCAACGTACCAGGGGGCCGGGCTGGACCTCCTCCTCCTCAAGAACGGGCGGCGCTTGGGCGTCGAATTCAAGCGGATGGATGCCCCGACCCTCACCCCCTCCATGCGCATCGCGCTGAAGGACCTGCGGCTGGAGGGCCTGGTGGTCCTCCATCCAGGCACCGCCAGCTACCCGCTGGGCGAGCATGTGCGCGTGGTGCCCCTGGCGGCTCTGGCCGGGGAGACGGTGGATGGCCTCTTTCCACCGGCGCGAAGCAGGAGGAGCCGGAGGCCTGTCCGGAATGTCACCCGGAAGAGGGCGAGGACGAAGCGGGGCGCCGACTGAGCGGTTGGGGGGCCACTGCTTCGGAGCCGGCCGGCGGATGGCGACCGCAGGCCGCCCTGATCGCGAGGGTCCACCGCCTCCAGGCTAGGTCAATCCGAGTGGACCGGGACGACTATGCCCTCGCCCGCCTGTAGCCGGGACCCGTTTGAAATTGTGAAAGGGACCAAGCCGCGCACGCGCTGCCAAGCCGGACCTCCTGGCTGATCGCTGACTGCTGACTGCTCTGTGTAACGGGGGACTTCAACGATGAGCGGGAACTATGGGCTTGCGAAGATCGAAAGTGCGATCCTGCTTCCTCCGCGGGAAGAAGGTCATGCTGGATCGCGATTTGGCCGCACTGTACGGCGTGGAGACCCGGGTCATGAACCAGGCGGTCCGCCGCAATATCCGCCGTAATGCTTATCCGGTTGACTCCACATACCCCAACATGTAGTATCCGGCGTGATGCCGAGGCCAGACTTTCCCAGAACGGTCCGGGATTTTCAAACGCGGTTCGCCGACGAGGCGGCCTGCCGCGTCTACCTGGCCGAGTCG
>JBIOJT010000418.1:0-3451 GCA_044451055.1 Methylomirabilales bacterium (SeqCode)
CACCCAGTACACCCGCTACGGGACGGTGGGGCTCTCGGCCATCCAGGGGCTGGGTATCGCCATCGGCCTGGAGAGCATGCGGATTGGAACCGAGTTGGTGGTGCCGAGCCCCGGTTGGGCCTTCCGGGTGATGACCACGATCACCCTGACGGGCGGGACGATCTTCCTCATGTGGCTGGGGGAGCAGATCAGCGAGCGGGGCATCGGCAACGGCATCTCGCTCCTGATCTTCGCGGGGATCATCGTGCGGATGCCCGAGGCGATCTTCGCCTCGTGGACCCTCATCACCCAGGGAGAGATGAACCCGCTCATCTTCCTGGCGCTCCTGGCCCTGATGGTGGCCGTGGTGGCCGGGGTCATCGTCATGACGCTGGGCCAACGCAAGATCCCGGTCCAGTATGCCAAGCGAGTGGTCGGGCGGCGGGTGTACGGCGGGCAGAGCACCCACATTCCCCTGCGCGTGAACACGGCGGGGGTGATCCCGGTGATCTTCGCCGCCTCCATCATCGCGTTCCCCGCGACCATCGCCCAGTTCGTCAACCACCCGTGGGCCCAGGCAGTCCAGGCGTGGATGCGGTTCGGGGGGGTGCCTTACACGGTGGTGTATGGGGCGGGGATCATCTTCTTCACCTACTTCTACACCGCCATCATCTTCAACCCGACCGACGTGGCGGACAACATGAAGAAGTATGGCGGCTACATCCCCGGTATCCGGCCGGGGAGTAAGACCGCCGAGTTCATCGAGCGGATCCTGGATCGGATTACCCTGGTGGGCGCCCTGTACCTGGCGGGCATCTCGATTCTCCCGGAGATCCTGATCACCCGCATGAACGTCCCGTTCTACTTCGGGGGGACGTCGCTCCTGATCGTGGTGGGTGTCGCACTGGACACGGTCCAGCAGGTGGAGTCCCACCTCCTGATGCGGCACTACGAGGGCTTTCTCAAGAAGGCAAAGGTCCGGGGGCGAATTTCCTGAGGGAGAGCCGAGAGCCGTGAGCCGACTCCGCCCCGCTACGCGGAGCGGAGCGGGGAAGGCACGGGGGATGCGGCTGATCCTGTTGGGTCCGCCAGGTGCCGGGAAGGGGACGCAGGCGAAGCTCCTGGTGAACCGGTTCAAGATCCCGCAGGTGTCCACCGGGGACATGCTGCGGGCGGCGGTGAAAGCCGGCACCCGGCTGGGCCAGGAGGCGAAGCAGTACATGGACCAGGGGGCCCTCGTCCCAGACGCGGTGATCATCGGCCTGGTGCGAGAGCGATTGCGGCAACCGGACTGCGCCGACGGTTATATCCTGGACGGGTTTCCCCGAACCGTGGCGCAGGCCGAGGCGCTGGAGAAGACCCTGGCGGCCCTGCACGCCTCGCTGGACCATGTGCTGAGCCTGGAGGTCCCCACGGAGGACTTGGTCCTGCGGATTGCGGGCCGTCGCACGTGCAAGAACTGCGGAGCCATGTACCACGTGCGCTTCTCGCCGAGCCAGACGGACGGGCGCTGTGACGCGTGCGGGGGGCCGACGTACCAGCGGGATGACGACCATGAGGAAACGGTTCGGCGGCGGCTCAGCGTGTACGCGGAGCAGACCGCGCCCCTGATCAGCTTCTACGAGGCCCGGGGCCTCGTGCGGCGCGTGCCGGGGACGGGAGAGATCGCGGAGATCTTTCAGCGCATCACCGCCGCCCTCGGCGCCTGAGCGATGAACGATCGGATCGTCCTGAAGGCGCCCTGGGAGCTCCAGCTCCTGCGCCGGAGCAATCATCTGGTGGCCGAGACGCTTCAGGCGCTGGCCGAGCGGGTGAAACCCGGGGTGACGACACTCGAGCTGGACAGGTTCGCCGAGTCGTACCTGCTGGCGCAGGGGGCCAGGCCGGCCTTCAAGGGGTACCGGAACTATCCGTTCACCCTGTGCGCCTCCATCAACGAGCAGGTGGTTCACGGGCTGCCGTCCACGCGAAAGCTCGATGCAGGCGACATCTTGAGCCTGGACATGGGCGCCGTGGTGGACGGGTACTACGGCGACGCAGCCATCACGGTCCCGGTAGGGCGCATCTCGCCGGAGGCGGAGCGGCTGCTCCAGGTGACCCGGGAATGCCTGGATCGCGCCATCGCCGCCGCGGGGAACGGTGCGCGTCTGGCGGATGTCAGCCGGGCGGTTCAGGAGCACGCCGAAGGGAACGGCTTCTCGGTGGTGCGCGTGTTCGTGGGGCACGGCATCGGGAAGGAGCTGCACGAGGCGCCGCAGATCCCGAACTTCGTGGATCCCTCGCGCGGCCGCGGGCCCGTGCTCAAACCCGGGATGGTGCTGGCCATCGAGCCCATGGTCAATGCGGGGGGTCCCGACGTCCGGGTGCTTCCGGATAAGTGGACCGCGGTGACTGCGGATGGGTCGCTGTCGGCCCACTTCGAGCATACGGTAGCCATCACGGAGAACGGGACGGAAGTCCTGACCGCCCTGCAGGCGCCCCGCGCCTGAGCCAGGGCGGCCCGGGGACGCGGAGGGGAACCCCAGGCCCATGCCGAAGGAAGAGGCCGTCGAGGTTGAGGGAACGGTGGTGGAGCCGCTGCCCAATGCCATGTTTCGGGTCCAGCTCGAGACGGGTCACAAGGTGCTGGCTCACATCTCGGGCAAGATGCGCATGCACTTCATCCGGATCCTGCCGGGGGACAAGGTCATCGTGGAACTGTCGCCCTACGACCTGACCCGCGGACGGATCATCTACCGCTACAAGTGACCCCGCGTCCCGCGGGGCGGGCGCATGAGGAGCGCTGATGAAGGTTCGGGCGTCGGTGAAGGCGATCTGCGAGAAGTGCAAGGTCATCAAGCGGAAGGGGGTCATCCGCATCGTCTGCGAGAACCCGAAGCACAAGCAGCGCCAAGGGTAATTCATCGGGCGCGGGTTCACGACGCCCGGGGCGTGACCCCGGGTCAGGGAGGTTGACGTGGCCAGAATCGCAGGGGTGGATCTGCCGAGGGAGAAGCGGCTGGAGGTGGCCCTGACCTACATCTACGGGATCGGCCGACCCGCGGCCGTGAAGATTCTCGCCGAGGCCGAGGTGCCGCCGGAGGTTCGGGTGAAGGACCTCACCGAGGATCAGGTCAACAAGCTGCGGCGGGTCATCGAGGGAGGCCACCGGGTCGAGGGCGATCTCCGGCGCCAGGTGGCTATGGACATCAAGCGGCTGATGGACATCGGCTGCTACCGGGGTCTGCGCCACCGGCGCGGGCTTCCCGTTCGGGGACAGCGCACCAGCACCAACGCCCGGACCCGCAAGGGCCCCCGCCGCGCCGTGGGGGTGAAGCGGTCCGCCAAGCCGACCCCCACCGGCAAGACCTAAGGCCAGCGGAGCGGTCGGACACCGCTTTTCGACTCGCGTTCGGAGGAGAGAAGGGCGACACCAGCCAAGCGACCCGCGACAGCGCGCCCCAGCAAGAAGGAGGGCCGGGGGGTCACCCAC
>JBIOJT010000419.1:0-3447 GCA_044451055.1 Methylomirabilales bacterium (SeqCode)
GGCTCGGCCTCCAGCGCCTCGATGATCTGGCCGCCATGTACAGATTCATGGCGCTTCGGCACGCCCGACATCTGCTGCAACCCTCCGTGTCCAGCCCCTCAGGATATGGGTAACGATCAGGGTAGAAGCGAGAGGTCCGCAGGTGCCTGAGATATTTGTGGATGCCGATGCCTGCCCGGTCAAGCCGGAAATCTACCGGGTGGCAAAGCGCTATGGGCTGAGGGTCACCTTGGTGTCGAACTCGCGGATGCGGATTCCACAGGAGGACTGGCTCACACTGGTGGTTGTGGATGGACAGTTCGACGCGGCGGATGACTGGCTCGTGGAGCATGTCACCGAAAACGATATCGTAATCTCTGGAGACATTCCCCTCGCCTCTCGGTGCTTGGCAAAGGGCACCGTGGTGCTCGATCTGCGAGGCGGCGTCTTCACCGAGGACAACATCGGCGAGGCACTTGCGGGCCGGGCACTTCTGTCGCACCTCCGCGATCTCGGGACCATCACGGGAGGACCGGCGCCTCTCGAGAAGCGAGATCGCTCCCGCTTCCTCCAACGTCTCGACGCGGCCATCCAGGCGATCCGGAGGAATAGGTAGGTGAAGAACCGGGACCCTCGAGCAGGAGGTCGTCGGACACATCCAATATTTGTTCCCAGGGCCAGTCTCCCGGGCGCAGCGGCGGTCGGAGACAGCGCGGGCGTCGGAGGGCTGGTCTCTGTGGCCAAGGCGTGTGGGATCACGCCCGTCCTGGAGGAGACCGGCGCCGGGCGGGCGGGGCGTCTCGCGTCGGACCTGTGGCCGCGGAGGATCCACGACGGCGGGGAGTCCCGCCGCTTGGTGGCGTGTTCCACGGCTGGGAATGCGTGCCCCGGCCCCCGGATCAGTCTGGAAGCTGAGCACATCGTTCAAGTGCGGGAGAGGCCATGCGCCATTCTTTCGATACGATCATCGACCGGCGGAACACCGACTGTGCCAAGTGGGACGGGATCGAGGGCCGGTATGGAGTGAAGGGCGATGACCTGCTGCCCATGTGGGTAGCGGACATGGAATTCAGGCCGCCCGAGGCGGTGGTGAAGGCCCTGGTGCGGCGGGCGGCGCACGGCATATGCGGGTATCCCGCGGGCCTGGAGGCTTATCATCAGTCCATCCGGAGCTGGATGGGGCGACGGCACGGGTGGGACCTCCAGAGCGATTGGATCGCGTCCACTCCCGGTGTGATCTGTGCGGTCAACCTGCTCATCCGCACGCTGACCAACCGGGGGGATGGGGTTGTGCTCCAACCGCCGGTGTACCGTCCCTTCTTCCGCAGCGTGGAGGAAAATGGCTGCCGCGTGCTCCACAGCCGCCTCCGCCTCGACGGCACCCGCTACGTCATGGATTTCGAAGATCTGGCGCGGAAGCTCGACCAGGCAAAGCTCCTCGTCCTGTGCAGCCCCCACAATCCGGTCGGCCGGGTCTGGACGCGGGAGGAGCTGCTCCAGCTCGGTAACCTGTGCCTCGATCGCGGGGTCGTGATCATCTCCGATGAGATCCACTGCGACCTGACGTTCTCGGGCCACCCGCACACGGTCTTCGCAACCCTGTCGGAAGAGCTGGCCCAGCACTCTGTGGTGTGCACGTCGCCCAGCAAGACCTTCAACCTTGCCGGACTGCAACCCGGCGTGGCCGTCATCCCCAACCCGAGGCTGCGCCGCGATTTCCAGCGCACCCTGCGCGCCTGCGGTATCCAGGAGCCGAACGTCTTCTGCCTGGAGGCGGTCAAGGCCGCATACGAGCACGGCGAGCCATGGCTGAACGACCTCCTGGTCTACCTGGAGGGAAATCGCGATGTCCTCTGCCGGTTCGTCGCGGAGGAGATCCCCCAGCTTCACGCGGTGCGCTCCGAGGGGACGTATCTGGCCTGGTTGGACTGTCGGGATCTCGGTCTGGAGCCCAAGGCGCTGGAACAGCTTTTGCTGACCAAAGCCCGGCTGGTCCTGAATCACGGCTACACATTCGGTCCGGGGGGAGAGGGCTTCGTCCGAATCAACCTCGGCTGCCCGCGGGCCATGCTGGAGGATGGTCTCGACCGCCTTGCCCGTGCCATCGGAGGCCTCTCGGCATAGGGGCGAATCACGGAACCAGATCATCCATCGCTGAGCGGCTTTATCCCGCGCGAGGCTCCGCTGGCTTCGGCTGTGCCTATCGGGTGATGCGGGCTGCGAAAAACTGGATCGCTTCCTGGGTGGTTGGACGATGGTCCGAAACGTCAGTCTAGACCGAAACACGATCTTGGGCTTATCCGCCATCCTGCTCTGGAGTGCAACGGTGGCACTGGCTCGGAGCATTTCCGAACGGATTGGCCCCCTTACGGCAGGAGCCTCCGTTTACCTGACAGCCTGTGTATTCTTGGGCGGTGATTTTTTCCTGAAGGAGCGTTCTTTCAAGAAGCTGCAAAAGCTCCCGCCCAGATACGTGTTCGGCTGCGGGACACTCTTCGTGCTGTACACCGTGACCCTCTTCCTTGCATTGGGCCTGTCCGCCAATCGCCCTCAGACGATTGAGGTCGGCCTCCTGAATTATCTGTGGCCCACGCTCACCATACTCTTTTCGCTGTTCATTCTTGGCCAGAGGGCTAGCGTTGGATTGATCCCGGGAACGCTGCTGGCGCTGTGTGGCGTCCTTCTCGTGTTGACCCAAGGCACGTCGGTTTCGTGGAGTTCGTTCTCGATGAATGTCTTGAGCAATCCCGTTGCCTACGGTCTGGGCATATTTGCTGCCATCACGTGGGCCCTCTATTCAAATCTGACCCGTCACTGGGGCGAACCCAACAGCAGTGGAGCCGTGCTGCTGTTTTGCCTGACCACAGGCATCGCCTTCTGGCTCTTCCGCCTTCTCCGTTCGGAAGATGGCGCATGGGGCATCCGTGTCGTGGCCGAAGTCGCCTTTCTCGCCCTGGCCACGGCTTTGGCCTACGCGTTTTGGGATATCGCCATGCGGGAGGGGGATGTGGTGTTGGTAGCGTCCTGTTCGTATCTCACGCCGTTCTTCTCAACCGTGGTGAGCTGCATGTATCTTCGAGTGTGGCCGGGTCTCAGCCTGTGGCTGGGTTGCTTGCTCATTATCGCGGGCTCGTTCTTGAGCTGGCGCTCAATTCGTCCGGCAACAGCAGGGGAGCGCCAGCCAGCAATTCGCCAAAAGAGTTTCTGAAAGCGGAGAAACTGTAAGGAGGGACGAGGCCGGTTCTTCGGTGTGAAGGCGCCGCCGTCCTCCTCCGAATGTGGAACACCCAAAGGGTACCCGAATTCGGAATGGGGAATGAATCAGAGAGCTGAGAACCGATGGCCGAGAGCCGAGATGCCGGCCTCCATTGAGACCCGGTCCGCGGCAGGGGTTAGGACCGGGCGCGGTATTCTCGCATGACTGATCTGACGCGAGGCATGCTGGCGGGGCTCGGCTCTGGACTGAAC
>JBIOJT010000420.1:0-3440 GCA_044451055.1 Methylomirabilales bacterium (SeqCode)
CCTCTGGACGGAGGGCGCGGTCCCGCTCGGGGGCACGCTTCAGCTCTCCACGCTCGATCTCGATGCGCGCGACCTGGCGATCCGGTGGGGCAAATTCGCCGGAGAAACCGGCTCCAGCTAGGGTGCCGCGCACAACGGGCGGGGACCACGGGAAGGAGGAGAGCGCATGGCAGTGATGGTCATGCTCCTCGCCATGTTGCTGATATACTGCATGGCCCGGACGGCCGCGCTTCAGCGGGCGATCCACACGCTAGATTCGTTTCGGCGTGAGACGGGCGGAGATCGAGCTGAAACTCGCACGCAAGCCGTCATTCTCCTTGGCATCTACGTGACGCGCTTGAACGGCGCCTTCCTGGTGGGGATACTGGTCTACCTCTGCACATCTCGGGTCTCCACCTGGTACTACGGGGCCGGAATTGTGGCGCTCTGCTGGATCGGGAGTCTCTTGGTGGGATCGGCGGACTTCCTCCGTCTGGGCCGCACCGAGATGATGGGTCTACTTCGGAATCACGTGGCGGGGCACCAGCGAGGGGAGAGCATGAAGTTCTCGCCTGCCGGTGATGTGGTGCCCGCTTCAAGAGAATGTTTGAGCAGTAGGGACTCGAAGCGAAAGGCCGCCCGCCCGATCTTGACAAGGGGGCGATGATGGCCTAGCGTACGTCGAGATATTCCATTGGAGGTGCCACGATGACACTTCTTGACGCCGCAATCGCCCATTTTGAGAACGTGCAGCGGATCCTCCGGCTCTCCCCGCGTCTCCGACGCCTGGGGGCCATCCTCTACCTGCTCCTGGTGGGCGGCTTCCAGTCTCACTTTCTCCCCCAGCTTGCCAAGACTCCCTTCTATCTGTTACCTCTCATTCCTATCGCGTTTCTCGAACCTCTTCCCATCGCCACGGCATTCGCCGTCCTCGCCGCCGGCATCTCCCTCGCGGCGGATCTCCGCGTCGATTTCGACAGCGCCACGCTGGTGTTCCCGTATTGGTCGGCGGTGAGCCGCCTGATCGGGTTCAGCCTCATCACCACCGCGATCTCGATGGCCGTCCGCGAGAGCGCGGAGCTTCGCCTTTCCGAGCAGGCCTTGCAAGAGAAGGCCCGCGAGCTGGAAGCCAAGAACCTCGCGCTGGAAGAGGGCCTGCGGGAGATCCGGAAGCTCCAAGAGGTTCTCGTGGTGAAGGAGCGAGAAGCTGCCGTCGCCGAGGCGGCCCAAACCGCGACCTACGAGATGGAACGGCCGCTCATGTCCATCTCCGTGTTCAATGAGGAACTGTTGCGCCTGGCCGAGCCCGACGCGCCCGTTCATCCGCTCGCAGAGAAGATCTCGGAGCGACTTGAAGACATCGAGCGGATCCTGAAGGGCGTCCGCGAGGCCCGGAAGGGAAAAGAGCCCTAGCTCCGTAGCTTCCCACGTCCGACCGGTGCGGTGTCGGCCCCGGGCTCTCCATCCAGGTGCTGGCGGGAAACGATCCGCGGCCGAGAAGCCACCCTCGTCGGGGCTACGCCGACAGCTGCGTGGCCTGCTTGTCTTCGATGATCTCTTGTCCAACTCCGATGTAGCCTATCATGCTCCCATCCGAGAGGATGCGCGGGGTGCCGGTCTCTCGGATACGGCGGTAGCGGCCGTCGGCGTGACGGAGACGGTACTCGACGCGGAATTTTCGGCGGGCCGCCAGGGCGGCGCCCCAGGTGTTGAGGACCGGCTCGCGATCCTCGGGATGAACGCTCTCCAGCCAGCCCCGACCCTCGATCTCCACTGGACTTCGGCCCGTGAAAGCGAGCCAGGCGCGATTGAAGAATGTGCGCTGGCCGTGTGGTCCCGAAAGCCACACCAGGGCTGTCGTCTCGGTCGCCAGTCTGTGAAAACGCTCCTCACATTCCCGGAGCAGGCCCGGCGAGCGGTCCACTCCGGCCTCCCGTGCCTCCAGGCTGTTGGCCATCTCGTCCAAGGCCGCGGCGAGCTGGCCGACCTCCGAGGGGGTGTGGGGCAACCCGGTGCGCGCGGTCATCTCCCCGGCGCCGAGCCGCCGCATGGTCCGTAGCAGCGTATTCACGGGATGCAGGATGAGCATTCTCGACCCGAACCCCGTGGCCAGGAGGGCAAAGGCCAGGACGCCGCCAAACCCGACGAGGCTTCGGGTGTCTATCTGATTCACCTTGGCGAATGCGCTCTCCCGGGGGATGCCGATGTACACATACGCGACGCGCTCGCGCTCCCCGACCTGGAGCGACGTGAACGCGAAGAGGCGCGGCGTGCCGTCCAGGCCGAACCCCTCGACGGTGCCTTCTTCTTGCTGCGAGATGGCGGCCTTGATGAACGGGGCGTCGGGATAGGACTTGCCGACCCACCGCTCCGGATCCGGATAGCGCGCAAGGACTTGGCTCTCCAGGTCCACGACCGTGACGGTCGAATGCTCTGGAAGCCGGGACTCGGCGAGCAGGCGGTTGAGCCAAGACAAGTCCAGCCAGGCAAAGACGACGGCCACGACACGGCCTGCGCCGTCGAAGACCGGATAGCCGAGATTGATGACCGCCTTCCCAGTGATCCGGCCGACATGGTATTCCCCCGGGGCGAAACCCCGCCGATCTATCGCCCGCTGGAAATAGGGCCGATCCGAAATGTTGGACACCCCCTCGAACGGGACGGCGGTGCAGAACACATCGCCGTTCGGCTTGGCCACGCCGAGGTTCGAATAGTAGGGATAGGGCTTCAAGAGATCCGCGAAGAGCGCACTGCAGGTGGCGGCATTCTGCCCACGGACCTCGGGGAGGCGCGCCAAGAGGATAAGGATCTGGTGGGTTTCCTCGATCAGCTGCTCGCCGGCAGTGGAGGCGATGTGGGAGAGCCGCATGGCGTCTCGTAATGCCTCCGCACGGGCATCCTGACGCATCTCCCAAGCGGTGTAGACTCCGAGGCCGCGGGCGGGGATGAGGGCCAGCAGGACGAGGAGCAGCAGGCGCACGCGAAGGCTCGATACCGAGGGCCAGCTCATGGATCCGACCTCCCCTCTCCACCCGGGACGGCCTCTGCGCACCGGGGGTTGTCACGCCTATTCCCGCTGTTCGGTCCTCAGCCAGATCTTCTTCATGGGAATCAGAGGATCTCCGAGCGCGCCGGCCTCGATCCCCATCACCTGCGGTTGGAAAAGGCGCTCATAGACGGCGTAGCTCAAGACGATGAGCGGGGCGTGACCGAGGATTTGCCGCTCGATCTCCTGATACAGCGCCATCCGCTTTGCCATCTCGTGCTCCTCGCGCGCCCGCCGCAGCAGCGTATCGACCGCCCCGTTCTGGAACCTGGTCAGGTTGTCGTGGCTTGTGGACTCGAAGAGCTGGCCGAGAAAGCTGTCGGGGTCCGGGATGTCGGCATACCAGCTATACCGAAACATCGGATACTTTCCAGCCGCGACCTGGGCCTTGTAGTCGGGCCAATCGGTGTTGTAC
>JBIOJT010000421.1:0-3432 GCA_044451055.1 Methylomirabilales bacterium (SeqCode)
CAGCGCGGGGGAGGAGAATCTCTGGTTGAGCTGCCGCCGCTGCAATGGCAGCAAAGGCTCGCGCACGCGAGCGGTGGACCCGCTGATGCAGGGCGAAGTACCCCTCTTCAACCCGCGAACGCAATCGTGGAGAGAACACTTCGAATGGAGCGAGGACGGTGTGCAGATTGTAGGCAAGTCCCCGATTGGCCGAGCAACCGTCGAGGCGCTGCGATTGAATGACCTGCTGATCGTCCAGGCGCGCGAGCGGTGGGCCCGCGGCGGGTGGTGGCCGCCGGCAGAATGAACCGTATCAGCCGCGAATCCACCGCCATCAGGGAGACGGACGATGCCTGACCTGGTGCGCCCTGCAAGTTAGGACAGTATCCCTGGCAAAGCCAGGAAGCATTCGGAGGAATATGCTTGGGCCGACCGACCCACCTGAATCCGAAAGGAAGAGGGGAAAATAGCATGTCGGTGAAGCGGGAGACGGAGACAAGACGCGAAATCCGTGGACCTGCAAGGCCCGCACCGCAGGGTAACTATGCCTAGTCCTGCCCGATGTCGGCATCATCCGCCGGTGCGCGTTAGCCACACGGCGACTCCCGCGTGCGTCGGCGTAGGTAGGTCGCGCCACAACGCAACCTCCGCGAGGGAGAGGGACAAGCAACGAGCTTGGTCAGGGGCCAACGGCTACCTAAACGGTGCTACACGTACTGCGCTCACAAAGCAGGGGATCGCCTAACGGGCGCGAGCCCCACGGCGACGGAGCCCCCATAGAAAGGCCGGAACCTGGTGTCCCAGGGCGAGCCGATCAAGTAGTCAAGGGCGGGAAAGCCGTCACAAAGGCGAAGGGGGGCAGGTAACCTGGGTGATCAAGCATTGAGGGATGCGAATGCAGAACGCCGAAGATGTCTTGAACGCCATCCGAGAGCGAGGGGAACGAGGATCGCCCCTGGAAGACGTTTACCGACAACTTTACAAACCAGACCTCTACGTGCGGGCCTACGGGCGCCTTTACCGCAACAAAGGGGCCATGACCCCAGGGATCACGGAAGAAACCGTGGACGGGATGTCCCGGGAGAAAATCGACGCCCTCATCGAGGCCCTCCGCTGCGAGCGGTATCGATGGGTCCCGGTAAGGCGCGTGGAAATCCCCCAGCCCAAACAGCCGGGAAAAACACGCCCGCTGGGCATCCCCACCTGGTCCGACAAGCTGCTGCAAGAAGTGATGCGCTCGTTACTCGAAGCCTACTACGAGCCCCAGTTTTCGGATCTATCGCACGGTTTCCGGCCGAGGCGGGGCTGTCACACCGCCTTGGCCACGATCCAGCAAGTCTGGCACGGAACGAAGTGGTTCATCGAGGGCGCTATCAAGGGGTGCTTCGACCACATCGATCCCGCGATCCTGTTGACGATCCTCGGCGAGAAAATCCACGACAACCGCTTTCTCCGACGGGTCACCCACCTCCTCCAGGCAGGTTACATGGAGCGATGGGAGTATCGACCCACCTTAAGCGGCACCCCGCAAGGCGGCGTCATCAGTCCCCTCCTCGCCAACATCTACCTGGACCGGCTGGATCAGTTTGTCGAGCAAACGCTCCTCCCAGCCCACACGCGCGGTGAAAACCGGAAGAAGAACCTGGCGTGGCAACGATTATGGAAACGAGCCGTACAACAGAGAAAGCTCGGGAACGGGAAAACGGCTCGGGAACGGGAAAAGCAATACCAGACCCTGCCGACCGGAGATCCGAATGATCCGGAGTATCGACGGCTCCGCTACCTGCGCTACGCCGACGACTTCCTCCTGGGTTTCGCCGGACCCCACGCCGAAGCCGAAGCGAGCAGGGAGCAACTGACCAACTTCCTACGCGATCACCTCAAGTTGGAACTGTCGTCCGCAAAGACCCTGATCACCCACGCCACGAGCGGTGCGGCGCGGTTCCTCGGCTACGACATCGTCACCCATCACTGCGATACCAAGCAGACGAAAGGACGCCGCAGTATCAACGGCAGAATGGGGTTACGAATACCGGCCAAGGTCCTCGAAGCACGTGGCGCGCTCTATCAGCAAGAGGGGAAGGAAGGACAAAAGCCCACCCATCGACCCGCACGGATAACCGACGACGACTTCACCACCGTCGCGCGCTATCAGTCGGAATACCGGGGCTACGTCCAATACTACCAACTGGCTGAAAACCTCGCGCGGCTCGAAAAACTCCGGTGGACCATGGAGATATCGCTGACCAAGACGCTCGCCGCCAAATTCCAAGTGAGCGTTCCAACGATCTACCACCGGTATGCGGGCACCATCGAGACCGCATACGGCCCCCGGAAGTGCCTGAAAGCCACCCTCGAGCGGGAAGGGAAAACTCCCCTCACCGCCGTCTTCGGGGGAATACCGCTTCGACGCAACCCCACCGCGATCCTCAAGGACCTACCGACCTTCCCATACCGACCGGAGCGATCAGAGCTATCGAAGCGACTGCTCGCCGAGGAATGCGAGCTCTGTGGAGGAACCGAGCGGATAGAGGTTCACCATATCCGCAAGCTCGCGGACCTCCGGAAGGAAGGTCGGAAGGAGAAACCACTCTGGGCACAAACCATGGCGGCCCGGAGACGGAAGACCCTGGTCCTCTGCTCGACCTGCCATACCGACTTACATGCAGGAAGGATGCAGAAACCCTATGCCACGGGATAAGGATACTGGAGAGCCGGATGCGGGGAAACTCTGCACGTCCGGCTCGGAGGGGGGCCGACGGAAAAGGTCCGAAAGGAACCTCGCCGGCGGCCTACCCTACCCGACCGGCACCGTCACCTTCCTGTTCACCGACATCGAGGGCAGCACTCGCCTCTGGGAGCAGCACTCTGCTGTCATGGCCGCCGTCGTCGCGCGGCACGATGCCCTCCTCATGGGCTGCATCCAGCAACAGGATGGGGTCGTCGTCAAAAGCCGGGGCGAGGGCGACAGCCTCTTCGCCGTCTTTGCCCGCGCCACGGACGCCGTCGCGGCCGCCGCCGCGTTGCAGCAGACGCTCCCGGCCGAACCCTGGCCGCTGCCGGCCCCGCTGCGCGTCCGGGTCGCGCTGCACACGGGCGAAGCCGAACTGCGGGAGGGGGATTACTATGGCGCCGCCCTCAATCGCTGCACCCGCCTCCGGGCGGCGGCGCACGGGGGCCAGGTCCTGCTCTCGCTGCCCACCCAGGAATTGGTCCGGGACCACCTGCCCCCCGGGATCAGCCTCCGCGATCTGGGCGAGTGCCGGCTCAAAGATCTCGTCCGGCCGGAGCGGGTGTTCCAACTCCTCCATCCGGATCTCCCCGCCGAGTTTCCACCGCTCCGGACCCTCGATGCCTACGCGAACAACCTGCCGGCCCAACCCACACCGCTGCTGGGCCGGGAGCGCGAGGTGGCGGCGGGAAGGCGCCTGCTCTGCCAGGAAGCGGTCCGCC
>JBIOJT010000422.1:0-3429 GCA_044451055.1 Methylomirabilales bacterium (SeqCode)
CAGGAACGGCTGGTCGGGGGTGTACGGTTTGAAGGTTTTCATGGCCGCACTATACCGCACGCCTGTGCCGGTGTGCGCACGAAGTGACGGTGCGGAGCGGATTTTTTCTCCGACAGGCTCCTAGTCCGGGAAGCGGGAGAGATCTCCGATCCGTTCGGCGGAGCAGGGGTCTGCACAAATGCGGTGCAATCAGAAACCCCTCCGGAAGTCAGTAAGTTACCGAGGGGGTTTTCTCTTCCATCTTGGGTGGCGTTGGGTGACTTGGGGTGGGTTCCAGATACTCCCGGCCACATCTACCGGCACGTCGCCAGTTTCTGCTCGCTTCGAATTTGGCTAGCGTTACTCCCCCGCACCCACGAAAAACCGGCCCTGGAGCCTCCCGTCCGCGAGGATCGCCACGCTGGGTTAATCACTCCCAGTGAAAGCGCCCTTCCACACCATCACGGAGTCCACAGGACTGAATATACAAATATAACTCAGTGTATCGGCTTGTGTCCTCCCCCGCTCCTCTGGGCCATCATGCCGCCCAAGCCGGGAGGTGGCCATGGATGCCAAGCAGGTATTGGGGCGGCGACTCAAGGCCCTCCGGAAACGGGCGGCCTTGACGCAGGAGGACTTGGCGGAGCGAGCCGGGCTCAACCCCAAGTATATCAGTGGGATCGAGCGGGGACGGGAGAACCCCACCCTCGACACCCTGCTTCGGCTGGCCAGGGAGCTGTGCGCGCAGCCGGTCGAGCTCTTTGACTTCGATTTGGAGGGGATGACGGCCGCCGGAATGAAGAAGGCGGCCGCCGAGCTGATGGGGCGGTTGGATGCTGAGACCCTGCGCCGCGTGCTCCGGCTCTTGCGGGCGGCCTACTCGTGAGCCCTCCCTCAGGGGGACTCCAAGCGGCTCTGTCCAACTGACACTTCCAACCATTGACACTATCGCTGGAGCCCATGAAGGTGTGGGGCCAGCCTTTCGACGTGGTGGTCCGGCACCACCTTGACCACCTGATCGGGGGCAAGAGCCTCCGGGCGGACGGCTCCCGTGGGGCCTGGATTTCTACAGGAGGAACGATGCCTCGCACGCCCACAACGCTCCACAGCGACAGCATCCTCAAGCAAGCCATCGCCCTCCTGGACAACCCCGAATTCGAATCCGAATGTGTTCCCAAGACTCTGCGGCACCGACAGTGCCCCTAGTCCGTCGATGAACACACTCAAGCGATTCACCACCACTACGCAGGAGGCAGTCGAAGCCCTACGGCACACGGTCTCCTTCCAGCCCAAAGCCGTCGAGTCCGGTTTCCTCATTCACGGTCTCTTCACCCTCTGGAACCAGATACTCCGCTGGCATATGAACACCGAACAGCCCCCCGAGGAGTCGATATGGAACGCGACACCCCCACCATCACCGCCTACTGTGTTCACTGTCGGAGCGTCCAACCCACGTTCGAGTTCGCCGGAGCGCACGTCCCCCTCCGCCGCTGTCAGATCTGCGGCTTTCCCGTCAAAACCAGCCCCACCCTCGAGTCGGAAGGGGCGCTGACCCCGGCCGCCGCGCTCCCCATTAAGATTCTCTGCATCGACGACCAACCCTCGATGCTCCAGATGCTTACCGACCTCCTGGACAGCTACGGTTACAGCGTCCTCACGGCCCCAAACGGGGAGACCGGCCTCGAGGTCGCCGCGCGCGAGCGGCCAGACCTCATCTTGCTGGAGATCATGATGCCGGACATGGACGGCTACGACACCTGCCGTCTCCTCAAAGCCGAGCCCGCCACCCGGGCTATCCCGGTGATCATCCTCACCGTCCTGTCTGATCCACGGCTGAACACCCGAGCCTTCGAGGCCGGCGCCATTCTCGCCCTTCAGAAGACCTCGTTGCCCGACGTGATCATCCGCACCATTGAATCCGCCCTAGCCCCGAGCGGACCGCTGCCCCCGAGCACCCCACCGGCACCTGACGATCCTCGTGTCAGTCCAATGTCCTCTGGCAGCACGGAGGAACGCCGGTCCTCCCTGCCGAACGCGTGGCGCACCTCCGACCAGGAGGACGGCCGCAGGTAACCCACAGCCCACCCAGTCACCCAGCCAACTTCCTCGGGCACTTCTTCTCCGAGCAGCCCGTGGCTCCCTACCGCCTGTGCCATCAGTGTCCGACCTGCCGACACCGGCAGCAATTTCCCCCGAGGGTTGGCACGGCCAATCGCACAGGTCCGCTACCACCCATGCTCTCCCCCGATTCCACGGCCCCAGCCCATCCCGGTCTCTTAGCAGGGTAGTACGTTGACCCTCGCTCTCTTCCAAAAGACACTACGACCCTCGAGGGACCCCCCGAGGGTCGTAGTGTCACTAGACGCTGCAGGTTACGCCGGCACCTCGGCGGCTGTCGTCATCGTCGCGACCATGTTCAGCAGGACCGTTCGCTGCACCGGTTTGAATAGGATCCGGTCCACGAACGCTCGCCGCCGCGTCTCCTCGTTGACGGCCTGTTCCCCCCAGCCGGTCAGGAGCACCACTGGGGTCCAGGGCGCCTTCGCCTTCACCGCCTCTGCCACTTGCCAACCCGTGAGTCCCGGCATACCAAGATCGGTCAGCACCAGATCCACCGGGCTTTGGTCTAGTAGGCGGAGTGCTACCTCCCCGCTCTCGGCCGGCAGTACCTTCAATCCCGCCTCCTCCAGCATCGTCGCCAGCGTCTCCAGTAATCCAGGATTGTCATCCACGACCAGGATGCGCCGCCCTGGAACCAGCGGCACCTCCGCCTCCTGCGCCTTCGTCGCTGGCCGCACCGCACTCGCCTGGAAGCGGAGGGTGAAGGTGCTGCCCTCATGCAGGACCGAGGTTACCCCGATGCGCCCCCCGTGCCCCTGCATGACGTCGCGCACCGTTGAGAGTCCGACTCCCACCCCCCGGAGATATTTCGTCCCGAAGAACGGGTCGAAGATCCGCTCGCGCACCGTTTCCGGCATGCCGTCGCCCGTGTCTCGGACCGTGGCGATCACCCAGCCATCGCCGCGCTCTGCCGTGTAGCCCGGCTCGTGGCGCGCTGACACCGTGATCGTGCCGCCCGCGGGCATGTTCGTCACCACGTGCAGCACCAGCTTGGTGAAGACCTCCCGGACATCTGCCGGCCGCCCTAGGATGGCAGGGATCCCCTCCATCTGGACGTCCACCCGGATCTTTCGCCCCTGGCGCTCGGCCTCGTCCCGCCATTTATACATGACGTCATAAGTAATGCCGTATAATATCCTTGACATCTTCGGTCCTCCTTGCCAGAGTGGGTGGGAAAGGAGGGCCTGCCCATGCGCAAACTGGTCATTGCCGATGCCGAGGTCATGCGCCTGGCCATCCAGCAGGAGATCGCCCGCTCGGAGGAGTCGCGCTACGATCACCGGTTGCACGGGGTCCTGTTGGTCAGCCAGGGCCTCAGTTGTCACCACG
>JBIOJT010000423.1:0-3428 GCA_044451055.1 Methylomirabilales bacterium (SeqCode)
CGCCGTGCGGGGCTACACCCACATCTGTAATCTCACCGCCGGCAAGGACCACCGGACCTACGACTTGTCGTTGGCCATTCTCAACGAGGAAGTGGAGCACGAAGCCTGGTTCTCGGAATTCCTGGGCGAAGGCCCCTCGGGGCACTACCTCCGCCGCGGGGAAACCTCACCCTGGGTGGGCAAGTTCCTGCGGTAGGGATCGAAGCGGCCCCAGGGAGGTCCGATCAACGGTGGGGCCTCCCCGGGGCCCCTGAACGAGACGGCACACCCAAGGGGCCATGCCAATCCGGCGATTCACCGAGAGGGAACGCCGCCGCGACCACGGCAAAGACGGGGCACCGGCGTTCATCGCCTACCGGGGAAGGGTCTATGACGTCTCCCAGAGTTTCCTGTGGCAGAATGGCAGCCATCAGGCGCTTCACGTTGCTGGCGGCGACTTGACCAACAGTCTCATGCTATCCGAATATGATGTCCAAATTGGCCATCAGCCTTCTAGATAGAGGTGCCTAGGCCTGTATTTGCAATTAGGTACGCTGCGATTCGACCAGAGAATTGGAAGAGGAGGTTTGACTGCCGCAGAGGTTCCAGGGATGTACATATAGAGATAATCCCGTGGGGCCATCATCCGAGGTACCCAGGATTTCTGGCGGGTCTTTCCCCACCTTGGGCTCATCGCCGGGGGCCCCAGTATCGTTGGGGTCAGAAAGTTTTGCCATACTGCAAACCGCTCGCCCGCTCTCTACTTGCGATTGGAGTTTCGGATTCCGCAATTCTGCCGATCTAACCCGCCAGCATCCGCTTGAGGAAGGCGAGGGCGCGGGGGATGCCGGTGGCCTCGGGTTCCCCGGCCTCGTACTCGAAGCTCACCCAGCCGTCGTATCCCGCCGCGCGCAATGCCGGGATGATCTTGGCGTAGTTCACCTTCTCGTCGGAGCCGTCGGGCGCGACCTTCCAGAACTTGGCGTGGACGTGGGCCGCGATCCCCAGCGTCTTCTGCACCGACAGCCAGCCGTCCGTGTAATTTCCCGTGTCCAGGAGGGAGACCAGGTGGGGGGACTTGACCTCCTCCAGGACGCGCAGGTACTCGGTCGCGGTCGGCGTGAAGGCGGCATGGTTATGGTTCTCGAGGCCCAGCCGCACGCCCGCATGGCCGGCGAAGGCGGCCACCTCGCGCAGCGATTCGATCATGGCGGGCCAGCGCGGCTGGCGGTCCCCCTCGGGGTAGCCGGCGAAGACGCGGACGAGGGGCGCGCCGAGTTGCTCGGCCACCTCGACCCACTGCTTGACCTTCACCACTTCGCTCTGCCGAATGGTGGGGTCCGCCCGCCCGAAGTCGTTGTGCACCCCGATGCCGACGATCGCGAGGCTGAGGTCCCTGGCGGTCCGCCGGATCATCTGCAGGTAGGCCGGCCGCGTCTGCGGGAAGTGAATGTCCTGAAGCTCCGCCCCTTGCACCATGAGGTCGGTGGCACAGCGGGTGAGGAACTGCACCTGGTCCATGGCCCCGGCATCGAACGACCGATTGAAGGTACCGCAGATGCAGCCGATCTTCACGGGAGGAGTCCTTTCGGGGGCGTGATGCCCCTGAGGGCCTGGAGCACGTGCTCGTGCAACCGCGGATTGGCGCTGCACACCAGGCTGTAGACGGCATGGATGTCCGGGCGAAACCGGACGGGCGATCCGTCCCAGTGGGTGACAATGCAGCCGGCCCGCTCGGCAATGAAGATGGCGGAGAAGACCTCGGTCAGGGCCTCGTTCCAGGCGAAGTACGCGTCGATTCGCCCACAGGCCACGTCGGCGAAGCCGTTGGGGCCGCCATTCGGCAGGATGAACCTGGCCCGCTCGAAGAGTGGGCGCAGGGCAGTGGCCGTCGGGTAGAGGAACACCGGCTTCATCAGGTAGGCTTCGAGGAAGGCGCCGTTCAGGGTCGTGGTCGCGGCGGGGCGAACGGGAACCGCGCGGGCGCCGGGCCGGGCGAGCCTGACTGCGCCCGCGGCGTCGGCCAGGACGATCTCGCCCGTGATGTGATCCATTGCACCGGCGGCCCTGGGTGCTTCATCGAACCCATAGATCCCCAGGGCGGTGAACCAGTGGGCCCGGATGTCCCGGCGATACAGGAGGCTCCCATCGAAGGGGTCCTGGATCACGTATACCGGCTCGGCAAAGACACTGGCCGCGCCGGGCCGCGCCCCCAGGGTGGTTTCCCCGGCCTCTTCCGACAGCAGCGTCCCGTGGATGCCCCGTCGCCGCAGGGCGCCGATGATCGCGCGTTCTGCCGCCGTGTCCACGCCGATGACCTCGGGGTCCCAGGAGCGGTAGCCCGCCTCCCGGCCGGCGACCACGCGTTGGCCGGACCGCGGCGCCAGCCGGCGGACCACGGCGTTCGCGGCGAGCAATCCCTCCTGCACGCTCTGGCGCCAGGGAAACGCCCCCCGTCGCCCCTTCAGTGGATGTCCAACGCGTCGTCCTGTCATCCTGTCTCCTGGCCTCTCATTCTTTTCCGTCGCGGTCGATGCGTTCCAGCAGGTGCACGATCTCTGTCACGACGTGATCGACGGCCTTCTCACCGAGCTGGCGCGAGACCTTGGAGGTATCGCCCCGGACGCCGGTCGGGTACTCCACCTCGGGATGGGCCATCACGCGGAAGCGGGAGAGACGCGGTCGGGTGACCTTGGGGATGCGGTCCATCCGGACCGTCTCGCTCGCCACCACCAGCATCTGAGAGGTCTCGATGGACCCGGCGTGGCCGTCTTTGCCCACGAGGTCGGCCTCGCGCCGGATTGGATCCAGGAAGTCATACGGGCCGAGGGTCAGGATGACAGGGCCAGGGTCGGCGTTCACCAGGGGAATGACGGCCTCGCGCATGGCTTCCATATGGCCTGATTCTGCATGGCCGGTGATCAAGGCGAACTTCCGGCCGCCGTGGCGGATGTATTCCCCGATCATCTCTCGCACGACGGCCGCGAGGGTGGCGGGTGTAAGCGAGATCGTCCCCGGGAAGTTCCGCATGCTCCGGCAGACGCCATAAGGCAGGGCCGGCGCGACGAGCCCATTGACCCGTTCCGCCACCGCGGCGCAAACGTGCTCTGCATAGAACAGGTCGGTCCCGAGGGGCAGATGCGGCCCGTGCTGCTCCACCGCGCCGAAGGGCAGGAGGATCCAGCGCCCTGCCTGCATGGCGGCAGCGAACTCGTCCTTCGTCAGATTCGCCAGATGGAACGGTTTATCCTCCGTCATGGTTCTCCTTTTCCTGAAAGGTGTTCGGGAGCCCTGCGGTTCAGCCCTTCGGCGGTTCTGCAGTTCGGATGTTCTCGAACGCCCGAACAGTCGAACGGTCGAACTGCCGAGCGCTCTCACCCAGACGTGATCGCCCAGCAGCGAATGCGCGGCAAGCGCAGCCGGACCTGCGCCCCCTGGCCGAATCGCCG
>JBIOJT010000424.1:0-3392 GCA_044451055.1 Methylomirabilales bacterium (SeqCode)
ATCGCTCCTTGATCCCGCCCTTGACGATGTCCTTGAGCTGGATCACGCCGAGCGTCTTCGCCCCGTCCGCCACCACCAGCGGCGTGCCGCCCTCCCGGGCGATCCGGTCCACGCCGGAGCGGACGTCCGCAGGGAACTCACCACCCAGACTCTTAACGTAAGCCTCAACAGCATCCGCAGCCCCCTTGCGGATCTGGCGGCCGTCCAGATTGACGCCGCTCATCCGCGTCTGCGCGGTGAATGGGACGAAGGTGGCGCCTAGCTTCTCGATGTCCCGCTCGCGGATCCCGTATTTCTCCTTTGCCAGCACGACGATGGAGCGGCCCTCCGGCGTCTCATCCGAGAGCGAGGCGAGCTGGGCGGCGTCTGCCAAGACCGACTCGCGCACGCTCTCCGTGGGGAGAAACGCCGTCGCTTGGCGGTTCCCCAGGGTGATGGTGCCGGTCTTATCCAGCAGCAGCACGTCCACGTCACCCGCCGCCTCGACGGCGCGCCCCGAGGTGGCGATCACATTCGCCTGGATCATCCGGTCCATCCCGGCAATCCCTATCGCCGAGAGCAGGGCACCGATGGTCGTGGGGATCAGGCAGACCAAGAGGGCCACCAGCACCGTCACCGTGATGGGGGTGCCTTGGCCGGCGGCCGTGACGCTGTACAAGGAGAAGGGCAAGAGCGTGGCGCACGCCAGCAGGAAGATGATCGTCAGCCCGGCCAGCAGGATGTTGAGGGCGATCTCGTTGGGCGTCTTCTGGCGTTTGGCCCCCTCGACCAGGGCGATCATGCGGTCGAGGAACGCCTCGCCAGGATCGGCCGACACGCGGACAATAAGCCAGTCGGAGAGCACCTGCGTCCCGCCGGTGACCGAACTGCGATCACCGCCGCTCTCACGGATCACCGGCGCGCTTTCACCGGTGATGGCGCTCTCGTTTACGGATGCAATGCCTTCGATGACCTCCCCATCGGCTGGGATGAAATCACCCGCCTCGACCAAAACGACATCACCTTTCCGCAGGCTCGTCCCGGGGACTGACGTGAATGCCGCACCGCGCTCGGGTCGGGGGAGGCGCTTGGCCTGAATGTCGCGGCGGGCCTTTCGGAGGGAGGCCGCCTGGGCCTTTCCCCGGCCCTCGGCCATTGCCTCGGCAAAGTTCGCGAAGAGCACGGTGAACCAGAGCCAGAGCGACACGGCCAGGATGAACCCCGCTGGCGCCTCGCCCTTGCCGACGAGCGCTTGCACGAAGAGCCCCGTCGTCAGGACCGACCCCACGAACACCACGAACATCACCGGGTTCCGGACCTGGCGCTGCGGGGTGAGCTTCCGGAAAGAATCCAGCACGGCCGGCCACAGGATGGCCGGATCGAACAGTGAACGGGCTTTGGCGTCTGTTGTCATGGTGAGCGACCTCACTTCGCGGCCAGCATATTGAGATGTTCGGCGATGGGTCCGAGCGACAACGCCGGGAAGAACGTGAGCGCCCCCACGAGGAGAACCGTCCCGGCCACGAGCACCACGAACAAGACGGTGTCCGTGGGCAGTGTCCCCGCACTGGCGGGTACGATCTTCTTGCGGGCCAGGGCGCCGGCGACGGCCACAGTCGGCAGTGCCATCCAGAACCGGCCAAAGAGCATCGTGATACCCAGGGCCACGTTGTAGAAAAGCGTGTTCCCGTTCAGACCGGCGAAGGCGCTGCCGTTATTGCCGACCGTCGAAGAGAACGCGTACAGGACCTGGCTCAGGCCGTGGGGCCCGGGGTTACTCATCCCGGCCAATCCCTGGGGGAGGACTACCGCAACAGAGGTAAGACCCAGGCTGAACACGGGCCCAAGCAGGATAAAGACGGAGGCCATCTTCATTTCATAGGCTTCGATCTTCTTGCCGAGGTACTCCGGCGTGCGCCCGACCATCAGGCCCGCGATGAAGACCGCGACGATGACGTACATGAACATACCGTACAGCCCCGAGCCGACACCGCCGAACACCACCTCGTCGAGCTGGATCTGCCACAAAGGCGCGAGGCCGCCGAGCGGGGTGAAGGAGTCGTGCATGGAGTTGACGGCGCCACACGAGGCCGCGGTGGTAATAGTGGCGAAAAGCGCAGAGTTTGCGATCCCGAAGCGGGTTTCTTTGCCTTCCATGTTGCCGCCGGGCTGCAGCGTGCTGACCTGCTCGTTGGCGCCGAGTTTTGCCAAGATCGGATTGCCACTCTGTTCGGCCACGACGGCCACGGTGAGCGAGATCACGAACAGCAAGGACATGGCCCAAAAGATCGTCCACCCCTGCCGGGTATTCCTGACCATCGTGCCGAACGTATACGTGAGCCCCGCCGGGATCAAGAAGATGGCCAGCATCTCTAGGAAGTTGGTAAGGGGCGTGGGATTCTCATAGGGGTGCGCGGAGTTCGCGTTGAAGAAGCCGCCCCCGTTCGTCCCCAGCATCTTGATGGCGACTTGGGAGGCCGCCGGACCGACCGCCAGGACTTGCTCGGTGAGCGTGGACTTCTTGGTCTGCGGCTGGCCCTTCGCGTCGAGGACGGGCTGGCCGTCTGGGCCGGTCACCGGCTCGTCATAGGTCGTCGGCTGGACGACGTTCACCTTCAGGTAGGGGCTAAAGGTCTGCACCATGCCCTGGGAGACAAACACCACGGCCAGGACCAGCGATATCGGCAAGAGGACGTACAGGGTGCCCCGGATGAGGTCCACCCAGAAGTTGCCGATCGTCTGCGCCGACCGTCGGGCGAACCCCCGGATGAGCGCCACAGCCATGGCCATCCCGGTGGCCGCGGAGGCGAAGTTCTGCACGGCGAGGCCGGCCATCTGGGTGAGATAGCTCATCGTCGTTTCCGGGGTATAGTTCTGCCAGTTCGTGTTTGTGACGAAGCTCACCGCCGTGTTCCAGGCCAGGTCGGGGGCGACCATCCCTAAGCCCTGGGGATTGGCGGGCAGCCATCCCTGCAGACGTTGCAGCCCATAGAGCAGGAAGACGCCCGCGATGTTGAAGAGTATCATGGCAAGCGCGTACGCCTTCCAGTCCATTTCGTCGGCGCGGCGAATCCCACAGAGTCGATACGTCAACCGCTCCAGCCAGCCGAGGGGGCGTTCGAGCCAGACAGCGCCCTCTCCATACACTCGGGCCATGTAGGCCCCCATGGGTCTCGTGAGGGCCAGAAGGACCCCGAAGTACAGCACGATTTGAAAGATCCCGTTCAGGGTCATGAGAAGACCTCCGGCTTTAACAGCGCGATCACCAGGTAGACAAATAACCCGATCGCAATAATCCCGCCGAGAATGTACAACCCGCTCATGGCTGCCTCCTACACGCGCGTGCAGAGTTCAATGAAGGCCCAGGTAAGGAGTAAGAAGGCCAGCGTCAAAGCTACGAACAATGCATCCAT
>JBIOJT010000425.1:0-3388 GCA_044451055.1 Methylomirabilales bacterium (SeqCode)
CCTCCGCTGCCTATGCTCAGGGACGAGGAGGCATCAGGTTCCAACAACCAGGGACGCTGTGATCCGGCGGAGGAGGGCGATGGCCGAGAGGGCGGCCATGTAGCTGGTCTTGGGGTTCGTTGGACTCGGGACGTTTTCCATCCTCGTGAAGAGCTTTCCAAACTCCCCTTCCGCCTCGATCTCGTGAATATTCCTATCGCACCCGGGATCTGCGAGGATGCGAACCTCTGTCTTATCGGCGCCGATCCCGGCAAGGCTCAGGGCCGCGGCCACGTTGATGTTGGCCGGGAAGGCGGGGACCGCCTCTCTGGCGGAGCCCGAAAAGATCACCGTTGGCTCTTTCAGTGCCTTGAGATCAATTCCCTTTTCCACGACGTACGGTGCACCCTCCAGACCCCGCGGGGGCTTCCGCGTCGTCAGGGTCACCTTCGAGACACGACCCGCCATCGCCCCCTTTAGCGCATCGAGCCCCGCGATGGCGCCCGAAGGGACATAGAGTCGCTTCCCGCGCCGTTGTGCGAGTTCAAGGAGTTCGGCGGCATCCTCCAGGAGGCCGCCCACGCTCATGACCAGGACATCCTTCGACCGATCAAGAGCCTGACGGGTGATGGCAGGCGCCGCTGCCTTGGAAGCGGCCTCCACCACGAGATCCGAGGCCTCGATGACGTCGGCCAGGGCCATCACAGGAGCTGGGCGCTTCAGGCTTCGCGCGAGACCTTCCGCTTTCGCAGGATCGATGTCGCTGATCCCGACCAGTCTGGCTTGCACAACCCCTTCATCGATCGCCCTGCAGATCTCGCCCCCGATGGTCCCGACGCCGACGACTCCAACCTTGAGCATGTCGAACTCTCCCTTTCAGTCTTGATCGGAATCTTTGATTGCCGGGGACCCTCTGGGTGCTCCAGGTTGCCTGGTTGCCTCGCCATAGCGCCCTTGGCATCTTGGCGGTTGATGCTTCCGGATCGGGACTAGCCCTATGGCAGACGGGTCGCTTGCCAGGCGACCATCTGCCAGCGGTCACCCTTCTTTACGTAGACGTCCGTGAAGCGCAGTTGGAAGCTCAAGTGTTCGCCCTTCACCTGGACTTTGACTTGGGCCAGGCCGGTGACCACGCCTGTGGTGCCGTACACCCGCACGCGCATGTCTTCGGGCACGAGGGATTCATACTTGACCTGGCCCGATTTCAGCTTGGCGATGAACTCTGCCTTGGTCTCGAACGCGCCGGTCGCATGCGTGTAGGTGAGATCTTCGGACAGGATGTCGTCGAGTGCGGCGACATCGACTCGCACCATGGCCTCGAAGCGGCGGATTTCACGCTGGCGGATCTCCTGTTCGGTCTGTTGATTGGTCATGGGTGCCCTCCGTTCGTCTGGTTCATAGCGTCGGGGAGGTTCTGCGGGCCCCGGGCCCGCTCCCCCTGGCATCTGTGCTGCTCACCGAGCGTGGGTCCGGAAGTAATGCGCCACCTTGCCAATCCCGTGGGCAATCTCCTCCATGTCCAGCGGGCAGTAATGCTCGTAGATGTTCATGGTGATCCAGCAGGTGAACGCGTCCTCGGCCACTGGACAGTCGCCCTTCCTGTAGACTCGCCCCGTGCCGTCGAGACGGGTGAACGGGAACGTGCTCCCGGGGAAGGCCGAGCGATTCTGGAAGATGTCGAAAAGGTACACCGGCCGTCCGCCGGTGATGAGGTGGGCCTTGTTGGGCACGCCTTCCGCGTTCAGCGCCTCGGAGAACTCCGCGGCCGTGCAGTGGAGCGCCTTCGGGTCCAGCCCGAACAGGTAGAGGAAGAAGGCGTGCCTCCGCCCGGCGGAGATCGCCTGCGGGGTCACGCCGGGAATCCCGGACAGGAACTGATTCAGACGGCTGCCCAGACGGTTCCGGCTCTCCACGATATCCTGCACCTTTTCGAGTTGCGCCAGCGCCACGGCCCCCTGGAGTTCGGTCATCTGATAGTTCGGGGCCAGGAAGAAGGGGTTGCGGATCCCCTCCTCGCGCTGGAAGCACTTGTCCAGGAAGAGGGAGGCGCGATAGCGGAGCTGGTCATCGTTCGTCAGCACCATGCCGCCCGAGCCGCACGTGATGTGCTTGAAGTGATTCAGCGAGAACGCGTTGATCGCGCCCATGGTCCCGGCCAGCTTCCCTTGGTAGTAGCAGTAGTACGCCTGGGCGCAGTCCTCGACGATGGGGATGCCGGCCTCTTTGCCGATCTTCAGGAACGCGTCCATGTCCGCGGCCAGCCCGCTGTGGTGGACGACCACGATGGCCTTGGTCCGCTCGGTGATGCGCTCTCGCACCGACGCCGGGCTCAGGTTGAGGGTATCCGGCTGGATGTCCGCGAAGACAGGCACCAGCCCCTGGTACAGGATCCCGGTCAGGGAGCCCATGTCGGTGATGGCCGAGGTGATCACCTCGCTTCCCAGCGGAAGCTGCAACGCCGCCACCGCCATGTGGACGGCCGCCGTCCCGCTGGAGCAGGCGATGCAATGCTTCATGCCGTACATCTGGGCGAAGCGCTTCTCGAACTCGCGCACCTTGCTGCCCAAGAAGTAGAAGAGCATGTCGGCATCAATGACCTCCGACAGGTAGCGCTTCTCCAGCTCGCCGTGGCGCTTGCCATGGGGAAATGGGGTGCGCTTGGCCTTGGCGCCGCCGTGCAGGGCCAGTTTTTCGGAAACGTCGAAGCTCATGATGACCTCCTCGCGGCGAGAGTGAGAAAGGACGTCACAGTTCGCTGAGTCGATGCGGAGCCTGCTCCAGCCGCTTCACGTACTCTTGTGCCGCCTCTTCCGGCGGGGAAAGCTCCTTGCCGTGATCGTACAAAAACTGCTGGTGGTCCAGGACCCACAGGTACAGGTCTCCCTCCGTGCGGCCCGGGAATTCCTCCAGGACGCCGCGCTCGCGGATCACCCTGACGATGGGCAGGTACACCGTGTCATACCAGTGGGCGACCGCTTCCTCCTCGGGGATGTCCCGCTTCTGATCCAAGCCCATGAAGTAGTGATGGACTGCGATGTGCTCCAACATGCGGCTGTAGCCGTCGGGCACGGTGAGCTCTATCTTGGCCTCGGGCCGCAGGCGATCCAGGCCGGTGCGCTCGAGGAATTCCACCTTGGCCCCGAGGATCTCCAGGTCTTCCGGTCGCAGGTCGGGCCCCACCGGCACCTTGACCCGGCACTCGCGGACCTCGGCTTCGATGAATTCCTGCCCCTGTTCCCTGGCCACGGAGACCCGGTGATGCCCGTCCACCACGAAGTACACCTCACCCACCTTGTACAGGACCACGGGCGGCAGGCTGATATCCTCGTAGAAGGCGCGGTCCACGCGCTGCCAGCGGTCGGCGAGGCGATTGTTGGTGGGGAGAAAGGCCCGGTCGAAATCCCGGTAC
>JBIOJT010000426.1:0-3364 GCA_044451055.1 Methylomirabilales bacterium (SeqCode)
CTTCCCCTGTCCCTGCAGCGCCGGCGTCCCCTTCGCCCCCTGCGAACTCGGCCTGGCAGACTGCGCAGACCAGGGCCCTCACCGGATGAACGATGACGCACACCTCGTACCCACATCGCGCGCAGCGGGCGACGCGCCGCCGCGGCAGCCGCGCGGACAGCACCTGCCCGGTCTCCAGCAGACGAAGGGGCTGGCCGCAACAGAGCACCGGGGGGGTCCATGCCGCTCCACCGATGACGGCGGCATGTCTTGCCGTCGCCAACACTTCCGCGTGGCACCACTCGCAACGAAATGCCCGAATGCTGCCCATGGCGTTCCTCTTTCTCCAGTTTCTCCAGCGTGGTTTGCCGACCCTCAAAGGCCTCGGGTGCCCGCCGCGGGCGCGAGGGTCAAGACATATCCCCCTGTCCGGGGAGGCCTCCCAAGGCTTATTGCCCCCGCCCATCGGTCGGTCGGGAAAGACAGGTGGTGCGTCAGACTGTGTGGACGAGGGGTCTGGCTGGGTCGTCGGCAGCGCGAGACGTAGCGATAGGACCCCGGGTCACGTGGAACCTCGAAATGATCCCGTGCAGTTTTGCGCGGACAGCCGCTGGGACGGGTTGGAACTGAGCGTTGAAACGCGTGGAGGACTGACGGACGAGAAGCGCAACTGATATCCATCCCCAGGCGTACCAGGACTCACTAGCCAGATGGAGAGGTCGCTCAGCCTCGCCCAATGAGGTCTGTGGTAACAAGGGGTCTCGGAAGATCCGGTTTTGCAGACTCGACCCGTCGATATCGAGGATATCGAAGACGATGCTTTCAAGTACTTAGGTGTCCTGATACTTTCGAATCCGCGAAGGCGGGCTAGGCCGCGCAGCCAGGCCTCCGCATGGCCCTGGGGCCATCGAGAAGCGGTTGGCGAGAGGTGGTCAGGGCGGCCCTAGTACAATGTGACGAAAGTGGCAACGCCCTATTGGCTGTACTGAATGGACGAGGTATACCGAGGGTCTTGATGCAGGCTCCAATACTGCTCGCGGAGTCGTAAGGTGATCGGACCTGGCTTGCCATCACCCAGCACGCGGCCATCTACCTTCGTTACCGGCATGATGCCACCCGCCGTGCTGGTGATAAACCCCTCGTCGGCTTGTCGCGTTTCCTCGGCAGAGACATTTCGCGTTTCGACGGGGATACCGAATGTGTGCGCCATCTCGATGACTGTCTTCCGGGTGATCCCCTCGAGCATGCCCCGTCCGGGTGTCGCCATCTTGGAGTTCTTGACGACGAAGATGTTGAACCCCGGCCCCTCGACGACATTGCCTTCGCGATCAATCAGAACGGCCGTCTCCGCCCCGCGACTGTAGGCATCGTACGTCCCCGCGACGAGATCAAGCCAGTGATAATTCTTGATGGTCGGGTCGACGGATTCCGCTGGAATGCGCTTCACCTGGCTGATGACCAGATGCAGGCCTTCGCTCTGCTTTTCTGGAGTCGCAATCCACACAAAGGGCACAGCGAACGCATAGAAACGATTCGTGCATTGGCGCGGGTCGCGGCTCCCAGGTGGTGGGACGCCCCGCGTGCAGATCATTTCCACATACGCGTCACGCAACTCGCTCAGCCTTACGCATTCACCCAGGATGTCTCGAATCTTGTCCCGGCCGTAGGGCACGCGCATGTGAAGCCGCGCGACGCCGCCCAAGAAGCGATCGAGATGGTCATCCAGCCGAAAGAAACGGCCCTGCCAGACGTGTACCACGTCGTACGTTGCGTCGGAGCGCAAAAAGCCATAATCCAGGATTGGGACCCGGGCTTCGGATATCGGCACGAACTGACCGTCTACGTACGCCGTTCCGTCTGGAAACACCGACTGCCTGATGGATGGGTTCATGGGTTCTCCTTGCCCTCGCCCTGCTCACTCTTCTGGGCGAGACCGATAGCGGTCCTGCGCGCGCCCGGGGGAGACTGCCGACCCAATGGCCCAAAGACCCGCTCTCCGAGGTAGGGAATCCAGCGGAGCGGCACCCCCGCAAAATAGGGAGACAAAATGGGAAGCTTGGAGGGAGAGCCTATCCAAGGGCTCGCCGAGTGTCAACGGCAAAAGCCTCTCGTTGCATCAACACGAGAACCTGGGGCGCACAAGCGACGCCATATTTAGAGGCGCTGGCGCCGCAGCGCGGGGACCGATGCCCCTCTCATGCACGCGACGGCGAGGAGGGCCGCCCGCGCCTCTCCCGCGCGCCGCGCCCCCTCGGCAAACCGGAACGCCCGAAAGGTGTTCTTCCTCGCGGGCGTCTCACGTTGTGGAGAGCGGCCTGACCGGCCTTGAGGGTCGGGAGATGCCGGGACGCTACCGCTTGAAGAGGTCGGAGAGGCCGCGCCGCACGAGGCTCACGCCGAAGGCGGCGAGGAGCAGGTTGGCCACCTTGGCGATGACTTCGGACCCGGCCTCGCCGAACGCTCGGCCCACGGTGTCCGCGTACCGTAACACCACAAAGGCCACGAGCATATTGGCGCCGAAGGCGGCGAGGGTTACCGGATAGCCGAAGTTGGCCACCAGGAGCGCCAGCGTGGCGAGCGCGGCCGGGCCGACGATGAGCGGAGTCCCGATCGGGACGGCCCCGATGGTGCCGACCGGCCGGGGCGCAGCCTTGCCCGGTGGGAACAGCAGGTCGTACAGGGAGAGGACGAGGAGCAGGATGCCGCCCGCCACCTGGAAGTCCGAGACGCTGATTCCCAGGACTCGGAATACGGCGTTACCGACCAGGAGGAAGCCCAGGCCGACCGCAGTGGCCGTGAAGGTGGACTGCCGCGGCAGCCGCTTGCGCTCCTCGACGGACAAACTCCCCGTCAGGCTGAGGTAGAGCGGGATCACTCCCAGGGTGTCCACCGCCACGAACAGGGCAACGAATGCGAGCGTGAAGTTGCGCAGCATGGCTGGCCTCTCTAACGACTGCTCGGCGGCGCGGTTGCCCGCAGGAGTTGGATTGACGGCTCGGACACGATAGAAGCAGCCAACTCACCCGGCCTTCGGGCTGGGGGACGCGGGGGAACACTGCTGGGGGAATGCCCCCTGAAGAATGACACCGCTCCCCCCCGGGGCGATCCGCTCATACTACGCAGCGCGGAATAATGGGTACACCGTTCCCCGCGCTGCTTCGTTCGCGGGGAAGGCCCTCGCCCTTGCACAGGACCCGCGGCAAGGGCTCAGCCCTCCCCACGGACCCTCCTAAGAAACTGCCTGCTCGGGGGCAGGCACGAGCTGGAACCCGCGCGCCCGGGCCTGCGCGCGGAGCCGGGATTCGCTGTGACGCCGATGGGCGGCGTCGGCCGCGGCCAACCGACTCTCCTGGTAGGGCTGTCGGGTGGTGATTAAGTGGTAGAC
>JBIOJT010000427.1:0-3316 GCA_044451055.1 Methylomirabilales bacterium (SeqCode)
CCCGCAGCGCGTTCTGCTTGTTCGTCGTCCACTGGATGAAGAGATAGGCGGCCTCCTTATGCTTGCTATGGGCCGTCACGGCCATGGCATTCGTGAAGGTGGGGACGACGCGTCCACAGGGACCCCCGGGCAGGACGGCGTAGCCCACCTTGCCGGCGATCTTGGACTTCTCCTTGTCCTCGAACTGGTTGGCGAAATTGGCGCCATCGAAGTACATCGCTACGTTGCCCTGCATAAAGGCCGCATTGCATTCATACCAGTTGAAGTTCACCACGCCGGGCGGGGCGAAGCGCCGGAGCAGCCCCGCGTAGTAGTCCAGGGCCTTCCCCCACGCGGGCGTGTTGAGGGCCGACTTCCCGTCCGGCGTGAGGTACGTCGCGCCCAAGGGGTAGAGGATGCAGGCCAACCCGGCCGCGTTCGCATTCTTCAGCCCGCGTGCGACGATCCCATACATGCCCGGCGGGTTGTGGAGCTTCTGGGCGACCGCCTCCATCTCGGCCAGGGTCGCGGGCGGCTTCAGGCTCTTCTGCTGGAAGAGATCCTTCCGGTAGAAGAGGGCAAAGAAGTCCACCATGGTGGGGATGGCGCTGATGCTGTTGTCCGGCTGGGTGGCGGCCGCTTTGGCGGCCGGGACAAAATCATTCCAGTCGAAATCCGGTGCCGTGAGCGTCTTGTCCTCGAGAAACCGGTCCAGCGGCTGGTACCAGCCCGCCTTCCAGAACCGCCGTTTCTCGACGTGAAGCGCCGAGTGGAAGGCATCCACCCCGCCGGTCCCGGCGGTCAGCTCCACCGTGAGCTTCTGGCGTCCCTGGATCTCCGGCAGCATCTCGTACTTCACCTTCATCCCGGAGAGCGATTCGAACTCCGGGATGTGCGTGACCATCTCGTCCACCCAGGGGTGCCGGGTGAGGATTAAGAACAGCTCCGTGCCGCGGAATCGCTGCCAGTTGAAGGCCTGCGCCCGGGCCGGAGTCACCATGAACGGCCCTACCGCCGCCCCAGCGGCCACCGTGGCACCCAGCTTCAGCAACTCCCTTCGGCTCACCACTGGAAGCTCGTCCGACCGCCGCGTCCGTCCTCGCTCGTCCATCGCACCCTCCTGTTCTGTCCCCCTGACCGACGCGTGAATGTGGAGCGCCCGCTTTGCGCCGCGTGCGCACGACGTGGAATGACCACGCAGAGTGAGCGCAGGACCGTCTCCCGCCCTATCGCGGGAGGTACCCCGCCGCGCGGGCTATGACGATGGCCCCGTGGATGCTCAGCCGGTCGATCTCCTCCGCCTCCGTGATGCAGGCGATCGCCCGGGCGGGCTTATGGTGGGCCTCCAGCAGGTGGCGGAACACCCGACACCGGCCTGGTTGCCCCACGAGCACGAACGTCGTATCCGTCGGGAAGCCCGCGACCGGGAATTCGGCTAGGACCTTGAGGTCCTCGGCCCCGATGGCCGCGTCGAGGAACAAGCGGCGGACGTGGACGGGGGCGTGGAGCAGGACGTCCAGGAAGCGGGGCATCAGCAAAGCCCGGAGGAACCCCGCGTGGACGACCGACTCGTAGGCAGCCTCCACCACCTCCGCCTCAAACACCTCTTTCTCGGGACACCCTTCGGGCAGCGCGAGAGACTTACCAATGGAGGTAGCCGCCTGGATGGCCTCGAACACCTGCCCGCTCAGGGTGGTCAGGGAGCCAAGAATCTGCCCGTCGGTGCCGACGCTGATGTACTTCGTGTGCGAGCTGAGGATGACGACGGTGAGGGGCCGCGCGAGATCCGGCCGGAGGGCGAGGAGCCCGATGACCTGCGTCTCCTCCCCCCGCATGAAGTCAATCTGGCGGATCTGCCGATAGGTCGCCCCATCCGGGTAGGCATTCTTGATCCCCCGAATGAACAGAATGGGAACCTCGAGGGGGAAAACCTTGCGATCGTCCACGTAGGTGACGCTCCGCGCCAGGTGCTCGATGCCCGCTGGAGCCCGGAGATGCGGGATCTCCAGCAGTCCCAGTTCGGAGGTGATCATCCCCGACGTGATGGCAAGGCGGACGTCGGGAAGCGCAAGGCCGGCCTCCGCGACCGTCCGGTCGAAGAGAGCCGCAAGCCCCTCTCTCAAGAGCTGGTTGGACCCATGAACCGCGGTGTCGCGCACCCCGATCTTCTGGGACCCTCTGCCGACGATGGTACCGTCCTGATTCAGCAGGTAGACGCGCGAATTCGTCGTCCCGCAGTCGATCGTCGCAAAGAACATAAGGCCCATCCCGCCTGACTCACGAACCCTGCTTTCACCAGTTCACTCTTCGTGTGTGCCACCCCTGGATCCAACAGAGGAAAGGCTGGCTCCTTTGGCGAGCCCCCACACGCGGTCCGGTTTTTCAAGAGCCCGTGAGCGGCCCCGCCAGAGCCCTCAGCCGCATCTCATTCACATTCACATCCGTTCGAGCGTTCCCTTTCCCCGGCAGCTCGGGGGCGCCCGGCCCTGAGGTAATTATGGCCGCCCCGAGGGCCTAGGGCCCGTCCACCAGGGTCAGATTCCCACTCTGGAGTGCCGCATTCGAGGCCGTCTTCGCGGTCCCCGCACACCGACCTTCGCCGAGGCCCCGCCGACGATCGCCCCATCCTAGAGCACCCGCACCCGGCGTGGGTGGTAGCGATCACCGCGGCCGTGGCCATGGGGGCCCCTACAGGACCCGCAGGTCCACAAGCTGCTGCCGCATCTTCTCCACCACCGTCGGCTCGAACGGCAGGAAGGGCAGACGGGGAACGGCCCGGCAGACCCCACGCAGCTCCAGCATGGCGAAGACGGACACCAGCGTCGAGCCGGCCTCGTACATGACCTCGCGCACGGCATTGACCGTCTCCTGGATGCCGCGGGCCCTGCCGTAGTCGCCGGCTGTGGCGGCATCGTAGAGGCGCCGGCAGAGCTCCGGGAAGGCGTTGCCTAGGCCCGGGATAAAGGCCTGGACGCCGAGGACCGAGGCGGCGGTGAACATCGCCTCGGTACCGAGGACGACATCGCACGCGAGGCCTTGCATCTTCCGGAGGAAGTTCGTCAGAACCAGGATGTCGAAGCTGCTGTCCTTGACGCCGCGGACTCCCAGGCGAACCAGCTTCCGGAGCAGGTCGGGCGAGACGCCGTAGCCCACCGCCTTGGGATTGTTGTACACGTAGACCGGGATGCCCACGGCCCCCACGAGCTGCTGGTAGAAGTACAGCACCTCGCGCTCGGGGTGGGGGTAGTAGTACGGGGGCACACTAGCCACGAGGGCCGCCCCGGCCCCCTCGGCGTGCCGGGCGAGCGCCAGCGTATCCCGCAGCGTGGTCGACCCC
>JBIOJT010000428.1:0-3311 GCA_044451055.1 Methylomirabilales bacterium (SeqCode)
CCGCATGAGTAGCCCTCTCGGCATCCACATGCCCCCCGGCTCCGCTTGGTGTTCTACTTCGCGCACTCCAATTCATTCCGAATCTCCCTCATCCGTCTCGCCCGCTCTCGCACCAGTGCCAGCCGCTCCAGCGCGGTCAGGTCGGGGTCCGTGGCATCCTCGGGCAGGCAGCGGTGGTGGTAGGCGAGGCGGGAACTGAGGAGAGCCCGGCGGGGCGAATCCAGGCTTGCCCTGCTCATGGAGTGTTCCCCTTCATCTCCTGGTACGCCTTGTACCAGTCCGTGGCGATCTTCTGCTGTGCCTCCTCCAGGGTCATCGCGCCACCGCAGACGGCCCGGTGGAGGAAGTTCTCCAGGATGTCCTTCTCGTAGGCCCCCGGCTTCGCCTGGTAGGGCTGCGGCCAGAGGTTCGTCATATCGTTCGAGCCGCCGAGTTCGAGCGAGATCAGGTGATCCACCTCGCAGCAGACGCCCTGCTTCTTCTTTGCGCCGTAGAGCGTGTAGACCTGCTTCTTGATGGCTTCGGGGACGTTGCGGACCTTCTGCGCGTAGCCCTTCGTGCAGACTTGTTTCGCCGTCACCTGGAACGTCGCCCCCGGTGTGGCGTTGGGATCAGGCAGGAGGACCCCACCCGCCCCGGTGCGATAGTGGGCTTGGGGCTGGGCGGAGGTGGTGACGGCAAACAGGGCAGCCGCAAACACGACCAGCCACCATCGGGAAGTCACGCGCATGAGTCCCCTCCTGTCGTCCTCCGGTCAGTTGACAGGCTCCGACCGGCCCAGCTACCCCAGAGCCTCCCGCTCTGCCTCTTCCCGGCTCCCCTTGTTCCACTCGGCCACCGTCCATAGTCTCGACGACCGCAGCCTTCCTCTGCTTGGTGGTCTAGCGGATCACAAAGACCACTCTCCCGGCCCCTGCATGATTCCCACCGCGATCCACTGAGTATCCCGATCGGTCTCGCCCTGCCTAGCTCTTGTTCCAGACGATTCGCGTGAAGGAGAAGGGCGGGATACGGATTGGCCCCCCGCGGTCTTGCGTTTCGATTCGTGCGGCCTGTAGGTCAAGGTTCACCAAATCGGGAGTGACCAAGGTTTCGGCCCGGCTGGGCTGCCGGCCGTGGACCAGCGGTGCCGGGTCAAGGGAGAGGCTTGTGCTCGTGGCATTCTGCACCAGAAGGGTACTACGCTCCGGCGAGTCAAAGAGTCCTCCCTCGATGGGAAGATAGGATTCCGCCCGCACCCCACCTCCGGGAACCGGCTGCCCGCCTGTTTGGACCAGGCGCTGAAACGACCCCCCGGTATTGGCGGCCGCATTCAACCAGCGGAGCGCGGCCGCCGCGGGAACAGGCGCATAGCTGCCGTGCCCGTCCGGGACAAACATCGCATGGGGGTCGTGCGGTCGGAAGCTGAGCATGAAGTAGAGGGACGCGGTCACGGCGGGATGCCGCAGGTGGACCAACGCCATGCGCGCCGTCGTCAGCATCTCCATCGCCGGCGACAGGGGTTCAGCCGCCTCGCCACGCTGGGCCGCCGGATCGGCGCCGCGCGCATTCCATTCCGTGATCCAGATTTCCTTCCCGGGCAGGCGGCGTTCGAGGTCCTGCAGCAGTCGCTCCACGCCTGCGTCGACCCGGGCCAGCATCGCCTGGAGGCGCGCCCTCGCCGTTGTCGCGGTCGGGGGCGTTCTCCCGGCCTGCGGGTCGCCCATCACATCGCGGACCCGGGGATAGAGATGCACCGTGACCGCATCAAACCAGGGTTCCGGCCGCAACGCCTCATCCCATTGCCGGAGGCGCTGCCCAAAGCGGCCGCCGCGCACATCCACGGCGCCGGCCGCCGCTTGGACGGCGACCTTGACGGTGGCGGGCAAGAAGGGGTGCAACGCCTCCAGGTACTGCTTCATGATCCGCATGCTGGTGGGGGCATCGGGCCAGCGCGCCAGGCTGGCCGGATCGTTGCCCATCGCGACCCAGAATTCATTCCCGAGCTCAAGGCGCTGCGGCACCTGCCGTTCGCCGGCCAGGCGGGTGAACCAGGCCACCTGCTCGGGGATGCTGGAGGATTCCAGGTTCGGCACCAGGATCACCTGCGCGCCAATCGCGTGCGAGAACGCGGCATATTGCTCCAGCGTGACCCCGTGGGGCATGCCCCGGGCGATATTGGCGGCCGCCCTAACCCAGAACCGCACATACGGGGAACTATCGGCCCGCGCCTGAATCTCGATCAGGCCGGTGCGCCAATTGTAAAAGTTCGCGTCGGACCCGCCGGGGAAGCGGTCCAGCCCGATGGCCATGGTCTTCAGCACGGCGATCTTCGCCGGATCATCCAGCAGAGGCTCAAAAAACGCGGTCGTGGAAGCTCCCAGAATTGGCCCATGCAAGGGGCGCGGTTCTCCGAAAGCTTGGAGCGTGAGAGGGTCGGCATGCGCCGAAGGGAGGTCCAGAAAAAGCATAGATGCGGAAACCACCGCCATCAGGACCAACCTGAACACCCTACTCATGCACCTCTCCCTCCATCGTAAGAAATCGATATGCTTTCCTCTGTGCCTCCAGCCACGCCTCAGCGATCCGCTGCAAGAGCAGTTCCTGCGTCACGCGTGGCTGCGCCGCCATGGTCGCCAAGGTCTTTGTCGCCTCCTCCTCCGGAACCCCGGCGAGGTCCGCGATGTGCTGGATGGCGGCGGCATGCCCCTCTGTCTGGGGCCTCTCTCGGGCTGCCATAAGCTCGGAATGGAGTTCGGCCACCAGCTCGCCAGGCACCTCCCCGGCCTCGACGGCCTGCGCCACGCGGCGAAGGAGCCAGCACTCGAAGGATTCGCTCGGTTCCTTCATGTCAGCACCGCTTAAGGGGAGTCTCGCCGCGAGAGGGCGCGAGGCGCGCTCCGCAGGCTCCGCGCTCACGGAGCCTGGTGGGCCGCCTCCAGACCGGCGGCCGCGCTGAGGTCCGCGAGCACGCTCGCCAGCGTCGCCCGCTCTTCCTCCGGGAGCTCCGCGAAGGCGAGGCCGCTCTGGTAGCGGAAATGCCGCTCGCTCTCCGGGGTCTGCTCCCCGCCGAAGGTGGCACTCCAGATCACCCGGGCGGGCAGGGTGAGCGATCCGAGCCAGGGGGGCAGGGTGAGGGGACAGGCCGAGCCCTGCGGGAGTAGCTCGCCCAGCGTGATGCGGGCTCCCGTACGGCTGAGATCAACGAGCCAGACCTCCAGGCGATCCCGCGCCCGGGCGGTAGGCCGCCCCAGGAGGCCGACCCGGGTGGCGCTCCGTCGCTCCGGCATTTCAGCCCTCCCCCCCGTAGCCTCAGGACCAGGCAGCCGCCC
>JBIOJT010000429.1:0-3242 GCA_044451055.1 Methylomirabilales bacterium (SeqCode)
CCCACCTGATGGACCGACCGCCAAGAATTGGAATCGTCCATTCGGTAAACCAACGGGTTACCTCCCGATAGGTGTCCGGTACCTATTTTCGTACAGGAGGCTCCCTGGTGGTCCGGCTAGTTTGGACAGCAATGTTCTCAACTGATTGCAGCCGACGCTGCGCCAAGAAACATCGCAGCCCGGCTGAACCGGAGCGTGTGTGCCAGGCATGGGTAAGTGTCCGGTGGGCTGGTCCTGCGTGGGGGGATGCTCACCGGAGACGCTATCGAAGCCGCTTCCGAGAGTCAACAGAAAACCCGCGAAGGTAAGTGGGATGGCTTCGCGTCCCACGCCCTGCCGCCGAAGGGTCCGATATTCCGGGTAGAGGATTCAGGCATGCCCTCTTGACGCGCTAGGAGGCGCTCTGGAGCCCGTTTCTCCTCCGAGGTTGGGAGACTCTAGCCGTTTACTTAGGGTGTTGATCCAATGGTCATAACCCAACGAGTCTAGAAGGCTTAGATGGATTTCTGGAGGGAGAGAAAATCTTCCGGAGTCATTGCCGATGTGCAGATCGGCGGAAGCATCTAATGCGATTACGAAATCTCTCGTCCTTCTTTCCTCGATGACGGACATCTTCAACACCCTAAGTAAACGGCTTGACGTTGGGAAGGGGGGGGTCGCCTAAACCAAGGGGCGCAAAGCATCAATTTCCCATAAAGAACCGCTCGGTTGTTTATGGGCCTAGATCTGGAGTCGGTTCTTTATACCCGCACAGCAGACGATATTCCCCCCGCCGCGTCCCCCTGCATTTCGGTGCCGGGGGGAAATTCCCGGGATGCCCGGAGATCCCCCACAGCAGCAAACCCGGCCACCCCTTCGGCTTGGCTTGACCCGACACCTGCCATCTGGTAGCGTGCCGCGTGTGATCTCGGTCGGACCCCGGGAGGGGCGCTTCACGGGGGATCGAAGGGCGACTCCGGAGGCGACCACGACCGACAGTTTAATGCTGCTCCCGAAGCTGCAAGAAGCCCTGGCCTTCGCCGGCCGCTCATCAAGATTATCACCGTATACGATCCTGATCCAAACCTGTGGGTTGATTTTCGGATCAGAAAAGCAGAGTGAAGAGGGAAGAGATGAAAGAGACAATGGTGGATGCGAAGGTGACGTATATGTTGGAGCACGGGGGCAAGATCTACATCGTCGAGCACGTGCCAGCACGGGTGTGCAAAGAAACGGGCGAGCAGTACTTCGCCCCTGAAACCGTGGAGCGCATCCGGGCTCTCATCAAGGGCAGGAAGAAACCCGACAAAGTCATCGAGACGCCCGTGTACGAGTACGCATGAGACGATGCCCAACATCGGGCCCCAGCCCGCGCCGCCTCCGGCGGTGCGGCTGAGCTCGGGCGTTAGCCCTGGGTCAGATCGCGGTCGCACGAGGGCGCGCACGGCCCTGAGCAACATGGTCTCGCGGCAGACCTGGACGCCATGGTCGTCCGGACTGTGGAAGAGCCGTGGCTGGCGTCAGCGCGCTACCGTCGGACCGGAATCGTCCACGAGGAGGGGGCGTACGCTATCGGCGACGCGAGCTCCGTCCCGCATCGGGGGCCCGCCCCCGCCGCGAGGCTCCCTCGACGGTCCTCTTGGCGCTGCACGTCGTTCCGTATGCGCCCGTGGTGTAGGTAACCCTCAGATCGTCCATGGCTATTCTCAAGCTGGCGCCGGCCATCCACTCCGTGGCGAAACTCGGCCACTTCGAACGTGGCGCCTCAATACTTCCCATCTGGTAGCGTGCCGCGTGTTCTCTCGGCCCGACCCCGGGAAAGACGCTACACGGGGGATCGAGGCGCGACTCCCGAGGCAGCCATGACCGACACTGCAAGGTTGCTCTCGAAGCTACAAGAGGCCCTGGCCTTCGCCGGTCGGCAGGTCCGAGCCACCATCGAGCGCTATCCCGACTTCTATCCGATGTACACGCGGGGCGGGCGGTGGAGGCACCAGGGGGAAGCGTGGACCCACTGGTGCGACGGATTCCTGCCGGGCATCCTGTGGCTGATCCATCGGCAGACGGGGGAGGCTTGGTACCGGCAGCAGGCGGAGCGGTACTCGCGCCCCCTCCTGCCGCGCCAGCACGACCGGAACGTGCACGATCTCGGCTTCATCTTCATGTCCAGTTACCACCACTGGTATCGCCTGACCCGTGAGCCGGCCCTCCGGGATGTCCTGATCCAGGCAGGGCGGACCATGGGCTTGCGATCCCAGAGGCCGGGTGGGTACCTGTGCTCCTTCATCGGCCCTCAGTCGCTGTTCATTGACATCATGATGAGTGTCGGGGTCATCTTCTACGCGGCCCGCGAGACGCAGGACCAGACACTCCATCAGGTCGCCATGGATCACTGCCTGACCACGCGGCGGGTGCTGGTTCGCGGGGATGGCTCCACGGCCCACGAGGGGATCTTCGACCCCGCCACCGGCGAGTGTCTGCGCCAGAGCACGCACCAGGGGTATCGCGGGGATTCCTGCTGGTCCAGGGGCCTCACCTGGTCGCTCTACGGGTTCGGGACCGCGTACCGGTACGCCGGGGACCGTCGGTTTCTGGAGACGGCGGAACTGAACGCCGATTTCTACGTTGAGCACACGCCGCATGACGGGGTGCCGCCTTGGGACTTCGACGCGCCAACGGATCAACGCGGGGAGCCCGACAGCAGCGCGGCGGCCATCGCGGCCTCTGGACTCCTGGATCTCGCCGAGTTCACCGCCTCGCGCGCCAAGTCGCGTCTGTACCGCGACACCGCCTTCCGGATCCTGGAAACGCTGACGGGGGAGGAGTACCTGGCCCTGACAACCCCTGGGTGGGAGGGAATCCTCAAGCGTGGGGTGTACCACATCAACAAGGGATTGGGTGTGGACGAGTCCGTGATGTGGGGCGAATACTTCTTCGTGGAAGCCTTGACCAAGGCGCTCGTCGCGCTCACCGCATGAGGCTGGAGGGCCTCACGTGCACCCGGCCATCAGGCACCAAGAGCTGGAGGCGTAGCGATGGCGGATGACCAATCCACTGGCAAGGGCGGCATTCGTCGCCGCTTGACCCTGGCATTCCTGCTGGTGGGGCTGCTCCCCGCCGCCGTGGCGGGATTCCTGGGTGTGCGTCAGAGCCTGCAGGCGGCGCAGGCGGCCCGCTTGGAGAGCGATGAGCGTCTCATCGCTCTCTCTGCTGAGGCCGTGGCTGCCACGCTGCGAAGTGGCGAGCGCATCCTCCGAGCGGCG
>JBIOJT010000430.1:0-3221 GCA_044451055.1 Methylomirabilales bacterium (SeqCode)
ATTCGCATCGTCGTCCTCCTCCGCCTGGCCTCGGCAGTGCCACAGCAGCCACGGCGTCGGCCGGCTCCCTGTCTTGGCCTCCGCGATACTTCCCTTCCCGGTAACTCGCGGATCTGGCCTCGTCCTGCTCCCCTCTTCTCGCCGAGGCCTCGAGACCAAGACTCCCCGGGAGACCGTACCAGATCTCCTATTCAATAATACCCTCGTGCGGGCGAAATAGTTTCGCAGTCCCCTCCTGCCTTTACCCCGCTGTCCCCAGGTCTCCCTCCTGTCCGACCGGGAAGTGACCCGGGCATGGCCCAGTGATCTCCCTGTAATAAGATAGGGCAGTCCTGGCGGTGTGGCCATACGGCGAACCAAGTCCCCGCAGCTCCCGGATTGGCGAGCTAGCTACGCTTGCCCCGTCGCTAGAGCGATTCCCTCACCGGCGGTGTAGGAAATTAGGCCTGGCGAGAAGGGGAAGACGGGAGGAGACGTCCGCAGGAACCCCTCGATGTTCCAGGATGGCGTTCTCGCGCCTCGGGTCCGTTTTGTGGTGGCAATCACTCACAGGCTGGAGTATAGATTCCGCATTTCACGTCCACCTCTTCAAAGCAACTCTCCCGAATGGAGGCGATGATGACACCAAGCGTAACGGCCCCCCTCCGCAAGGCGCTCCGCCAGTTGGAAGCGGAGAAGCAGCGCATCGATCATCAGATCTCTGCGGTCCGAGCCGCCCTTGAGACATTGGGAGACATGCACCGAGGAACCCATGCCTCCTTCACTCGCGCAAAAGCGAGGCGGCGCGGGACGAGTGCGGCGGCCCGCCGGGCCGTCAGTCAGCGGATGCAGGCGTACTGGGCGAAGCGGAAGGCGGCATCGGCGAAGGGCAAGGCAAAAGGAGCACAGAAAGGCGGGTGAATAGTTCGTGCACGATTACGCTCCTCGGGAAGGAAATCCGTTGAGGGGGGTCCCGAGCGTGACCAGAATCAGGAAGAGCACCTGCCTTCCTAGCCTCGAAGCAAATTGAGACCCCTCGGTCAGTTGCTGATTTACCGAGGGGTCTTTCTTTATGTCGGCTCAGGCCGGGTGTGTTCGGGTGACTTCTGGGTCGTCGCGGGCACATTTTTTTGGCACAGTGGACGAGATTCCATCGGCGACAGCGCTCATTCTGCGAGTGACGGAGGATCGGACTCCGGCACTTGGGCTGGGGGATCAGCATCGGGCAGCTGGACCGGAGGGTCGATTAGGGTTCCTGCGGATTCGGTTGATTCGCATGCTGACTGCTCTGGCAAACTCTCGATCCGCCCTGCAACGAGTTCGACTGCCCTTCGCTTCTGGCCGTTGGGGTCAGCTGGTCGCGCTGGCGCAGGTGCCCTTCACTGAATGCGGTACTCCCGTGCGTGAGGTGCTGCGCGCACGCTTCCGCTTGCTTGCCCCAGACCGTGACACGTAGTGAGCAGGCGTCCCTGCGATTTGCTGCATCTTCGGAAACTCGGAGGTGGAAGGGGCAGACTTGAGCACCTTCGGTGTGAACCGGAAGCTCGGCTCGCGGGTGAGCGCTCCCATCCGGAGTGCTTTGTTCAGCGAACGCATACGGGCGCTAGGATTCGGGAACATGGCAGTCCTCCGCCCGCATATCTTGCCATCCACGGAAGCAGGGACGCCGCAGGCGACCGCCAAGCCACTCTTGGTAGGAGATTCCGGCAACCCGTCGCGGGCGCAGCCACACCGTGCCCCTTTTGCGGCGCAAGCTGGGAAGGGCGATTGCAGGGTCCCGAGCCCGGGCAATCGGCGCGCCAGTGTGGCTCGTCTCGCGCCGGAGAGACCGAACACCACCTCGCCCGGGTAGTGCAGCCCGTCGGCACGATAGACCCTGACCAGCATGGACACCACGCCGCCATTCGCAGTCGTGAGACCGCCCAGCACGAACGCGCCTGCCTGGGGGCGCTTCACCTTCACCCAGTGCCGGGACCGGCCTTCCACGTAGCGCGCGGGTCCTTGGCCACGAGGCCCTCGTAGCCTCGCTGCGTGACCTGCCGAAACGCGGTGCGGCCGTTTGCCGCCAGCCGTCGGGCTAGGAGAAGATGGTCCACGCCCGCGACTGCCGTCTCCAGCGCATCCCGCCGATTGGTGAGTGGCTCCCGCCGCACGAGGCGCTCGCCGAAGAAGGGCACCGTGCCGAACTCCTCTTCGGTCCACCCGGCCGGGGCCTCGGGCCGCGGCGCGCTGCACAGCGCTATTTCGGGCTCGGCGCACAGGAGCCGGTGCCCCTGGCGGCGGAGCGGGTACACGTAGATCTCGTTGCGGCCGTCCGCCATCTTGCCGTTGGGATACGCCGTGGCCCGGGCCACCGTCTGCCCCACCCGCACCCAATTGGCCACCCGGTAGCACGTCCCCGAGAACCGGCCGGGATCCACGAACGCGACCAGCTGGGCTTGCCACTCGTTGTCGGAGCCCACCGCCCCCCACGCGCGGGCGATGGCCTGGCCACGGGCGAGAGCGGCTTGCCAGGTGCGGAGGGAAAGGCGGAGGGTGCGCATGCACGCCTCGAGCGGAAGGGACCAGGGATGAGGGTGGGGAGCATGGCGGCGGAGACCGGGAAGGGTGTCAGGAGGGACTCTTTAGGTTTCGGTTGGCAGGAGCACCGTGATGACCGGCGTGGGGTCGTCCCCCGGGGAACAGATGGCCTTGAGTTGCACCGGGCGTGGGCGGGCGTTGTCGTTCCGGCCGTCGACGAGGAAGTGGAGCTCATCGGTCGTAGCGCTACGGGCGGCGAGCTGGAGCATCCACAGGATGTCCCACAGGCGTCCGGTCTCGTCTTGGCACTGGACCCCGGCGGGGACCTTGACGTAGCGGTTCCAGACCTCCCGCGTGAGGGCGACCGGATAGTGGATACCGGCTTCTTGGGCCAGGGGCGTGGCGTCCACCAGGATCCCGTCTTCGAGGGCCCGGGCGCGCGAGTATTCGGCAATGACCTCGGCGCCCTCCCACAGATTGTCGGCGGGCTGGGGCACGGTGGCTGCTTCCGGCGGGGCCGCGTGGGCCTCTGGAACGACGGCGATCGCGTCCTGGGCGGATCCTTCGGCGGGGGGCGAGAGGGAGGGGCTGCGCATGGGAGCCTCACAGGTGAGTCAGGCGGAAAGGGTCTCCGGAACCTCGGCTGCGGTGGCAAAGGAGCGGACACGGGTCTCGGTCTGTGGATGCCCGTCGGCGATGCCCTGGGCCTTGAGCGCGGCGGC
>JBIOJT010000431.1:0-3139 GCA_044451055.1 Methylomirabilales bacterium (SeqCode)
GACGTCGAGCCTGGGGTGCGGCACCTGGGGTGGCAACATCACCAGCGAGAACATCGGCGTGAAACACTTCATGAACGTGACCTGGGTCAGCCGGACGATCCCGGAAGATCGGCCCTCCGAGCAGGAGGTATTCGGCGAGTTTTGCAATAGCGAAACTTTCTGACGGGCTGAGCACACTCGCCTTACTGTAGGCCAGCCGTTTCGGAACTTCACGACGCAGCTCCGCGTGATCAGCAGGGTGTCCCGGGGTACGACAAGACCCTGCTTCGGGAGAGGGCCACGGCCTTGCCTCAGGACGCTGAGACCGCCAAGGGCGAACGACTCTACAAGTGGGGGACCGGCGGGGTCTTCTCGCCCTATGCCCTGGGCGGCATCCCCCCGGTTCGCAACTCCTCGACGAACGTCTTCCATGAACGCGAGCGGAGGAGCGCGGAATACATCCGGGGCCACTGTGAACATCGGAACAAACCGGGCTGGGCGTGTGGCCGGGTGCACATGAAGCATATGAAGGTCGCCGAGGGACCCTGCACCGGGGATGAAAGTGAGGAGCCCGAGTATGAGTCGATGGCCGCCTGGAGCCCGGTCATCGGCAATATGGAGCCCGGGGCTGGGTTACCGGCGGCCCCGACCACGGGCCATCGGCTGCCGCCGGACACGTGGGTCGTGGCGCGACCGATCCTGAGCGGCCTCCATCATGAGTACGGTTTGGAGAGGTTGGCGGCGTGACCGGGCGGACGCTTTTGCAGAGGACAGCGACCACTTGCTGCGTCGGCAAGGGGTCGGAGGCGTCTGGGAGGGGTGAGGGTGGAAAAGGAAAGGGCCAGGTGGAAGTGATCCTGGCCCTTCTGATTGGGTGGTAGCGCTCTGAGCCTCAGTGTTCCATCCCACGATTTCCGGTTGCGTCTCGATGCTATCTTCTGCCGTCTTCTGCCACCCCAGCCCCCTAACTTCAAGCCCTCCACTGGGCCCGCCTCAGCCGGAGAGAACCGGGCCGGCCGGCGATCAGCTAGGAAGTCCAGGAGTTGATTCGGGAGATCTCCGCGGCCACTCCGCGGTGGGGGTCCCCACGCATCCTGGCCGAATTGCGGAAGCTGGGCATTGCCGTGGCGAAATCCACGGTCGAGGAGTACCGCGTGCGCCCGCGCCGGCCGGCCTCTCCCTCCTGGCGCGCCTTCTTGAAAAACCACGTGACGGAGTTCGTTGCCCTCGACTTCTTTACCGTGCCGACGGTCGGGTTCAAGGTGCTCTTCGTGCTGATCGTGCTGGCACACGACAGGCGGAAGGTCCTCCATTTCAACGTGACCGAACATCCGACCCCCCAATGGACGGCGCAGCAACTCGTCGAGGCCTTCCCCTGGGAGACCGCGCCACAGTATCTCCTCCGCGACCGCGATGCGGTGTATGGCGAGTGGTTTCAACAGCGCGTCGCGAACTTGGGCCTGGAGCAAATCCTGACCGCCCCCCGGAGCCCCTGGCAGAATGCGTATGCCGAGCGGGTGATCGGGAGCATCCGCCGGGAATGCCTGGATAACGTTCTGATTTTCAACGAGGGCCACCTCCGGCGTCTCCTCACCGGTTACTTTCAGCATTACCATCACTGGCGCACGCATCTATCGCTGGCCATGGATTGCCCTGATGCCCGACCGGTGCAACGGCCCGAACAGGGAGCCGCAGTCGGCTTCCCGGAAGAGGGTGGATTGCATCACCACTATGAGCGGGTGCCGGCATGATCTCCGGGGATGGTGTTCTTCACGGGATCGCATGGTTTGCGTTTTCGGGAACGACATGTACACGTGAGAGGCTTTATGATAGAACCGCGTTCAGGAGGGGGCGTATTCCCTTGAGGAGGAGAGCGGCATGACCAAAGCCGACCGGGTGGCCAGACTGGCTACCCGCGTGGCCTTGCCCCGCCGCGATGCGGAGGTGGTCATCGACACCCTCTTCGACAGCATCGCGCAGAATGTATCAACGGCTCCGAACCCCGGGGTGGAGATCCGCGGCTTCGGGAGCTTCCGGGTCCGCCAGCGCCGCGCCCGCCAAGGGCGGAATCCCCAGAGTGGGGCACCGGTGGACGTCCCGGCCAAGCGGGTCCCGTTCTTCGAGCCGGGGAAAGAACTCAAGGCGTTGGTGGACGGCCAGCCCAGCGGGAATGGAGCAACGTTCGAGAAAGGCACGGAGCATGGATCTGCAGGGGAGGGGCGTCCACCGGCAGCACCGGATCCACACGACCCGGCTCTTTAGCGGCGTCTGGGTCGTGGCCGTCGTGCGCCTCGGCACCGCCCCCCCGCCCGGGCGGATGCACGCCGGTCCCCCGGTGGAGCATCTCCGGGGGGAGCACCCGTCGGAGGCGGAGGCCATCGCCGCGGCCCGCCACTATATTGATCGGCAGGTGGATACATCCCCCAGGTCGGCCAATGACCAGGGGAACACCCGTCCCGCACGCAGCCCAGACCCGGGGCCGGATGCCACGGGCGACCTTTTTGAAGAGCATCGCGGCCGGACGGGGACCTAACCGACTCACCGCATGGCGGATGCAGGCGGGCGACGCAGGACGTTCTGGCGGACGCGGGTTCCGTGCGCTGCTCCTCCGGTCTGAGCAGAGGTACTGACCGACCCGAGGCCTCGAGTCTTCTCCCCAAACAGTCCTTGTTCGCATGGAGGGTGTCCCATGGCGGAGAAGGTGCGGATCGCGAGCAATGCCCTCGTGTACCCGATGCCGGTGGTCCTGGTGGCCGCGGTGGTGGAGGTGACGCCCAACTACATGGCGGTGGCCTGGATTACGCGGGTGAATTACCAGCCGCCGCTGCTCGGGATCGCGCTCGGGAAGCGGCAGTACACGGCCCGCGGCATCCAGGCGCACGGGGAATTCGGGGTGAGTATCCCGAGCCGCGACCTCATCACGGTGACCGACTATGTCGGCCTGGTCTCCGGCAGCGCGGTGGACAAATCCGAGGTCTTCGAATCGTTCTACGGCTCCTTAGCCCACGCGCCCATGGCCCGGGCATGCCCGCTCACGATGGCCTGCGGCGTGGTGCAGACGGTGGAGCTCCCCCCGAGCTGCTGCTTCATCGGCGAGATCGTCGAGGCCTACGCCGAGGAACGGATCCTCTCCTCGGGCGTACCCGACGTCCAGAAGCTC
>JBIOJT010000432.1:0-3104 GCA_044451055.1 Methylomirabilales bacterium (SeqCode)
CCCCGTATGTGACGCTCACGTAGGATGGCTGCAAGGGCACCAGCTCCTCGATGGTCTTGTACAACTGCTCCCCAGTCTCCCTCGTGCGGGGAGGGAAGAACTCAAAGCTGAAGCACGGCTGCTGTCTCTGCAGGATGTCGCGGATATTCATGCTGCCTCGCTGTCAGTCTGCTGCCGTGGCGCCGGCGACCCCGGTCCTGCAAAGGCAGATCGCCAATCCGAACAGTGATGGCTCATGCAGTTCCGACCTGCTGAAGGCGAGTCGTTCGACTAGCCCAAAATCGCCGTGATCAGCACCGGGGCCAGCAGGGTCAGCACCACACCATTCACGACGGAGATCACGGCATAGTCCGTCCCCACGGACCTCGTGATGATCGGGAGCGTGGTGTCCATGGAAGTCGCTCCGCCTGAAACGATCGGGGCCAGCCTGCCGAAGTACCGTGCCATCAGTGGAGCCGCCAGCAGGGTCGCCATCTCTCGCATGATATTTGAAAGCAGCGCCACCACCCCCAGCGTCTTCCCGCCGAGCTGCGCAATCAGCACGCTGGCCAAGGTGTAGTACCCGAACCCGGATCCCACGGCCAGCGATTCCCTGAGGCCGACACCAGGGACAACCACCGAAAACAGCGCCACACCCAGAAGGGTCCCGAGAATCGCCGAGAGCGGAACCAGAAGGATCCTGAGGTTCTGGCTCCTGGCGACCTGCCAGACGCGGGTGTTGGCTCCGATCTCCGCCCCGACCAGGAACAGCAGTGCGTTGAGGGCATAGACCGTTGGGTCCAGGTCCAAGAAGCCCTTTGGGACCAAGGCCAGGATCCCAACCAGGATTCCGGCGATGAGGCATGCCAGGATGATCAGGCTATTTTTCATGGCATCCCAGGCCAAAGAACATCCGGGAAACGAGGCACCCGACGAGCACACTCCCAACAATCCCTCCCGCGCTGAGGACGAGCGCCTGCATGCCACGCCGGCCGAGGGCGCGAACCACCGCGTCATTCGTGCCGACGGATATCCCCAAGAGGAAAATCAAGAGATAGAGTGACCACGTCGTTGCCGTGCCGGCTGTCGTCATGACGTACTTCTTGAATCGGAGAAGATATCCGGCCAACACCCCGGCTGCGAGAAAAAGGAGAACCTGCATCGGTTGTGACCCTCCAGTCGCCGGCTTGCGCGGCGGCAGGCTGCGGGTTCAAATGGATAACACGTGAGGACGCCAGCCTCGCCGCCACGCCCCACGCCGTCCTCCCTGGTCATCCGGCAGGACCGGCGATGCGACGAACCAGTGTACGGGAACCGTCCACGGCTCTACGAGGCGGTCCAGCCTCCATCAATAGCGATGGTCGCCCCGGTGATGTAGCGGGCGGCGTCCGATGCCAGGAACACCAGGGCGCCCCCGATCTCCTCCGGCTGCCCGATCCTCCCCAGCGCAATGCGCTGGAGGATCCGCTTGTACCGTTCCGCGTCCGCCTCCAGGTATCCCTTGACCAGCGGGGTCATCATGTAGCCCGGGGCGATAGCGTTCACGGTGATCCCGTGCGGCGCCAGCTCCAGCGCCAGGCCCTTCGTGAACTGGGAGACGGCCCCTTTGCTGCTGGCATACACCACCTTGTCCCGCTCCGCGCACACCGCGGACATGGAGGACATGTTGATGATGCGGCCGCTCCTCTGCGCGATCATCTGGCGGGCCACGGCGCGCGCGACCAGGAAGATGCCCTTGACGTTGGTGTCGATGATGGTGTGCCAGTCCTCGTCCGTCATCTCGACCACGGGCTTCCGCACGTTGGTGCCGGCATTGTTGAAGAGGATGTCAATGCGACCGAACGTCTCCACCACCGTTCGAACCGCCGTCTCGATCTCCCCGCTGCTTCGGATGTCCGCCACGGCCACCAGCGCTTTCCGTCCCAGCGCCTCCACGGCGGCGGCCGTCTCGTCGAGCTGGCTTCGCGTCCGGCTGACCAGGGCCACGTGGGCGCCGGCCCTGGCCAGGGCGAGCGCCCCCGCACGGCCCAGGCCGCGCCCCGCGCCGGTCACCAAGGCGATCCTGTCATTCAGGCTGAATTCCGGCAGACTCATGATGATAGCTCCTATCGTCAAGGGGTTGATGCTCAGCAACCTGGAAAAAGGTGGCCTATTGTCAGGGGTCGAGTCCCCATCGTCAAGGGAATTGACGGTGGGCTGCTCCGGAGCCCATCCACGGTGGGCGCACAGGTTTCCCGAGAGTTGACACCCTCGAGACCAGGGGATAGATTCCTTGGCATTCAGTCAAGCGCGCTGGTGGGCACATGGAGGAGAGCCGATGGCGAAATACTACGAAGACTTCCAGGTCGGTCAGGAGTGGACGTCACCCGGACGGACGATCACGGAGGCGGACGTCACTGTGTTTGCCATGCTGTCCGGGGACTATGACGAGATCCACACCAACGAGGATTTCTCCAAGCGCGAGTCGGCCTACAAGACCCGGATCGCCCACGGGATGCTGGGCCTCAGCCTCGTCGAGGGCCTGAAGAAGCGCATCCCGGCCTTTGCCGACACGCGCTACATCGCCTCGTTGGAATGGAACTGGAAATTCACCGGGCCGATCTTCATCGGGGATACCGTGCACGTCAAGTTTCGGATCAACAAGATGCGCGAGAGCAAGTCGAGGCCCGACCGCGCAATCATCTGGGAAAGCAATCAGATGATCAACCAGCGGGGCGAGGTGGTCCAGGAGGGCGACCACTCCCTCATGATCTGGCGCCGGCCACGGTAAGAGAAGCCGACAGGGACCCGTTGGTCCCACTCAGTTCCGATGGTTGTCGCGCGATCGGTGCGGGGGACGGCTCCCTCGAAGCCAGAATTGGGTACCTTGAAAATCGGATTGATTTCTTACGATTTTCAAGGTACTTCCTCGCTGTGAATTCGGGCGTACGTCGTGCAGGGCGCCTGCGTCTCCGGCGCCGGCTGACGCACTTGCAGAGAGACTGAACTGACAGGCCCTTCCCCGACTTTCTCCCCCAGCCCTGCAATGCGTACGCTTGGCTGGGAAAGACCTCCTATTCTGCGCCCGGTCCCGTCTATCCAGCCACTCCAAAGACAAGCGGCCGACTCTCAATGTATCTCGAACC
>JBIOJT010000433.1:0-3082 GCA_044451055.1 Methylomirabilales bacterium (SeqCode)
AGGACCGGGGGCAGCAGGAACGGCTGGTCGGGGGTGTACGGTTTGAAGGTTTTCATGGCCGCACTATACCGCACGCCTGTGCCGGTGTGCGCACGAAGTGACGGTGCGGAGCGGATTTTTTCTCCGACAGGCTCCTAGGGGGTGGACAAGTCCACTTTGCTTGTTGACAGCAGTAAGAACGGGATCTTGCCATGGGCCCCTCCCGGCAATATCATTATGCTGTCATTGGCCGTGAGAGCGGTGGGGCAGCCGCAAGATGACTGTTCCATCCGCACGGTCGAGCTGACGCGCGCACGTGAGACGGAACATGGCTGAGCTCAGTCCCGCGACCCGTTCCAACAAGAACGAGGCGAGCCTCACGGCGTACCCAGACGATGAGGTCACCCTGCGAAGTCGGATGGCTGGCGGCAGGGTGGACGCCGAGTCATTCCGGCGGCCGGTGGCGCGCTGCGAGATCTCCGCCTGTCGCGGGATGTGCTGTTACGACGGCGTCTACGTGAGCCGGGGGTCGGCGGCCGTCATCGAGCAGGTGGCGGAGGAGCACGCCGAGTTCTTCGCCGCTCTGGACCTCCAGCTTCCCGATCAAGTAACCGTCGAAGGCGATTGGTCCTGGAAGAAGGGGGGCCTGAAGACGGCGGTCACGCTCCGAGCGTTCTCCAAGACGGTCGAGGGATTCCCGCCTCACTTCAATGATACGGCGTGCGTGTTCCTGACGGGCGATGGCCGCTGCTCGTTGCAGCTACTGTCAGTGCATTTGGGTCATCATCCCTGGTACTACAAGCCGGTGAAGTGCTGGATGCATCCCATTACTCTGGAGGGCAAAGAGCACGCCATCCTCGTCCTTCACAGCGATCGGACGGACCCCTTCCGGTTCCCCGGCTACGATGGGTTCGTGTCCCGGATCTTCTGCGGAAGGACCTGCCCCGGGGGGGCGCCAGCCTCTATCGTGCTGGCGGATGAACTGACCTTCCTTTCGCGGATCGTGAGGCGGGATCTGCTGGGGGAGGCGACGTGCGCGCCCGCTCCCGTCATGAGGCCCGACGGAAAGGCACAAACGTGAACGGGAGGAGCCCCTTGGCCTCGTCGAACTTCCTGCGAAGCTCCACCCAATCGCCGGCGCATAGGTTCACCAGCGCGTACCGGTAGCTCTCGTCGTCCTGCAGCTCGTCGGACAGCCGCTCGCCTTCCTTGACCAGGATCTCGACAAACGCGTCCGGGAACCTGTCGCCGAGCCGACGAAGGTCCTCGTGCGATGGGACCCGCGTGACCTGGCCATCCTCGAATCGCCGAAGGACGAAGCTCGCTGAGACGCCATCAGCCTTCCGGCCGGGCGACCAGACTTCTCTCCCGCCCGGGTCCTTTCCCAGGATCATATCCAGCTGCATCGCGTACATGTCAATGCCGTGCAGCATGCGATACAGGGGGGCGAACTGCGACGCCATCCGTCCGTTGATCTCAATGATCCAGATGGAGTCGTCCTCCTGCCGGTAGAAGAATTCGATGTTGAAGAAGGTCCGATCAAGGCCGATATGCCGGATGACGCGCTCCGCGATGCGGCCCATCCGCTCCTGGACACACGGCGGAAGGCGCGACGGGTACTCGAAGCGCGCGAAGCTCAGGGTGCCGGGGAAAAAGATGGAATCCACCACGCCTAGCAGCACCACCTGGCCCCGATACGCGTAGCCGTCCAGGGTGACCTGGTGCCCCGTGAGCAGCTCTTCGAGGAGCAGGGCCGAGGCAGGAACGGCCCGGTAGCGCCCGTCGAGGGTGGAGACCCCGACCAACGCATCGAACATCCTGGCGACCGGCCCTAGGCGCAGGGGGGCCTCCGCGAGCGCGCGGGCGAGATCGTGGAAGGTCTCCAGACGCCGTGCCAGGATGGAGAGGTAGGACTTGATGGGCTTGACGAATACCGGGAACGGCATGGGGATGTCCGACGGCGCGGGAGGACGGGCGACGTCCACAACATGAAATCGCGGGGTGGCCTCGGGCACCGCCTCCCGTTGCCGGAGGCGCGAGTAGTATTTGTGTTGGCAGAGAAATAGTGACTCGAAGGAGGGGAAGGGGAAACCGAAAGTCCCGGCGACCAATACTGCAAGCAGGCAGGCCGGGAAGTCGTCAATGCCCACCACACCCTGGAAGTCCGCGGGTCGGCTCCGGATCTCCTGGATGGTCTCCATCAGAAACCGTAGAGCGTCGAAGCCCGGCTTGTGAGTCGCCTCGTCAGTTCCCCGAAACTCTAGGGCGTACTTCTCCCGGATCTCCGGCCGCGCAAGATGGGTGCGGTCTCGAGAGGTGGGACAGATCACGAGCAGGCGCTCTCCCGGGCCGCTCATAGGACCTTCCTCCCATCAAGGGGCGTTCCGCGCCGATGCAGGATCACACTGCCGAGTGAAAGCCGAGAGGCACATCCCTGAGCGGGTCCGAGTACCATGGCCGAGGGAGATGCTCCAAAAAAACTGGAAGCGAACAAGCGTCAAAGGCCAATCCTCACGTCAGGAGCTGGATATCTTCCAGCACGTGTTCGGCTGCTGTGCGGATAGTTCTAACTCTATGAAATAACGCAGGCTTAAACAAGGCTATTTTCATGCGGCGTGGGAAGCCTTCCCGCGCGCGGTCCAAGACTCTCAGCCATCGAATCGAGTCCGGTTTCTCCTCGACACGGCGAGGATGCCTGGGCATGCTCCAAGTGCACTGTTGGTCAGCCCTCCGGGCACACTTCACGCTCCAGGACGCCAGGCAGAAGGGGCGAGGCCCATAACCAAATCCCTATCATCTGGCATCGCCGGCGCGCTCACGATGCCGACCCTGAAAACGCCGTGGACTCCCTCGGCGAAGGCACCAACACGCGCCGCTCCCGAGAGCAGTGGTCGGGGCGAGAGGTAAGCGTGGTGTTAGACGAACCCCTGGTCCGCTGGGACTGGGTGCTGAGTCATACGGACGAGATCTGGCAGCGGCTGCTAGAGCACGTCATGCTTACGGCGGTGGCGGGGGCGGCGGGGCGGCGCGCCCCCCCCGCGGGCCCCCGACCGCCCCGGGATCCACCCAGGGCCGGCGCACGCCGGAGGGGGGACGGTGAAGG
>JBIOJT010000434.1:0-3056 GCA_044451055.1 Methylomirabilales bacterium (SeqCode)
CAGCTCGTGCCTGCCCCTGAGCAGGCAGTTTCTTAGGAGGGTCCGTGGGGAGGGCTGAGCCCTTGCCGCGGGTCCTGTGCAAGGGCGAGGGCCTTCCCCGCGAACGAAGCAGCGCGGGGAACGGTGTAGCCATTATTCCGTGCTGCGTAGTAAGCGCTGGGTCGGCGCTCGGTTCGAGGAACGGACGGGCGTCGGCCACGGCCTGCCCCCAGACCACCGTGGCCAACCGCTTGCGGACAACCTCCCGCGACGTGCCCAGTGTAGGTTCCGCCTCCCTGGGATGCAATCAGGCCTCGGCACGTTGTATCCAGGCGATGCCGAAGCAGACGAGTGCGGCACCGAGATACTGGATAGGGGCCAGGTGTTCGCTGAAAATCAACCAGCCGAGGAAGGCGGCGGTCACGACCTCCCAGGTGGCTATGATGCTCGCCCGGCTCGCCGGCAGATCGCGAAGGCCGGTGGTGTAGAGGGCATAGCCGCCAAGGCTGGGGACCAGGGCCAAGCCCAGGATCCAGAACCAGGCCGCTAAAGGGTAACTCGCCGCGCGCAGCAGGCGGGGGCCGCTCATCGCCGCCAGAAACAGGCCGCCCGAACCAAATGCGTAGAAGACGACGGTCCAGGGAACATAACGGGCCAGGGCCCGCTTGCCGAAAATGCTGTACGTGGCCATGCTCAGACCGGCCACGAGCCCGAAGAGGATGCCGCGCAGGTTGAGCCGGAACCACTCCGCCTGGTGGACCTGTGCCACGAGGGCCGAGCCGACCAGCGTGACAAGGATGGCCCCAACCTTCACGCCCGTGAGGCGCTCGCCCAGGAACAGGGCGGATAGAAGTGCGACGAAGGCCGGGTAGGTATAAAGCAGCGTGATGGCGACTGCGAGAGTCGTGAACTTCACGGCGGAGAAGTAGGCCCAGAAGTTCAGCGTGACCCCGATGAAACCGTACAAAGCGAAGAAGGCCAGATCGCGCGGACGGATGCGGAGAAGCTGCGGTCGCAGGATGGCCAGGAGGACGGCCATTGCACCGGCTCCGATAAGGGCTCGCCAAGTCACGACGGTCATCGGGTTCGGTTCATAGTGATAGATGATCCGGCCCCAGGCGCCCAGGGAGCCCAAGAGTGTCGCACCGATCAGGACGGTTATGACAGCACGGGTTTCTTTCCCCACAAATTTCCCTCTGTACCATCTGTGAAATCTGAGGTGGGCCACGGATCGTGCCGGCTCGTCAAGAACCCACGGGGATCGTCGCTTGATTCAGGCGAGCGGGCCGACGGTGGCCTCCACGGCATCGAGGAGGGTGCCGTCCAGAAGCAGGGGGAGCACTCGATCGAAATCCTGTCGCAGGACGCGGTCCTCCTCCAAGTGAGGGACGTGACTGCGGAGGACCTCGTAGGCGCGGAGGATACCTCGCCCCGGCCGGAGCGGCCGCAGGAAATCCAGACCCTGGGCGGCGCAGAGGAATTCCAGCGTCAGGATCGCGGCCAGTCGTTCGGTCACTTGCGCTGCCTTGATGGCGGCGAGCCAGCCCATGCTGACGAAATCTTCCTTGCTGCCGGAGGTGGGGATCGAATCCACGGAGGCCGGGGAGGCGAGAACCTTCGCCTCTGAAACGAGGGAAGCGGCTGCTATCTGGACCACCATGAATCCCGAGTGGAGACCGCTGGCCTTGACGAGGAACGGAGGCAGTTCGCTCAACTGGGGATTCACCAGCCGCTCGATCCGGCGCTCGGAGATTCCGCAGAGACCGGCGAGCGCCACCGCGTGAAGATCGAGGGCGAGGGCGACAGGGTGCCCGTGGAAGTTCCCGCCCGGCAGGATGTCTCCCGAATCGGCGAAGATCAGGGGATTGTCGGTGGCCGCGTTCACCTCGCGGGAGAGTGTCTCCCGGACAAAGGTCATCGCATCACGGACCCCGCCGTGAACCTGAGGCATGCAGCGAAGGGTGTAGCTGTCCTGGATCTTTCCGCAATCCTTGTGTGAGACCATCACCTCGGAGTCCTGGAGCAGGGTGCGGAGGTTTCGTGCCGAGGCCGCCTGGCCGGGGTGGGGACGCACCGTTTGCAGGCGTTCGTCGAAGGGAACCTGGGAGCCGCGCAGGGCCTCAAGCGTCATGGCGCCCGCCACGTCGGCAAGGGTGAGCAAGCGCTCGGCGCGGGTGAGCGCCAGGGCGCCGATCCCGGTCATGCCGCACGTGCCGTTGATCAGCGCCAGCCCCTCCTTGGCCTTGAGGGTGATCGGGGCAAGGCCGGCGCGGCGCAGCGCCTCGGCTCCCGACAGCCGCTCCCCGCGATGCCGGGCCTCCCCTTCGCCGATCAAGACCAGGGCTAGGTGCGCCAGAGGGGCCAGGTCGCCGCTGGCGCCCACGGAGCCGCGCTCGGGGATGATCGGGTGCACCTCGCAGTTCAGCACCTCGCAGAGCAGGTCAATGATCTCCGGCCGCACGCCCGAATATCCCTTGGCCAGGACGTTGGCCCGGAGGAGGATGGTGGCCCGCGTCTCCGCCTCGCCGATGGGATCGCCGATGCCGATGGCGTGGCTGCGAAGGAGGTTCCGCTGTAATGCATCGCGATCGGCCGCCCCGACGAAGACGTGGCTCAGGGGGCCGAAACCGGTGCTGACGCCGTAGATGGGCCGTTCGGCGGCCAGGCCATCCTCGATGACGCGGCGGGCCGCCTCGACCTTGGGACGGGCCGCCGGATCCAGGGCCACGGCTTCGCCGTGCCTGGCCACCCGCTCCACATCGTGAAGTGTCAGACGTTCACCATCCAGCAGTGTGGGCGACATAGAAACCTCTCGTGTCCTTTTCCGCAGAGGATAGTCCCTGGTGGAACAAGCCGTCAACGGGAAACAGGTCTCGGTGACATGGCCAGAGCAATGAGGCTTCTCATCACATACTCAGCAGCGCGGAATTTTGGCTACAGATTCGGCCGCGCTGCTTCGTTCGCGGGGAAGGCCCTCGCACTTGCACAAGGCACGCCGCAAGTGCTCGGCCCTCCCCGCGCACCCACGCCTGCGGCGCGGGTACCCGTCCGAGAGGGGCGGGCCGCCGCCCCTCCTC
>JBIOJT010000435.1:0-3045 GCA_044451055.1 Methylomirabilales bacterium (SeqCode)
CGCCATATTGCGAAGGCTCGAGTCGCAGGCGGGGCGGAAACGGAACTCGAACAGGTCAACCAATGGCTCGAGACCGGGCCGGGGCTTCGCTGCGGCGGCGAGCACGGTGCGGATGTCACCAGGCGCTGGCAGACCGAACTGATCCCGGATAACCCCACTGCTGCTCCCGGTGTCCGTGGTCGTGACGATGGCCGTGACGTCCCACCCGGATTCCCGGAAACCCTGCACGATCAGCGAGGGGCCCGATCGTCCTCCCACCACTACGAGCCTCGGCACCGTCCTCCTGCGCTCTCCCGATCACGCCCCGCCCTTCGGGCCTCGCGTCGCGGCAGCGCGACCTGACTCCGTTTGCTGCTCGGCATTCACCCTTCGAGAAACCGCGCGTCCTTCTTTGTTCACTCGCATTGCTCGCCCGAACACCGGGGTGACACTGATTGGGACGCCACAGGCGTTCTCGCCCTACTTCTTGCCCTTGGCCTTGCGGATCTCGGCCGCGCGTCCTTCCTTGTTCACCTGCTGCGCCCGGCCGAACGCCAGGGCGTCCGGTGGCACCTCCTGCGTGATGGCGGAGCCAGCGGCCACGATGGCGCCCCGGCCGATTTTGACCGGGGCCACTAGGCTGGCATTGGAGCCGATGAAGGCCTCGTCCTCGATGATGGTCTGGTGCTTGGCGAAGCCGTCGTAGTTGCAGGTGATCGTCCCTGCCCCGATATTCACCCGATCTCCCACCGTGGTGTCGCCGACATACGCGAGGTGGGGAGCCTTGGAACCCTCGCCGAGAACCGACTTCTTTACCTCGACAAAGTTGCCGACCCTGACCTTTCGCTTCAGCCGGTTCCCCGGCCGCAGGTGGGCGTATGGACCAATGATGCATTCGTCGGCGATCTCACTGTCCAGGATCACGCAGCCATCCAGCACCGTCACCCGGTTGCCCAGGTGCGAGTCCCGGATTCGACAGCCTGCATGAATCGTGCACCCCTCGCCGATCGTGGTACGGCCCTCGAGCTGCACGTTGGGATACAGCGTGCTGTCCCGTCCCACCGACGCCAGACTTGAGACGTGAACGCTCGCCGGGTCCAGACAGGTGACACCCTCTGCCATGAGGCGATTGACGAAGCGCGCTCGGAGGACAGCATAGGCCTCCGCCAATTCCGCCCGGGTGTTGATTCCCAGGACCTCTCGCGGGTCGTCGGCCGGGACTGTGGTGATCCGTCCCCCGGTCTTCCCCCTTGTCTTTCGGAGGATCGGCAACACGTCCGGGAGATACAGTTCCTTCTTGATGGAGGATGGTTCTACGTGATGCAGCGCGGCGAACAGACGTGGCGACCGGAAGCAGTAGATACCCGCGTTGATCTCCGTCACGCGGCGCTGCGCCGGCGTGGCCTCCACTTCCTCGACGATGGCGCGGAAGGCGCCCCGTCGGTCGCGCAGGATTCGCCCGTACCCGCTGGGTTTCGCAAGGCGCGTGGTGATGAGTGTCGCGTCGGCCCGCTCCCTGAGGTGCGTTGTCACGAGCTGTTCCACCAAAGCATCGCTCAAGAGGGGCACATCGCCCGAGAGGACCAGAACATTGCCGTCGAAGCCCTGCAGGGCCGACTCGGCTTGCAGGACGGCATGCGCAGTGCCCCGCTGCTCCGTCTGATGGAGGAATTCGACCCCGCTGGCCTGCGAGGCGAGGGCCTCTCGCACCCGCTCGGCCTGATGCCCGATGACCACCAGGGTGCGCTTGACGCCGAGACGGCGGCTCAACTCGAGGATGTGACAGACCATCGGCAGACCATTCAAAGGATGCAGGACCTTGACCAGGTCAGAGCGCATGCGCGTCCCCTGACCGGCGGCCATGACGACGGCGCACACGTCCTGGAAGGGAAGTCTTACCTCGGCGTTTTTCCTCTGCCGCATGTGAAACCTCGCGTCCAGCGTTGGAGAGAAGGCCGTGCAAAGCAAATGCCCTGTACGGAGGTATGCATGATAGCACACGGAAATCCTCCAAAAAAGCGGATTTCCAGCCCGCCATGTCTCGTCTCGCGGTATTGAGCGTGGTCGAGACGAGACACAGGGGCGTCTCGTTCTGGCCACGGGTGGCTGAGGGTCAGCCCAAGGGCCTTCGGACGTTCGACGGATTCGAGAGTTCGGTCGGACATGAATCCCCAGAACCAGAGGCCGAGGGGATCAGCAGATGGGCACGTCGAGGGCACGGAGGGCGGCGGCGACCGTGTAGTGCGACCCGGTCACCAGGATCGAATCCTCGGGTCTGGCCCCGGACCGCGCCAGGGCTAGTCCCTCACTCGGATCCGCCATAATCTCCACCTTGGAGCAGTAGCGGTCAGCCATGAGCAGCTCGTGCGGGTCGGCCCCACGATCCGCTGGCGGGTGGGTGAGGATCATTTGATCGGCCAGCGGTCCCAAAGGGGCGAGCATCGCCTCCCAATCCTTGTCCTTCAGGACGCCGAAGACCATGATGAGCCGATTGAGCGCGGACCGATGCTCCATCAGGAAGGCGGCGAGGGCCTGGGCGCCGGCCGGGTTATGGGCGCCATCCAAGATGATGCGAGGCCGGTCCGAGACGATCTGCAGGCGTCCCGGCCAGCGCGCCTGGGTCAGTCCGCGCCGGATCGCCGCCTCACCCACGTGGAAACCCTGGCTCTCAAGGACCTCGGCCGCGGCAACGGCGGTCACGGCGTTCTCCGCCTGGTGCCGCCCGGCCAGGGAAATCCGCAGGGCCTCGTACCGGCGGCCGGGCCCCGTCAGATCCAGCGTCTGGCCGGCCAACCCCGATTCCCGGACGGTGTAGGCGTACGCCTCGTGGATGTTCACCAGGGGCGCTCCCCGGTCCTCCGCAGTCCGCCGGATGACCTCGTAGCTCTCGCCCTGCGTCGCGGTGACGACGGGAACGTTCCCTTTGATAATCCCGGCCTTCTCCGTGGCGATCTCGGGGAGGGTCTGGCCCAGGTATTCCTGGTGCTCCAGGGAGACGTTCGTCACCACCGCGACCTGCGGGATGATCACGTTGGTTGCGTCGAACCGGCCGCCCAGGCCGACCTC
>JBIOJT010000436.1:0-3008 GCA_044451055.1 Methylomirabilales bacterium (SeqCode)
CGTTAGACCTCGGCAAACGCGTCCTGTTGGCTGCGGGGCCATTCCTCCAGAGGCGACGCTCGCTGCAACCCACCCCCCACGAGGCGAGGCTTTCCAGACCTGTCCCTGGAGCCACAAGTTGACCTTGTCCGCTCTTTGCTGGATTCTAGGCTCGCGCGATGGGCGCCTCTCTGCTAGATTCTGGACTCGCGCGATGGGCGCCTACCCGCTGCTCCGGGATTCATGGGGGATCTCGACGTGTGTCGGATAATCCGGTATGCCTCGTCCGCAAGGCTGAAGATTCGCCGGTGCGCTGTTCGAGACAGGTTCGGGACTCACGGCACCCAGGGTGCCACGAGCGGGGAAATGATCCAAAGGGCGAGGCCCTCGCGGCCGATCTCGAACCGCTGAGCGGAATGATTCAAGAGCCGAGCGGGGTGGTCGGTCAAGGGTTTGCCGGGGGATGGATGCCAGGCGAGACGGCGCACCCGAGGCAAGTCCCGGTCGTGAAGCGGGACGCGAACTGCTATCGGGACCGTTGAAATGAAGCCCATGGACTCGGCGGAAGCGTCCGGGTGTTTTCAGAGGATTGCGCCGTGAACTCAGTGGCGCGCGGAGGACTCTAAGGGTGTAGGCCTTGAGAGGCTGTCTGCCGTTCGGGCAGCCGCGGTTGCTGGTGCGGGAAACACACATTCCATCGCTTGCTTCTTGGGGGAAGCGAGCGAAGTTTCTAGAGTTTCCGTATCTCGTTGGACGCGAAGCGTTAGGAGGGCCCTCCGGAACCCTGACGGGAGAAGGGGGGCCACCTGTCCGTGTTCGCCCGCGGTGTAACGGCGTTATCGTCCATGATCATGGGGGATTCGCATGGGCACTTCCAAGAGAGAATCGAAAAGCAAGTCGTTCAGACCGACACGGAGGCAGTTACTGCTGTCCGCCGGCGCAGGGGCCGCGGCCTTCACCTTGGGCGGCGGGTGGGCGCCGTTTGTCCAACGTGGAGCGCTCGCGGCGGATAAGACGCTCAAGCTCCTGCAGTGGAGCCACTTCGTGCCGGCATTCGACACCTGGTTCGACGCCTTCGCGAAGGATTGGGGACAGAAGAACGGGGTCAACGTTGTCGTCGATCATATCCCGCACCTGGAAATTCCCGCTCGGGCCGCCGCGGAAGTGGCTGCCCAGTCGGGTCACGACCTGTTTGGATTCAACGGGGCGGGCGGACCGTTCTTGTACCACAAGCACACCGTGGACCTCACCGATCTCGTGCAAGGAATCGAGAAGAAGTTCGGCAAGGCGAGCGCGGTCGGACGCGGGTTGGCCTTCGACACCGACACGAAGCGCTGGGTGGGATTTCCCGATTACTACATCAACTTCCCCGGTCTGTACCGCAAGGACCTGTGGGACGAAATCGGAATGAAACCCGACACGTGGGAGGACCTGCGCATCGGCGGCGCGAAGCTGAGGGCCAAAGGGCACCCGGTGGGCATCAGCCTCGGGCACAGCGTGGACCCCGAACAAAGTTGGCGCTCCGTGCTCTTCTCCTTCGGGGCGGGAATCGACGACGAGAGCGGACACAACGTGGTGCTCGACTCCAAAGAGACCTTGGAGTCCATCAAGTTCGTCAAGGCCCTGTACAAGGAGGCGATGACTTCCGAAGTGATGTCCTGGGACGACGCCTCGAACAATCAATACATCCAGTCCGGCAAGGCGTGCTGGATTCATAATCCCATCTCCGCCTATCGCTCGACGCAAAAGACCAATCCCGAGCTGGCGGACAAGATCTGGCCATGGAAGACGCCGGCAGGCCCCGTGCGGAGGTTGGCAACGGGATCGCCGAACTCCTACGTGATCTGGAAATTCGCCCAAAACCCGGAAGGGGCGATGGCCTTCCTCAGGCACTATGCGGACAATTGGGCGGAATCGTTCAGGGCCAGCACCGCCTACGACATGCCGGTGTTTGGGCACATTGTTCCCAAGCCCATGCCGATCCTGGGCCACGACGAGACGTCACATCCACCCGACAAGCTGAAGATACTGGAAACGTCGGACGAGTGGATGTGCATTTACGGCTGGCCGGGCCCGGGCACCCCCCAGGCGTCGGAGGTGGCGGGCAACTACACCATCACCGACATGATGGCTCAGGCGGCCACGGAAAAGCTGACGCCGGAAGAAGCTCTCAAGTGGGCGCACAAGGAGATCGTGGCAGTCTACAAGAAGTGGTCCACGATAGCCTGAGGGGGAAGCAACTTAAGGCGCGCGAGACGCCGTTGCGGGAGGCCCGGTTGGGCGGTGGCGGGCGAGCCTGCCCAGGCCGGGCCGCTGTGGGCCCGGAGCGGCGGCTCGCGGTCATCAAGCCCGCGCCCCCCCGCGGCGGGCAATTTGCGGCGGCACTGCCGGCTCCCCCGGGATTTCCACGGAGACGGCGCGGTAGCCCAACGAGGGCCGCCGCGCGATGCCCACAGAGCGCGATAAGGAACACATGGGAAACGTGATCGGACGGAAGCTGGTCAAGAAGTTCGGGGACGTCACGGCGGTGGCGGGAGTCGACCTGGAGGTGAAGGACGGCGAGTTCATGGTGCTCCTTGGGCCTTCGGGATGCGGCAAGACGACGATCCTGCGGATGATCGCCGGCCTCGAGAAGCCGACTTCCGGGGACATCCTGATCGGCGGCAAAGTCGTCAACGGCCTGCCGCCTCGGGCGCGCGGCATCGCCATGGTATTCCAGGGCTACGGCCTGTACCCGCACCTGAAAGTGCGGGACAACATCGCGTTCCCCCTGCGGACGCAAGGGGTGCAAAAGACGGTGATCCAGCAAAAGGTGGCCTGGGCTGCCGGCATCCTGGAGATCCTGGACCTGATGGATCGCAAGCCGCGCCAACTGTCGGGCGGGCAGCAGCAGCGCGTGGCGCTCGCCCGCGCCCTGGTGCGCGAGCCGACAGTCTTTCTGCTCGACGAGCCGCTCTCGAACCTGGATGCGAAGCTGAGGACCAGCGCGCGCAACGAGCTCAAGCAGTTTCAGGCCAAGATCGGCACGA
>JBIOJT010000437.1:0-2963 GCA_044451055.1 Methylomirabilales bacterium (SeqCode)
ACCCTGGGACGGGCTGCGCCATCACAGGGTGGGCTGGCAGGACGGGAACAGGAGTCTCGCCTACGTCTCTGGATAACCTCGGAACCACGCGGAGAGCAGGTTCCACCAGGATCCCTGGACGTCGCGGAGGGGACCGTGCATGTCCACCACGTCGGTTTTCTTGATGATGGTGACCTTGGCGGGGTCCAGGTAAGCTTCGACCCGCAGGTAGCCGTCATGGGTGTCGACGACGTTCCCTTGGGCGATCACCGTCTTGGTTGCAACGTATCCCAGGGGTAGTACGTCCTTCGGGCTGGCGCTGTAGGAAATGCGGGCGGTGTTACTGGACGGTGTAGCCACGCTCCTCGAGGCACTGCCGGTAGGCCCTGGTGTAAAACCGATCCCAGGCCTCCGGGCCGTTGCCGACCTCGTCGGCCGTGCTGAACTGCATGATGGTCCCAGAAGTGGCTTCTGCAGCCAAGCCGCCAACCAGGATCCCAACCCCGGGCACCACTAAGCCGACGATGACCCCGATCGCGGCGCCGACGATGACGACGGCCGTGACGGTTTCGCCCTTGGATGCCGTGGCGTGACGGCGATGTGCGAGGCCCGCATCGAGGCGCGACTTGGCCACTTCGCGGCAGGCGGTGCTGTCCGCCTCAAGTTGCTCAGGGGATTGGCGCTGGGTCGGGAGGACAGACAGATCGGAGGCGGAGCGGGTCGTGGCGCAACCAGCACAGAACCCGAGGAGGGTGAGGAGGGCGATGGTGGACTTCATGGGCTGTCTGCGACTACGCGGGGATTTGCAGGAGCCCACGCAGGAGGGATTCCAGGTGGGCGTAGCACCCGAAGCGGAAGCCTGTGCGGATGCCGTCGGCGCCCATCACATTGTCCAGGGGCGCCCGAACGATCGCGTTGCCGATTGAAATACCCGTCGCTGGTGGCGATGAAGCGGTGTCCAGTACTGACCTGGTTGCTCAGTGTGGTGGGCATGGGAGGGGGCCTCGTGCGTGAAGCATTCCGGGGCCGTTCGGCGAGGTGAGCGGAACGCATTCTCGGGACGCGGGTCTCGTGTTCAGACGGCTTGAGCCGGTCGTAGTTGACCGTTGGGGCTGTCCGGCTCAGATGTAGAGGAGCTCGCCCAGGCGTTGGGCAATGGCCCACGCGTGGGACATTCCGCGAAAGGTCTTGGCGAGAAAGAGGAGTTCTCGGTGGCCATCCTGATGAATGGCCTCGACGTGAATATAGGATCCTTCCGAGCCCCCAGTTACCGGGAAGACCGCGATCCACCGGGTGCGGAGGGGCCACGGGGCGTCGGGGCCGGCCGGAGGTGCCGGTTCCGGACAGATGGAGAAGTACTCGTCGATCAGTGTGCCGAGGCCGGTCCGGAGGTACTCGTACACTTGGCGTAGGGTCTTCGGCCGGGTCTCGATGTGCGTGCCGCTGTCGGAGATGACCTCCGTACCGTACCACTGCTCGATCTCGATGGCCACGGGCGGCTCACCGGACTTGGCGGCCTCTTGATTGGCTGTCGCCAGCATCAGATCGGCGAGGCGGGAGAAGCCGTAGTTGGTGTAGAGGCTGGCGAGCTGGTCCTTGCCGCCGACATCTTTGATGTCCGGGTGGTACGCGTAGATTCGGTGGATCACGGGCCATTCGGTGGCCGGAAGGGGACGACCGATTCGGGTGTCGAACTCAGAGGGCATCATGGGGCGACCTCGAGGGTTGCGTGGAGACAACGGGGTGGAGGACTGATGGATTCCACTGCATTGTCGTGTGATCGGTCGGAAACATGACCGAAAGGCGCGTCAGGGCGTAGATTGGAGCATTAACGGGTTAGGAAGACAAGGCGGACAAGGCGGAGGGGAGCACTCCAGGACGCTATTATGGGGCGATGGTCACTGGGGGAAGGGGACCGAGGTCCTCGCAGGTCACCTTGGCAAGAAGCTTCTCGGCGCGGGCCACGGCCCCCTTACGCACGAGAGCCAGGGCGAACTTCACGTCGGCGCCTGACACGAGGAGCTTGCCGTCTTGAGTGGCGTACCGGACTTCGGGCGCCGTCATGCCGGGTCGGTAGAAGAGGTACAGACCGTCATGCTCATACCGGGCATTGGAAGTGCGTTCGTAGGCGAGACCTAGGCGTTGGAGGACCGTCTCGAGGGGGCTGAAGATGCCATAGGGAAGTTCGGCGTGCTCCAAGACAAGGTGGCCCTGGTTGTTGCGGGCGGAGAGCAGGTCGGAAGCCCGGGCGGGACGATAGGTCGCGCCGGTGGACTTGGTCTGGACGCCCTGGTCGCTGATGGCTTCACAGAGCTTTCGGACATGCCTGCGCTTCAGGGTGCCACCGATGGAGATCTCTCCAGCCATGTAGTCGGACATGATGTGCTCCTTGATGCTGGTGGGACAAGAGGTGCAGGGAAGGGGATCGCGTCGAGGTTATGCGGTAGCGCGTGTGTCGTCGGTATCCGGGGGGACGGGGGATCCTGGAGGAGGCGGGCGGCTCGCGCGGCGAGAGAGTGGCCGACAGGGGTGTCGAGCATGCGAGAAAGGGCAAGGGACGAATCCAGCATCTGGAAGAACCGGACGACGAGTTCCGGGGGGAAGTTGGGGAGCGCGGAGATCTTGGCGAGGGTCTGGGTGGCCTGGCTCGAGAGGCTCGGGAAGGCGCGGACGGCACGGCAGGCGGCGTGGACGATCAGGGAGTATTGTTGCCGGACGCGGATGAAAGGGTTGGTAGAGAAGGGGGGTGGGGTCGCCTCGGAGAAGAAGGCGTTGATGTCGAGGCGGGCGGTGGCCTCCCAGACGGAGCGGCATTCCATGGCGGCGCTCAAACTGACGGAGTTGGTCCGCTGGAACATGCGCTTCGTGGTGTCCTGGGTGGGATCGTCGGCGATCGCGCCGAGCGTCCAGGCCTGCAGGTTGGGGGTGGGGCGGCCGCCGTGGGCGAGAAAGGCCCGGTCGCGGGCGTAGGCGAGGGCCAGGGC
>JBIOJT010000438.1:0-2950 GCA_044451055.1 Methylomirabilales bacterium (SeqCode)
AACCCCGGCCCGGCTGGGCCGAGCAAGAGGGTGGCCGCCGCGAGCATCGTGCAGACAGGCCACATTTTCATCGGACCCTCTCCTCGGGCATGGCCTTATCAGGTCCGGAAAGGAGGGTATTGGCTGTCCACCTCTCCGCCCTTCAAGAAGCCCCGGGTTTGCAGCCTATCAAAGATGCTCATGAGCTCTCCCCACTCCTGAGTGTTCCTCCGCCTCCGCTGGGGTCTTCGGCTCCGCCTTGCTTCCGGTCGGGCTCCCCTCCGGATTGCAGAGGCCCCCTACTAATATAGTACCTTCCCATTGCGGCGAGTGTTTCGGACTGGGCATTCGAACCCGCGTTCTGGAATGAACCGCAGGTCCCCGTGTTGGTCAACTGGCGATTTGGCTCCTGGCACCACTCACTCTTATCAGGACCGAGCTGGCAACGGACGGGCCGAAGTGGCGCGAGTTGGTCCCGCTCGGCGCCGTAAATGCGGGAATCGTGGTTCAAACTGTTGCGAGTTTCTCGGGGAATATCGGGCGCGGCGACATAACCCCCTTGTGACTGTCGCTTGACAAGCGGCCATTTTTGCATATAGAGAGGAAGCAAGAGGCACGGCGGGCACCAATCGAATAGGATCCGGCAGGCTTCGGCTTTCCGGCCTGCGAGGCCCTGGGTTCGGCTGCCCGCCGTGCGCCCGGGGCCTTGCTGTTTCTTGGGATGGGCATTCGGGGCAGGGAGGTATCGACCATGGACAACTTCTACCGGAACTTCATCTCCATCATGCTCTGGCTCGGCGTGGCCGCGTTCGTACTGGCAGTGTTTCTTGTGGTGTTCAGGATTCGATTCCCCTTTGTGCTCACCGCCGGGGGAATTATCCGGGGAGCTCAGACGCTGCTGTTGATCGCCGTGGCGGGCCACTGCGCTCACCGGACCGCACAGGGTCAGGGAGTGCGGTAGATGCCTGATCGAGGGACGATCCTAGTGGTGGACGATGACCCGCTCACCGGTGAACTCGTCCAGGAGACCCTGGCCCCGGAGGGCTTTCACGTCCTCATCGCCACGGCCGGGCCGGAGGCCCTCGCATTCTTCCGCCAGGATGCCGCCGAGATCCGGGCGGTCCTCCTGGACCTGTGGATGCCGGGGATGTCGGGGAAGGTGGTCTGCGAAGAGATCTACCAACGCACCCAGGAACGCGAGTGATTCTCATGACCGCGGTGAACGAGCCGTTGGCTCAGGTGGCCATGACCGGTCTGTCCCTGGCCGGGATTCTCTCGAAGCCCTTCGACCACGCGGAACTCCTGGCCACGGTCCGGGAGGTCGTGGAAGGCATTGGAAATCCCCAGAGAGGGGGGAAGGAGTGAGGGAGCGTAGCCAAGAGGTGGGCCACCGCCGCTTCGTGCGGCTGCCCGTGTCGCTGCCGGTCGTCGGCCGGGCGGCGCAGTTCGGCGGCACAGTGGTGCACGGCACGGTGTGGAACATCGGTGGGGGCGGGCTGATGGCCAAGTTTCCCGTCCGGATCGTCCCGGGGAGCGTCGTGGACCTCGTCCTCCAGACCCGCCGGGGGTTCCTGGCCGTCAACGGTCAGGTCGCGTGGGCCGATCCTCCGGGCACCCAGATTAGCCACGGCATTGCCTTCCGAGAACCACGCGGGGACGATTTTGCCTTGGCTCTGTTCCAGAGCGAGAATTGCTGACCCATGGCTTGCACCTTCCCTGAGCCGCCGGAGTCTTTCGAGACCTGGCTCCGCCGCCGCGGGGCCCAGGCTGTAGAGACCGGAGATGTGCCAGCAGACTTGCTGACCGAACTCCAGGCCGAGCTTGAGGCTGCGAGAGGATGGCCGCGAGGGGAGGGCCACGCCGAGGCTGTGCGGGACATCGCGGCGAGGCTTGGGCTTCCATTGGATCAGGCCGAGCGGGATCTGGCTCTTGTGGAGGCTCAGCCCGCGGTGACGAGAGAACTGCTGATGGACCGGTTCGTGGAAGCGTGGTTGGAGGGGCAGCGGAAGGCACACTGGAATCGGCGATGTCACTGATATGGGGAGCCCATTTGTCCGGGGAATGGAGGTGGCTGCCATGAAGAGAATTCCTCGGCACTGGCGGTGGTCGTGGCTCGGCTTCTCGCTTCTGCTGGTGAGTGTTCTCGCCTTCGCGGCCGAGGTGTCCGTCAAGGACTTGACCGCCAATCCGGCCAAGTTCGATGGCCAGACGGTCACCCTCCGGGGGACCGCGACCGCGGTGAAGGCCACGGTCTCCCCAAAGGGGAACCCCTACACCACGTTTCAGGTGAAAGATTCTAGTGGGGCCGCGGTCCGCGTGTTCAGTTGGGGCCATCCGGAGATTCGAGAGGGCGTGTCGGTGGAGGTCGTGGGCGTGTTCCAGCAGATAAAAAAGGTGGGGCGGAACACCTTCTACAACGAAGTGGAGGCGCAGACCGTCCGGCCTCTCGGGAGGTAAGCGCACCATGACACCCCTTCGCCGGGGGGCGTCGTGCGCTCTTGCACTGGCGCTCCTCTTTCCAAGTGTGGCGAGCCCGTGGGGGCCGACTGGCCACCGCGTCGTGGCGCTCGTTGCCGCAACCCTCCTGACCCCGGCAGCCCAGAGCCAGGTGGCGGACCTGTTGGGACCGAGCGTGACGCTGGCCGACGTGGCTGACTGGGCAGACGCGATCCGCCCAACCCGCCCGCAGACCGGGCTTTGGCACTACGTGAACATCCCACGGGAAGCCACTGGCTACGACGCGGCGCGGGATTGTCCCCGCGGCTGCGTCATCACGGCCCTCCACCACTTCCTCAGCGTGCTGGCGGATGCCCAGCAGGACCGGGCCGCCCGCCAGGAAGCCCTCCGCTGGGTGGTCCACTTGATGGCGGACATCCACAACCGCTCCATGCGGTGGACGATCACGATCGCGGCGGGAACGATGTCCCCGTCCACTTCTTCGGCCTCCCCTCCAATCTCCACCGCGTGTGGG
>JBIOJT010000439.1:0-2945 GCA_044451055.1 Methylomirabilales bacterium (SeqCode)
CGGGGATCAGGATGACCGGCACGTGCTTGGCTTTCAGCTGCTGGAGGGCATCCCGCCGGTGGTTGCCGTTGGGGGTCCAGTACTCCCGCGGGCCGTGACGGACCGCCACGATCGGGTCAATGAACCGGTCCAGCTTCTTGATCACCTCCCGCAGGCGCTTGGAGTGGGTGTCTGATAGGTCGCGCTGATATGGGGTGGGTTTCACCTGATCCATGGGGAGCAGGGCAAAGATCTGCCAGGCCTGTCCCACCGGCTCCTGATAGAGTGCCAGGACGCTCCCCCCCTCCTCTTCCACCTGGTTCGCCAAGCTGACGACCGCCTTGGGCGGCTCACCCTTTTCAGGAAAGATCCCCCATTTTTCACTTTCCATAAGCCAGCCCTCGCCAATCCATCCCTGTGGGTCGCTCGACGCCCAAGAGACGGAGATAAAGGGCCGCTTGGCCTCGGTGATGGGCGTCGTGTTCGAACATCAGGAGGAAGAACTCCAGCGCGGTGCGTTTCTTCCCGCCCCAATCCGCGGGTCGGGTGAGATCCTCGTCGCTGAACCCTGCGATCGTCTGGAGGGTGTACCTATGCGCCTCCTGGAGGGCCGCCATCTCCGCATCGAGATCCGTGACGTTGCCCAGCGTCGCCTTGAGGTCTTTGGTCTGTCCCTCTCCATGGCGTAAGACATAGTACATCCCCGGCTCAATGAGCCCGTTCAGCACGCGTGTCCGGTTGTACTCGGACCGATGCATGTGCCGGAGCAATTGCCCCAGGGTGAGGGCGCCCGGCACGGGCGACCACATGAGCTTGTCCCTTGGGCACAGAGTGGCCACCTTCATGGTCCGGGAAAACATCTCTTCCTTCAGCGCAATAAACGATGCGACGAGAATCGAGGGCATCCTACCTCCCCGCTACATGAACGCCTGAACGACCTTCGCCGACGGAGCCAGGCCCGTAAGCGGTCCCAGTTCGTGATGCGACAGTCTTCCATCGGCGAGCCCCGGCGCGCGGATGGCAGGAGCATCGCCACGGGAAGGCCCGCCATCATCGTCAGGACAATCTTGCCGCTAGATAGCCCTCCACAGGGGACAAGTCAAGAGGAAACGACGTGCCATCCCGACCGTTTCGGCAGCAGGGTGCATTCGGCGGCAGGGTGCGTTGACTCGCCGGCCAGAGCGTGATACGGTTCGCGTGTTATCGCGATGATCGACGAGCCCCTCTGCCTCGAACTCTATAGCAGGCCCGGGTGCCACCTGTGCGAGGATCTCCGGGCGCTCTGCGAGCGGCTGGGGAGCGAGTTCCCGCTCCAGCTCACGGACGTGAACGTGGACGCGGATCCGGCGCTGGCGGCTCGATACGGGGCGGAGGTCCCCGTCCTGTTCATCGACGGGCGGAAGGCGGTGAAGTTTCGAACCACAGAAACCGCATTGCGTCGCACGCTCCGGCGGCGTCTTCTCCTCCGACGGTTGCTGGGGACCTGAGGGCAGCGGGGCTCTCGGGCGCTCGTGCGGAGGAACACACAGCAGCCGCGGCTGTCGGGGCCGGATGCCGCTAGGTGCGGCCCCGATCCCGGCCGGCGGTGTGAGGGTGTCATTATGGCGCAACAGGGTGGAGGGCAGGTGGGATCCGGACGCATCTGGGAGATCTACCGGCGGGCGAATCCGCGGTCGGAGGCGCTCTCCAGCCGTGCGGGCCAGTCTATCGCCGGCCGCGTCACCCACGACGTGCGTCACCTGAAGCCGTTCCCCGTGTACGTGGAGCGCGCCCAGGGAACCCGGAAATGGACGGTGGACGGACAGGAGCTGATCGACTACTGGATGGGCCATGGCGCCCTGCTTCTGGGTCATTGCCACCCGGCGATCGTCAAGGCGGTGAGCGAGCAGATCCAGCGCAGCACCCACTACGGCGCCTGTCACGAACTGGAGATCCGCTGGGCCGAGCTGGTGCAGCAGTTGATTCGCTCCGCCGAGCGCGTGCGATTCACCAGCTCGGGCACCGAGGCCACGCACCTGGCCCTGCGCCTGGCCCGCGCCCATACCGGCAAGCCGAAGGTGGTGAAGTTCGAGGGACACTTCCACGGCTGGCACGACTATTTCCTGGCTGGCGTGAAACCCCCCTACGACGTCCCCATGTCTGCGGGCATCCCGGGAGAGTCCCTGGCCCAAGTCATCCTCTGCCCGCCCAACGACCTGGCGGCTGTCGAGGCGATCCTGACAGGGCGCCAGGATGTCGCCGCTGTGATCCTGGAGCCGGGTGGGGGCAGCAGCGGCACGATCCCATCGGATCCGAAGTACTTGCAGGGCCTTCGAGAGCTGACGCGCCGGCACGGGGTGGTCCTCATCTTCGACGAGGTCATCACCGGATTCCGGTGCTCCCCCGGTGGGGTCCAGCAGGTGGTCGGGGTCACGCCCGACGTGACCACGCTGGCCAAGATTCTCAGCGGCGGGCTGCCCGGTGGGGCAGTGGTGGGGCAGGCGGCCATCATGAACCGGCTGGCCTTCGGGGATGATCCCGCCTGGAACCGGAAGGAGCGCGTGTCCCAAGCGGGTACATACAACGCGAATCCCCTGTCGGCCGCGGCCGGAGTCGCCATGCTGAGCGCCATCGCCGACGGCGAGGCCCATCGCCGGGCCAACCGGACGGCCGCCACATTGCGGCAAGAGCTGGCACGGGTGTGGCGTCGGCTGGGCGCCCCGGGGTGCGTATACGGCGACATGTCGATCCTAAACTACTCGCTGGAAGCCGCGCTGGAGAGTCCTCCGGCGCTCGACACGCGCGACCATCGTCGCCTGCAGGTGATGGCCAAACCTGACGTGTATCACGCCCTCCGCTGCGCCCTGATCCTGAACGGAGTGGATATCTGCCCCCTGCATGGCTGGATTTCGGCTGTGCACACGGACGAGGAGGTGGAACGCACGGTCCAGGCCTTCGAGAAGGCCCTGCTGCTCCTGCGCGAGGAC
>JBIOJT010000440.1:0-2933 GCA_044451055.1 Methylomirabilales bacterium (SeqCode)
CACCCCGGGTTTCCTGGAGGGGGGCGATTCCCGGAAGCGGGCTGGCCTCGTGGGCGGGGGGCCCAGCCGGGTCATCACGGACCTCGCCATCCTCGGGTTTGAATCGGTCTCGAAGCGGATGCGCCTGGAGAGCCTTCACCCCGGAGTGACGCTGGAGGAGGTCCGGGAGCAGACGGGCTTCGAGCTGCTTCTGCCCTCTCGCATCCCGGAGACCGAGCCGCCCACGTCGGAACAGATCCGCCTCCTGCGGGAGAAGATCGACCCCGAGGGGGAGTATATGGCCCCACCCGAGCCGGCGGGTCGGAAAAGCAGTTAGGGTTCTTGCCCATGAGTTGGTCGAAGGTATCTGTGCCGTGCGGGCACCCCGACGGCAGGGGACCGTGCGGTGGGCCGCGGGTTCGGCACGGAGGCCACCGCAGGTGGCCGACCCGGAGCAAGCGGCCCTACCCCGCCCGCTAAGGCGGGGTTCCGTCGCGGGCCCCGTCCCGAGGGGTGCCCGCGGGCACGGCGATATGCCGCGCGACGAGACAGAAAGGATGGTGCGGTGAGCACACGGGGCATCTCTGGCGCGAAGGCCGCCGTGGAATGCCTGAACACCGAGGGAGTCATCTGATGGCCCAGCAAGTCCTCATGCCCCGGCTTTCCCAGGACATGACCCAGGGGCGAATCGTCGAGTGGCTGAAAAAAGAGGGGGAAGCCGTCAAAGAAGGCGAGCCGCTCGTTTCAGTCGAGAGCGACAAAGCGGAGGTGGAGCTTCAGACGCCGCAATCCGGGATCCTCAGGAGGATGCTTGTCGGGGCGGGGGAAGAAGTCGACGTGGGTACGCCGCTGGCTATCCTGGGCGAGGCCGAGGAGAACATCGAAGAGCTTCTGGAGAAAGCGCTGAAGAAAGCGCCACGGCCCGTCGTTGCGCCGCCCTCCCTCCCATCGAGCGAGGCCGCCAGCCGAGGTGTGCCCGGTCCGCCTGGCAAGCGTCAGCCCGTTTCCCCGGCGGCGCGGGGGGTCGCGCGGGAATTGTGCGTGGAGCTATCGCACGTGGTGGGTACCGGGGCCGGCGGTCTCGTGACCGAGGCGGACGTCCGAGCCTTTGCCGCCAAAGGAAAGGCAGCGCCGGCGGTTGAGGCTGCGGAGGACGTCCAGGTCATTCCGCTCACCGGCGTCCGCCGTCGGATCGCGGAACGGGTCTCATTGAGTCGGCGAACGGCGGCGGACGTCACAACGGTAGCCCATGTGGATATGAGCGAAGTGGCTGCTCTCCGGAAAGCCTCGGGATTCTCGTATACTGCGTACGTTGTCCAGTCGGCGGCCCAGGCCTTGCGCGAGTTCCCGATTCTCAACGCGTCCCTGATCGAGGATCGGATTCTCGTCATGAAAGACATTCACATCGGGGTGGCCGTCGCGCTCGACCAGAGCCTGGTCGTTCCAGTGATCCGCTCGGCGGATCGGAAAAACGTGGGAGAGATTTCGCGGGAGATAGACGAGTTGGCCGGCCGCGCTCGTGATGGCCAACTCACACCAGACGAGCTGGAAGGCAGCACATTTACGGTGACGAACTCGGGCGCATTCGGCTCGCTTTTCTTCACCCCAATCATCAACCAGCCAGAGGTGGCCATCCTGGGCATGGGCAAGGTGGCCGACACGCCGGTGGTCCGGGATGGAGAGATCGTCGTCCGCAAGGTGATGTACTTGTGCGTGTCCTACGACCATCGGGTCGTGGACGGCGCACCCGCGGTCCAGTTTCTCCAGGCGGTGAAGCGCCGCCTGGAGCAGCCCGCGGTCCATTCCGGGTAGGAGTCAGGCACCCCGTGGGGCCGGCGACCACTCGCCCTCAAAGGTCGTGACATGTGGATGGGATCGTACCTGAGGGCACCCCTGGGAGGAGGAGAGGGTTCATGCGCTATTCCGATCAACTAACCGAAAAGGACCTCATCCAGATGTATCGCTGGCTGGTCCTTATCCGGGCCTTTGAGAACCGCGTCGGTGAGCTCTGGACGAAGGGTAGTTTAATGGAGTCGCCGCACGGGAGCCAGGGACAGGAGGCCATCGCCGTCGCGGCGTGCTACGGATTGCGCCCGGAGGACCAGGTGCTGCCCTCCCTGCGCACTCGTGGCGCCTTTTTCGTCAAGGGGATCTCGGCGCGGGTACAGATGGCGGGGATGTATGCCAAAGCTACCGGGGTGGCAAGAGGCAAGGCGACCGCCCATCACATGGGCGACCCCGAGCGCGGGGTGCTGCTGGGGAGCGGAATTGTGGGCGCCTCCATCACCGTCGCGGTTGGCGCTGCGCTCGCGTTCAAACTCCAGAGGAAGGACACTATCGTGGTCGACTTCTTTGGAGACGGTGCGGCACAGCGGGGCGACTTTCACGAAGGCCTCAACTTTGCGGGGGTCTTCAAGTTGCCCATCGTGTTCATCCTCGAGAACAACGGATTTGCCGAGATGACCCCCCTGGCCAAGCACTTCGCGGGCCCGGACTTTGCCTGCCGGGCCCAGGGGTACGGCTTTCCCGGGATGCGTCTGGACGGGAACGACATCTTCGCCGTGTATGAGGCGGTGCAAGCGGCCGCAGCCCGCGCCAGGGCTGGCGAGGGTCCGACGCTGCTGGAATGCGTGACCTACCGCCTCCGGGGTCATTCGGAGAGTCATCCACCGACGGAGTTGCGGGAGATCGCCGAGATCGAGCAGTGGCGGGCCAAAGATCCGATCCCACGGATGCGGGCTCACCTCACGCAGCGCGGGGTCCTGACGGAGGATCTCGTGCGAAGGATCGATGCCGAGGTGAAGGCGGAGATCGACGATGCGGTCAAGTTTGCCGAGGAGAGTCCATTCCCTGCTCCCGAGGAACTCTACAAGGACGTCTATGCCCCTGAGAGCCCGGAGCTGGTGGTCGGGAGGCGGTCATGAGAGAGCTCACCGACCGCGAAGCCATTCGGG
>JBIOJT010000441.1:0-2920 GCA_044451055.1 Methylomirabilales bacterium (SeqCode)
GCTGGGGCGCGCGGTGAACAAGAAATTCGGGGCCATTCAACTCGACGAGGTGATCGCTCATACGCTGCGCGTGGTGGGTGCGGGCGTGAAGGTCGGCTGTGAAATCGTCTGCATGGCCACCGACGCGGGACTCATTCGGGCCGGCCAGGACGTCATCGCGATCGGTGGGAGCGAGCAGGGCGCGGATACGGCGGTCGTAATTAAGGCCAGTAATACTCATCGGTTTTTTGACACCCGAGTCCGGGAGATCATCTGTAAGCCCAGAGAGTAAATGATCCCTGTCCTCCGCCAGAACCTCGTCCGCCCTCGCTGAGCAATGAGAAGCTCCCGCCCCTCAAAGCCGTGAGTGAATCGGCATTGCAGCCGATCCAGCGACGGGAGGAGGGGAGCGTTCTTGCCTATGCGGACGATCGAGGGATGTGGGCACCTGGGGCAGGCCACCTTGGCATGACTGTTGACAAGCCCCTCTGAGAGGAGTAACTGTAACTTCCGTTCGTCGATACGTTCACCCCCCGTGACTACCCATCGGGCGGTCCGCCCATTTTCATAGCTCGTTCAGTGCTCAGGTGTGCCCGGTCCACGTGAGGACCAGTCCAATGGGGCAGAGCGCGAAAGGAGGACCATGATGCATCGTCGCGGAAGGGTCTTCTGGCTCGTGGTTGTGTTGTCCCTCGGGGCATTGAGTCTCATGCTCGACGCGGTGGGGGGTCCGGTCTCGGCTCAGCAACCCATCACGATCTCGCTCATTGACGTGTCTGGCGACCTGGCCTCGTTCCAGGTGGTTTTGGACAACTACAAGAAGGCGTTCCCGAACAAGGTGAAGGACATCAAGATCCAGCGAGGCCCCGCCCCGGAGCTGCCTGGCAAGATCAAGGCCCAGCAGGACGCTGGCCGGCCGGACATTAATTTGCTCCTCACCGAACAGGCCGGCGGCTCCATCCTCACCGCGAACAATCAGCTCATCCAGCTCTTCCCCACTTTCGAGAAGATGTTCCCGAGGGACGAATTGACCGACATAGGGAAGATTCTGCAGGATGAGATGGGAGGCTCTCTCATTCCCTCCGTGGTGAGTGCCGGCGGTCCGGTGTTCATCTACAACCCCGAGAAGGTGAAGAGCCCACCCAAGACCGCCGACGAGCTGCTGGCGTGGGCCAAGGCGAACCCCAAGCGGTTCTCCTACGCCCGCCCGGCCAACAGCGGCCCGGGCCGCTCGATCATGTGCGGCCTGCCGTATATCTTGAACGACAAGGCCCCCACGGACCCGGAGAAGGGGTGGGACAAGACCTGGGCCTACTTGAAGGAGTTCGGGAAGTACGTCGAGTACTACCCGACCGGCACGCTCTTCACCCTGCGGGACTTCGCGCAGGAGCAGCTCTGGATGATCGCCGGCATCCTGGAGTGGGACATGAAGCCCCGCGCCGAGGGCGTGATCCCACCGGAGGCCAAGATCACCGTCTTGGACAACACCACCTTCATCATCGATGGCCACTACTGGGGCATCCCCAAGGGCGTGCCGCAGAACGAGGTCGAGGTCATCCTGGACCTCATGAAGTTCATGCGGCGGGTCGACCAGCAGGTCCTGACCTGGAAGGCCTTCATCGGCCCCTCCATCAAGGCAGCGACCCTCGACAAAGCGCCGGCGGACATCCGGGACTACGTGAAAAACGTCTGGCGTCCCGAGTATGATCAGATCGGCCCCGGCAAGAAGTGGAAGATCGCGCCGCAACTCCACTTCAAGGAGATGGCGTACGCGATGGACCGCTGGGATCGGGAGGTCGGCGCGCAGAAAGTCAAGTAGTTGGCGAACCGCGATCGAGTGCACAACCTGCCACAAAGCAGAGCTGGCGTTTCCCGCCTTTCCGGGGAGCCAAGCAGGACTCGAACCGCTCTGCTAGCGGTCACTACTTCCCCGCCGTAGGGCGGAAGGCCGCCGCCGGCAACTCGGGCACCTCGGTGAAGCTGGCCGGCAGCTTGCCCGTCAAGCTCTCGAGGAATGTCACGATCCGGTTGACCTGCTCGTCCGTGAGCGTCCGCCCGAGCTGAACCCGCGCCATGACGCGCACGGCCTCGGGCAGCGTGGCCACCGAGCCGTCGTGGAAATAGGGCGGCGTCATGGCGACGTTCCGCAGGCTCGGCACCTTGAAGACGTACAGATCGGCCGGGTCTTTCGTGACGTCAAACCGGCCCTTGTCGGGCTCCGGGCTGCCCGTCGCCTTCCAGTACTCCTCGAGGAGTCCGAACTTCTGGAACATGCCGCCACCGATGCCCACCCCGTTGTGGCAGGTGGTGCAGCCGGTCTGCACGAACTCGCGGAGGCCGGCTTCCTGAGCGGGCGATAGCGCCGTGGCGTTGCCAGCCAGATAGGCGTCAAAGGGCGATAGGGTGACCAGCGTCCGCTCGTAGGCCCCGATCGCCTTCGCCCAGTTCTCCTGCGTCACCGGGTCCTTCTCATTGGGGAACGCCTTGGCAAAGAGTTCCGGGTAGCCGGGGATCGCCTTGAGCTTCGCCATCGCGCTGGCGTAGTCCGCGTTGCCGAAGCTGGGCGGGCCAACCAGGGCCTGCATGGCTTGGTCCTCCACATTCTTTCGATCCCCCCGCCAGTGCGCCACGAACTGCAGGGCAGCATTCATCACGGTCGGGGCGTTGCGGGGGTTCAGCCGCCCCAGTGCCCCGATCGCCTTGGGGAGGGCATCGGTGGCAGAGAGGAACGGCTGGTGGCATCGCACACACCCCACGGTGCCGTCCAGGGAGACGCGGGTCTCGAAAAACAGCAGGCGGCCGAGCGCCACCTTCGCTGGCGTCACGGGGTTCTCGGCGCTCTCCATCACCTTGGGCAGGGGCTTGAAGAGGGCCTGGGCTGGCGTGAGCAGGGCCGGGTCCGCAGCCGACGCGGAGCCCCAGATGAGCGCAAGCATGGCCA
>JBIOJT010000442.1:0-2866 GCA_044451055.1 Methylomirabilales bacterium (SeqCode)
CCACTCGCTCCTTCGACCGGCTCGGCCTGCCGCGGCTGGCAGGTTGACCTCAACCTTCTGAACCGCCGGATACGGACCCGTACGTCCGGTGGTGTGGGAGGGGAGTAGCAGGGCGCTCCCTGTTACCCCCTATCCCGATTCGACCGATCGAAGCGCCGGGGAGACCGACAGAAACCGGCCAGAAGGTGAAGGAAGATGGTGCGGCATCCAGTGAGATTCGGTCGGGTGTTGGGACTCATGGTGGCATTGGGACTGGCGGCCAACGCGAGGGCGGCGGAGGCTCCGAAACAGCTCGTCATGGCAGTGACGCCTTCGAATATTCCCACGGAGCTGTTCAAGGCCAGCGAGGCGTTCGCCGCGGAGCTGGGTAAGAAGCTCGGCGTGAAGATCAAGGTCTACATGCCCACGGACTATATTGGCGTGGTGGAGGCCCTCCGGAACAAGACGGCAGATATGGCCTTCGTCCATCCGGCCGGATACGTCTTCTCCAACCGGGAGGCCAAGGCCCAGATCATCGCCGTGGATGTCTGGCACGGCAAGACCAATTACACGTCTCGGTTCTTCGTACGCAAAGACTCGGGAATCAAGAGGCTGGAAGAACTCCGCGGGAAGAATATCGCCTTCGTTGATCCGGGCTCCACGTCAGGATACGTCTATCCCATGGTGATGCTGATGAAGAAGGGCCTCGTCAAGGATCGCGACCCCAAGACGTTTTTCAAGGAGGCCATGTTCGCCGGGACGCACGAGGCTGCGCTGTTGGCCCTGCTGAATGGAAGCGTGGATGCCGTGGCCTCTTTCGACCTGGCGCCGCAACAGTACCTGAAGGAGAAAGAGCGGGTTGAGAAACTGACCTACATCGCGGAGACCGATCCGATCCCGGAGGCCGGCATGTGCGTCCGGGAAGGCTTGGATCCAGCCCTGGTCAGAAAAATTCACGATGCCCTCATGGCCTTCAACGCCCCCGAGTACCGACCCATCCTCAAGGATTTTTACGGCATTGACGGCTTTGCCCCGGCGAAGGACAGCGACTACAATCCGGTACGAGAGGCCATCGACCTTCTGGGGTGGCGGCCGAAGCAGTAACCAAAGGCGTTCGGGTGTTCGAGTGCTCGGTGGTTCGGCTGTTCCCGTCCTACCGAACAGCCGAACCGCCGAACTGCCGAAGGATGTGTGGGAGCCGGCCATCGACATGTGCTCGAAAGACCGGGACATGGCATGATCCGCATCCGTGGCCTTCGCAAACTGTTCCCGCCTGACAAGGTCGCACTGGACGGCGTGGACCTGGACATCTCTGCCGGCGAGTTCGTCATGGTCATCGGGCAGAGCGGGGCGGGGAAGACCACGCTGCTCCGCTGCCTGAACCGGCTGGTCGAGCCGACGGCGGGCGAGGTCCAGCTCAACGGATCACAGGTGACGGGGGCATCACCCGAGGCCCTTCGATCCGTCCGGAGACAGATCGGCATGATCTTCCAGCAATTTAACTTGGTGAAGCGGGCCAGCGTGCTGGAAAACGTCCTGGCAGGCCGCCTGGGGCACGTCCCGGGACTTCCCAGCCTCCTCGGCCGGTATCCAGAAGAGGACCGGGGATTGGCCATGGCCTGCCTCCAACAGGTCGGCCTGGAGGAGTTCGCCTCGCGCCGCGCCGATACCCTTTCCGGCGGGGAACAGCAGCGCGTGGCGATCGCCCGGGCCCTGGCCCAGGAGCCCAAGGTCATCCTGGCCGACGAACCGACCGCCAGCCTGGACCCGAAGCTCACCGAGAGCATCATGGGGATCCTCCAACGGATCAACGTTGAGAGGCGGCTGACCCTGGTGGTGAGCCAACACATGCTGGAGACGGCCCTGACCTACGGCACGCGGATCGTGGGCCTGCGGCAGGGGCGCGTGATCTTTGACGGACCTCCGAACGCCATCACGCCGGACATCGTCGAGAACATCTACCAAGGAGGGGTGCAGTGAGGCGCCGTCTCGGACGCGCGGTTCTCGTGCTCGCCGTCCTGGCGATCTATGGCTGGTTTCTGGCCGCCACCGAGGTGAGCCTGCCACGCTTCCTGCGGGGCGTTCCCTGGATGGCGGACTTCGTCCGGCGCATGGTCCCGCCGGACCTCTCGGTCCTGGGCAGCGCGGTCGTCGGCGCGCTGCAAACCCTGCAGATCGCGGTCGTGGGGACGACGGTGGCGGCGCTCGTTGCCCTCCCCTTGGGTTTCCTGTCGGCGCGAAACGTGGTGCCAGGGTCGCTCTTCTATCCGGCGCGGGCGCTCTTGAACTTCTTCCGCAGCATCGACACCATGGTGTACGCGCTCTTCTTCGTGGCGGCAGTGGGGCTGGGACCGTTCCCCGGCGTCCTCGCAGTGGTTATGTACACCGCCATGACGCTGGCCAAGCTCTACTCTGAGGCCATCGAGGGGATCGAGCCTGGGCCGGTGGAGGCGATCGCCGCAACCGGGGCGAGCCGCTTGCAGGTCCTGCGCTTCGGCATCCTGCCGCAGGTTCTACCGCTCTTCGCCTCGTACGTCCTTTATCGTCTCGAGACGAATATTCGCGCGGCGACCATCCTTGGTTTCGTGGGAGCGGGGGGGATCGGGTTTTATGTCCAGACGTACCTCCGGATGATCAATTACCCTGCCGCATCGGCCGTTCTCCTGGTCCTGGTGGCCATGGTCATGGGCGTGGACTTCGCCAGCTCACGGCTGCGGGCGCGCATCGTGTGACGAAAAGGCTCAGACGGCGTCTCTCGACGTTACCCCCCACTTGAGACGGTCGGGAGGCCTCGTTGGCTCGCTCTAGGAGCCTGTCGGAGTAATCCCTCGGAGTCCATTTCGGGGGGTCCTCGGATCATGGACCGCGCCGAGATCGTCGATCCTGA
>JBIOJT010000443.1:0-2851 GCA_044451055.1 Methylomirabilales bacterium (SeqCode)
CCCCGCCCTCGCGGCGATCGGGGCCAAGCTTGGGTACGACCCGGTGCATTTCGGTGTGGTGATGGTCCTCACGGCGTTGATCGGGGCGGTGACGCCCCCCGTGGCCACGTTGCTCTTCGTGAGCTGCGGCATCGCCAAGATTCCGCTCTCCCGGATCGTGCGTCCGGTATGGGCCTTTGTTCTGCCTTTGGTGGCGGTCGCATTTCTCATTGCGTACGTTCCGCCGTTGGTCACGCTCATTCCACGGCTACTGATGCGGTAAAGGAGGACAAGTGATGAAGACATCTGGGAAGCTGGTGGCGCTGCTGATCGTCTGCGCGGCACTCCTATGGGTCGTTCCGGCCGCTGCCCAGGTGACGCTCCGGATGGGCAACATCTACCCGGCGGATCACAGCACCGGGAAGGGGGCCGAGCGGATCGCCGAGCTGGTATCCAAGAAGACCAACGGGCAAGTGAAGATCGAGGTGTTCAACGACTCCAAGCTCGGCAACGAGCGGGAGATCGCGGAAAGCGTGAAGGCCGGGTCGCTCGACATGTGCATGAGCGGCCTGGCGGGCGTGGGCCGATACGTGCAGACGATTCAGGTGCTGGAGCTGCCGTACCTCTACCGCGACCTGGACCAGATCCATCGAGTGGGGCAGGCGGTGGGGCCGGACGTGGAGAAGCTGATGCTGAACGTCGGCATCCGGACGCTGGGCTTCTTCTACCTCGGGCCGCGGGAGGTTGCCGCCAAGCGGCCGATCCGGAGCATCGACGATATGAAGGGCCTACGCTTCCGCGTCCCCGAGTCGCCCCTCTACGTCGGCATGGCCCGGTCACTTGGCGCCAATCCCACGCCCATTGCCTTCCCGGAGGTGTACACTGCACTCCAGAGCGGAGTCACCGAGGCGGCCGAGGGTGGCGCGGACACCCTCTGGAACAACAAGTGGTACGAGCCGGCGAAGAACATCGCCCTCACTCACCATATCCTGCAGCTCTTCTACGTCACGATCAACGAAGGCGTGTTCCAGAAACTGACCCCGGCGCAGCGGCAAGCGCTCCAGGAATCGGTCCGGGAAGCCTCCGGGTACCAGCTTGGGCTGAACAAAGACTTCAATACCTCGTTACTGGACAAGATGAAGGGGGCCGGGGCCACCGTGATCTCGATTGCCGACATGCAGCCCTTCGTCAAAGCCTTGGAGCCGTTCAACAAGAGCTACGCCGAGAAGATCGGACCGGAGGCGGTGAGCCTGCTGGAGAAGGCGATGGCGGTCAAATAGAGCAGCTTGCGCTGCACGCTCGACGGCGTGAATGAATGGCATCACGGAGGAAGCAAGGGTGACTCACTCTGCGCTGGGAGAAAAGGTCATTACGCTCCAGGAGGCCGCGGCCCGGGTCCCCGACGGGGCGCACCTGACGATTGGGGGGTTTGCCCACTCGCTTGCGCCGCTCGCCCTGCTCCGGGAAGTGATCCGGCAGGGGAAGGGAAATTTCGAATTGACGTCGATGGGGGATTGCTGGGCAGCGGACATGCTGGCGGGCGCGGGGCGGCTCAAGCGCGCCCGGCTCTCCAACTACATGTTCGAGGGTTTCGGCCGCTGTCCGAACTTCTCTCGGGCTGTAGAGACGGGCGAGGTCGAGGTGGACGACTACAGTCACTTCGCGGTCACCAGCCGGTGGTTCGCGGCGGCGCTGGGCCTTCCATCCATGCCGGTGCGGGTGATGCTGGGAACGGATTTGGTTCGGAAGAAGCCGCTGGACAAGGACGATATTGCTGAGGCCCCCTGCCCCCTCACCGGTGAGCCCCTGCTGTTCGTGCGCGCCTCGCGGCCAGATTTCGCCCTGCTCCATGCCTCGCGGGCCGACCCCGAGGGGAACGTCCAGCTTTTCGGCACGACCTCAACCATCGACGAGCAGGCGCGGGCCGCCAACCGCGTGATTGTCACGGTGGAGGAGATCGTCCCCGGCGAGGCCATCCGGGAGCAGCCCGAGTTCACTCTCCTCCCCGCGTTTTTGGTGGAAGCAGTGGTGGAGGCTCCCTTTGGGGCGCACCCGGCCGGAATGTTTCGCTACTACGACTTCGACCGGACGCACGTGGGGCAGTACGTCCACGCCGGGAAATCGGCGGAGACCTTCCGGCAGTACCTGGAGGAGTACGTCTTTCGCCTCCCGGACCATTACGCCTATCTCAACAAGGTCGGGATCCGTCGCCTGATGGAGCTGCGGGCCGACCCGTGGAGGGGGTACTGAGGAACACCATGGACTACACAAGACAGGAGATCATGGCGGTGGCCGCCGCCCGGGAACTCCGGGACAAAGAGGTGGCCTTTATCGGGACCGGGCTTCCCATGATCGCGGCCTACCTGGCGAAATTCACCCATGCGCCCGGTCTCACCCTTATCTTCGAGTCCGGCATCATCGGCGCGCAGCCTAAGGGGCTGGCCATCGGCGTGGGGGACTTCAAGCTGGTCTCTCACTGCCAGAAGGCCACAGGCCTCTACTATGCGCTCAGCCTCCTTCAGGGGGGCCGGGTGGATGTGGGCTTCCTGGGGGCGGCCGAGGTGGACCGGTACGGCAACATCAACTCGACGGCCATCGGAGACTACCGGCGACCCACGGTGCGCCTGCCCGGGAGTGGCGGGGCGAATGACATCGCCTCACTGGCCAAGCGGGTGATCATCATCGTGGCCCATCAGCGGCGGAAGTTCCCGGAGCGGCTCCATTACCTCACCACCCCGGGTTTCCTGGAGGGGGGCGATTCCCGGAAGCGGGCTGGCCTCGTGGGCGGGGGGCCCAGCCGGGTCATCACGGACCTCGCCATCCTCGGGTTTGAATCGGTCTCGAAGCGGATGCGCCTGGAGAGCCTTCACCC
>JBIOJT010000444.1:0-2784 GCA_044451055.1 Methylomirabilales bacterium (SeqCode)
CCACCGCCCAACAGCCCCCACCCCCCAACACACCCCCCCCGGCGCCTTTCTTATACATGGCCTCCCCCCCTTCCCAGTTATGTGCGGGGGCCCCCCCCCCGGTGGGGGCGCCCGCCATCCCTCAAACGAGGGGGAGGGGTATGCTCGCCTATCTGATCCGTCGATTGATGCTGGCTATCCTCACGATGTGGGCGGTCTCCGTCCTCTCGTTCGTGGTCATCCAGCTCCCCCCGGGGGACTACATCACCTCCTACATCGCCCAGATGTCGTCCTCGGGCAGCGGCGTCTCGGCGGAGGAGGCGAATGCCCTCCGCCAGCAGTACGGCCTGGACCAGCCGCAGTACATCCAGTACATCCGCTGGATGAAGATGGTCCTCCGGGGGAATTTCGGCATGGCCCTGGAGTACGGCCGGCCCGTGGCGGAGGTGATCGGGGACCGCATCTATCTCACCATGGTGGTTTCCGTGGCGGCGATTATCTTCACCTGGTGCGCGGCCTTGCCCATCGGCGTCTATTCGGCGGTGCGCCAGTACTCGTTCGGGGACTACGTGGCCACCTTCATCGGCTTCATCGGTCTGGCCATCCCCAGCTTCATGCTGGCCCTGATCCTCATGTACTTCGGCTTCACTTTCTTCAACGCCAACATCGGGGGCCTCTTCTCGGACGAGCTTGCCGAGGCGCCCTGGTCGCTCGCCAAGCTTTGGGACCTGACGAAGCACCTGCCCCTGCCGGCCCTGATCCTGGGTCTGGCCGGGACGGCGCAACTCATCCGCATCATGCGGGCGAACCTGCTGGACGAGCTGGGCAAGCCGTACGTCGTGACCGCCCGCGCCCGCGGCTTGTCCGAGGCCCGGTTGATCATCAAGTATCCGGTCCGGGTGGCCCTGAACCCGTTCGCCAGCACCATCGGGTACCTGCTCCCGTATGTGGTCTCGGGGAGCATCATCGTCTCGCTGGTCCTGAGCCTGCCCACGGTGGGGCCGCTCCTGCTCAAGTCTCTGGTGGCCCAGGACATGTTCCTGGCCGGGACCATCATCCTGCTGTTGGGTGTCATGACGGTCATCGGGACGTTCATCTCAGACCTCCTCCTGATGTGGATTGATCCCCGCATCCGGTTCGAGGGGAAGCAATGACCGAGCCCGCGGCCCGTCCCGTCCCGCCGGTCGAAGAAGAGACGGCGGCGCCGTCGACGGCCGCCGAGGAGCGCATCTCCGTCGCCACCCAGTGGCAGCTCATGTGGTGGCGGTTCAAGAAGCACCGCCTGGCCATGGTGAGCACCGTCGTGGTGCTCCTGTTCTACTTGGTCGTGATCTTTGCCGACCTCTTGGCCTACGCCGATCCGCTCGCCTCCGAAGCGCAGCGCTCCCTGCTGCCGCCGCAGCGGATCCACTGGTACGACCAGGGACGATTTGCCCCCCATGTGTACGGCCTGACGGGGGTGCGCGATCCCATGACGTTCAAGCGCGTCTACACGCCGGACCCCAACAAGAGGATCCCCGTCAGGTTCTTCGCCCGCGGGTTCGAGTACCACCTGTTCGGCCTGCTCCCGATGAGCCTCCACCTCCTCGGGGTCGAGGGCACGACCCCCGAGGAGTCGCTGTTCCTGCTCGGCACCGACGAGCAGGGACGCGACCTCTGGTCCCGACTCATGTACGGGACGCAGACCTCGCTCATCATCGGCCTGGTCGGCGTCAGCCTCAGCCTGATCCTGGGGGTCTTCCTGGGAGGCATCTCGGGCCTCTACGGGGGCGTCCTCGACACCATCATCCAGCGCGTCATCGAGATCTTGCGCTCCATCCCGACCATTCCGCTGTGGATGGGGCTGGCCGCCGCCCTTCCCAACGACTGGACGGTCATCCAGGTATACTTCGCCATCACGATCATCATTTCCCTCATCGGGTGGACCGAACTGGCCCGGGTGGTCCGCGGCCGTTTCCTGTCCCTCCGACAGGAGGATTTCGTGATGGCCGCCGAGCTGGCCGGCTGCGGCCAGATGCGGATCATCTTCACGCACTTGGTGCCGTCGTTCCTGAGCCACATCATCGCGGCCACGACCCTGGCCGTCCCGGCCATGATCATCAGCGAGACCTCCCTGAGCTTCCTGGGCCTGGGGTTGCGGCCGCCGGCCATCTCCTGGGGGGTCCTACTGCAACAGGCGCAGAATATCCAGGCCCTGGCGATCTCGCCCTGGCTCCTGATTCCGTCGATCCCCGTGACCATCGTGATCCTGGCCTTCAACTTTTTGGGCGACGGCCTGCGCGACGCGGCCGATCCGTATGGGCACTGACAGGGCGACAGGGTTGTCCGACAGCGACAGGGACAGGGACGGGGTGGGAATCGAGGGTCTTTGGCTGTCGGATCTCGCTGTCGAATGGCTCTCGGATGGGAATAGTGCTAAGGGTTGAACGGAAAGAGACGAGTGGCTGACGTGACCACCGAAAACAACGCGGCGCCGATCCTGTCGGTGCGCGACCTGAAAACCTACTTCTTTCCGGACGAGGGCACGGTGAAAGCCGTGGACGGCGCCAGCTTCGACCTCCTGCCGCGCACGACGCTCGGCATCGTGGGCGAGAGCGGCTGCGGCAAAAGCGTCACGGCGCGCTCCATCCTCCGCATCGTGGAGGGGCCCGGGCGGATCGTGGGCGGCTCGATCCTCCTCCGCCGGAACGGCACCGAGTTGGACTTGGCCCAACTCGACCCGGAAAGCCAGGAGATGCGCCACATCCGGGGCGGGGACATCGGGCTGGTCTTCCAGGAGCCGATGACCTCCTTCAGCCCCGTGCA
>JBIOJT010000445.1:0-2777 GCA_044451055.1 Methylomirabilales bacterium (SeqCode)
AGCCATCGCTTCGCCAGCGTTTCCCTCGACGCGATCCGCGTCGAGCCACGTGCGGGCCGCCGTCGGAAACGTCGGTTCTGCGCAGCCCGCCGGACGTGGAAATCGCTCGCCCGTGTGCGAGGCGGCCGTAAGTTGCTCAAATTAACTTAGCGGCGATGACAGTAAATGACCAATGATCAATTCCCAAATCCCAATGGGGACGCGATCCTGGTTCGAAATGTCAGTCGCCGCCACAGGAAGCGGAACCCCGTTTGGTCATTGGCCCGCCGAGGCGGGGGTTCTGGTTTGGGGAGCAGGCAGAAACAACCGGTCATGGATAAAGAACCGACCGGAGCTTTCCGCTTGAAGCGCGGCCCAGGGCTGCGGTATCCAAGGGCAGATTGGCCGGGGCGGCAGTAGCTGGACGAGTGGGACCCGGCGGTCCGGCGCCCAGGAGTATTTACCCCTTCTTTGGAGGCTGTTCCATGCACCGCAGCACCCGCACGCATCTGTCGTCGTTCGGCCCGTTCGCGATTCTGCGCCCGGCGCTGGGCCTCGCGCTGGCCGCCCTGCTGCTCGCCGCGGGCCGGGAGGTGTGGGCCGTGGGACTCAACGTGCTGGCCGCGGGAGCGACCGAATCCACCGTGCGGGCCATGGTGGGGATGTTCGAGAGGGAAAGCGGCCACAGCGTCAAGCTCACCTACGGCGGCGTCGGCCTGCTCCGGGACAAGATCTACGCCGGAGAGCCGGCCGACCTCACCATCGTCACGCCCACCATCATCGAGCAACTCCAGGCCAAGGGCCTGGTGCGGCCCGCCACGCGCACGGACCTGGGGCGGGTGGGTGGCGGCATCGGGGTCCGCCTGGGAGCCCCCCGCCCCGCGGTCGGGACGCCCGAGGAATTGAGGCAGGCGCTCCTCACGGCGAAGGAGGTGTACTACGCCGACCCGGTGACCGCGACGGCCGGCGCGTACTTCCTGAGGGTGGCGGACCGCCTGGGTGTCGGGGACGCGGTGCGCCAGAAGGGCCGCACGGCCCGGGGCGGCAAGGAAGCGATGGAGCTGATGGCGAAGTCGAACGCCGATGCGATCGGGCTGACCCAGATCAGCGAGATCCTCTCCGTCAAGGAGGTCGTGCTGGTCGGCCCGTATCCCGGCGACCTGCAGAGCATGACGACGTATACGGGGATCCTGCTCACGCGCACCCCGCATGCGGAGGCCGCGGAGGCGTTCCTGCGCTTCCTGACCAGCCCGCCGGTGCAGGCCCGGTTCAAGCAGGCAGGCTTCGAGCCCCCGCGCTGAAGCGCGGTAAAGCGTAGGGAGGTCATGAAGGTTATCGGAAAAGGTCTGTCCCTCGATGCGCTGCAAGATGGGATGATGCCGGCTCGGGGTGCGAGGTGCAAGATGCCGCGGGCCGATGAGCGCTGGGGAAAGGGGACACCCTTCAACCCTTCAGTCCGGCGATGTCGGCGCGTGCGCTGACGTGATGAGGAGCGGGATGGCTTCGGAATCCCTGGATCAGACTTGACACACACCGACCCCCAATCAGCCCCGAACGCGGGGAGCCTCCTCACGAAACTCCGCGAGAGTGGGCTCGACGCCCCTGAGGTTCCACACGGCACGAAGCTGGGTCAACCCTACGGCGGGGAATCCCGCGGTTTTCTGGACCACGGGCGTGGGGGGAGGACGGTGCCTGCTGCCCCTTGAGCACCACGGGTCGAGGATGCGCGATTTTCCTTGCATTGCCCTTGCATCGTGGTATACGGAGTGTAGAAGCACACGGCGGACATAGAACTAAATAGGGGCTGAAGAGGTGTGACTCTTCGGTGACGAAGCCCTGGAGCCGGCTGCTCGCCGTGCATCAGGGCTTCGCTGTTTGGGCAGGAGGTGAAGGGCATCCTGGTGCAGGCGTTGGCCTGACCTGAATGGATAAGCGACTCTTTGGTGCGTGGGTCTGGTGTGACCGGGAGAGAGACTGGACCGAGGGAGAGATGGTGACGTTTCGTGATGCTGTTCCCCGATGCGGAGAAGGGGTTCGGATAGCGCGCCAGATGCGCCATTCGTTTGGTGATGGGGCACAGCGTTCGGTAATCGGGCCGCAGCTGGAGCAGTCCCCCTAGGATCTCCTGCACCGAAGTGGGGAACCGTCGCGCGAGCGGCGTGTCCAGCAGCCAGGCGACTTCTTCACCTACTCCGGTGAAGCCTTGGCAGCGGCCATGGCGCCGCTGAGCGGGCAGCGAAAATCGGGAGGAAGATTCCAAAAACAACTTCACACGCTGCCGGAGGATCGACGAGGAGAGCCGGACGTAGATTCATAAACAGCTTGAGGAGCGTGACTGCGCAGGAGGTGCGTGTCACGAAGCACTGCACCCGCTGGCGATCGGATGAAAGGAGGAGGCCATGGACAGCAGTTTCTGGTTGGGGATTCTCATTGGGCTCATTGTCGGAGGCGGGGGTGTCTGGTACTTCAAGGTGCGTTCCCTCCAACAGTCCGTTATCACCATGACCGGCGAGTTCCGGACCGCTGAGAAAGGGCGCAAGGATCTCGAGCAGAAGAGCAGGCAGCACTGAATCGGCGCGGAATGGTTGAGACCGAATGGAGATCCGTAAAGATCCCGTCTACGCACGACTGACTCACGGAGGAGTCGCACAATGGAACAGGATAGAGGAGATAGAGGAGCGGAACAAAAGCGGAAGGTGAGTTTCGGACAATGGTGGAGCGAAGCCCGACCGACGAAAACGGCTGTCTTCTGGTCGTGGGTGGGCTCTGTTGTTCTAACCATGATTATCGGCTTCGCG
>JBIOJT010000446.1:0-2731 GCA_044451055.1 Methylomirabilales bacterium (SeqCode)
ACTTCAGGGCGTGCTCGGGGTAGCGCTGGCGTGGGTCCTCGCGACAATCGGCCACAGCCACCGGGCGCCCGGTCGCCGCCACTTGTCCCGAGAAGCTCTCACCCACCGGAATTGCGAGGCCCTGCTCTGCTTCCAGGGGAAGGCCCAGCCCCACGCGGTAGCGGAGCACCTGGGCATCCTCGTCCAGAAGGAACAGGCGGACGATCGGCGTCCCGGAGATCGTGGCTGCCTGATGGACGATGGCTTGCAGGATCTCTTCCAGATTCAGGGAAGAGGCGATCGCGCGGGTCGCATCGACGAGGGCCGCCAGTTCTTTGTGGCGCCGGATAAGGTCGGCCTCTCGCGCCGCTACTGCCCCCAGCGCATCCTGGAGCGCCGTGGCGACCATGCCGAGCTCACCTACCCCCTCAATCGCCAACACCACCCCCCGCTCACCCGCTCCGATCCGGCGGACGCTCGCGGTCAACGCCTGCAGGGGTCGCCAGATATCCCGGGCCAGCCACAAGGCAACCCCGCCCGCCGCCAGGAGAATCAGCAGGGCCGGCAGCCCGACCACGGGCAGCACCTGCCGCAGCCCGGTGGCAACGGTGGCCTCGGGGGCGCCTACTACTGCGCGCCACAGTGTTCCTGGGGTCACTGCCTCGGCGCGAGACATCCCGGTGAGAGGCCCCAGGGGTCTCCCGATCGCGCCCCAAGGCTCGCTGTGAAGGAGGACCACGCCCCGCTCATCCACCACGGCCCATACAATCGGCGCTTTGATCCTGGCCGGCGCCACCTCCTGGCTGACTGCGGCAAGGCGCAGCGCAGCCGCGACCACGGCAGTGACTCGCCCCGTATTGTCCAGGACAGGATGTGAGAGCACCGCGATGGGCTTGCCGGCCACTCGACCGACTTGATATCCCCCAACCGCCGGTTGGCCCGACTGGACGGTCCGCTGAAACCAGTCCCGATCCTCGAGGTGGATCGGACCTATAGATGGGACGGGGACGGCGCTGGCCAGGACCACGCCGTCGGCGCCGACCAAGGCGATATTCTCGAGGTGAGTTGAATTCGCCAGGATCTCTCGGAAGAGTCGAGCCGCCTCTCCGGGGTCCGGTTTCTGCACCGCAGGCAGCCGAGCCAGGACTGCGAGCATCCCTTGAGTCGCCGAGACCAAGCGCCCGGCCTCAACCGAGACCAGCGCGGCGGTCTTCTGGGTGTCCCGCTCCGTCCTCGCTTGCTCCTGACGAACCTCCATGACGATCCAGTAGATCCCCAGGCCGACCAGAGGGATCAACGTGGCAAGCAACAGGGCAATGAGCCGTGCTCGGAGGCTCCCACCGCCGGGGCGCATCATGGCTCCATCTTGTGACCGCAATCTCCGTTTCGTGCCTGCAGCCCGCCGATTGAAAGACGCCCTATTTTCCACTTACCTCGTTTCCTGGTCAATCGGAAACATTTCCAAGCAGGGAATCAACCTTGTGCAACTCCCAGATTCCCGGACACGCAAGAAGGCGCACGCTCTCTCGGGCCCCGAACCCGGACAAGAAAACACATCCCGAACGAGCAGTGGTCTCCTCGGCGCGAAAACGAGCCCAGTGCTTGCGTATTCTGTCGTTTTTGTCGGGGCCGCTCGCTCAGGATGAGCTCGATGACGGTGTGATGGCTTGCAGTTCGGCAATGCGGGACCGGAGCGGTGCTCCCTCTTCTCGTCTCGCCAGGATCTCACGCCGATGCGGCACGGCTCGGTGGACTGCCAGGAGCACCAACTCGTGCCCAAGCCCCTTCACGATGAAGTCGAAGGCCCCCAATTTCAGGGTAGCGATGGCATTCTGAGAACTGGGAAGGGCAGTCAGCATGATGACAGAAAGATCTGGGTCCTGCGCATCATAATGTCCAGGACAACTGCCTCCAGCGCGTGCTGGCAGGCCAGTTCCAGGCCCTCGACGCCGTTACATGCTACCAAGACCTGGAAGCTCTGCTCGGCTGTGAAGTGCCTCGCAAGACCTCTCCGCGCAATACCTCCGAGTGCGCTCTCAGAGGATCATCGTCGTAATCTTGTACCACAGGCTCCGTTCCAGATAATCGAAGTCGAGCGGCTTGGTGATGTAGTCGAAGGCGCCCAGCTTCAGCGCCTGCCGGCCCGTCTCCTCCTCGTTGACCGCCGTGACCATGATGACCCCCACCTCATGGTCGATCTCCCGGACCTGCGTCAACACATCGAGGCCGTTCATTTTGGGCATGCGCACGTCCAGGAGGATCAGGTGTGGCCGGTCCTGCTTGACCCTGCGCAGGGCCTCTTCGCCGTCGGAGGCGGTGAGCACCTTGTACCCTTTGACCGTCAGGAACTCTGAGAGCAACTCGCGCGCGACCGGCTCGTCGTCGACGATCAAGACTCTCGCCATGGCTTCCTCCGAAATCATAATGGCGCGGCTTCGCGATCCGCCTCTCACGAGAAGAATTGTCTGCGCTAAGGCAGGCCGGGTAGTCTCATTCCGCCGGGGTCAGGATCCCATAAAGGCGAGGACCCATTGACCCGTCGAGGGATGCCCATTCGTGGCCCACCAAGACGGCGTGGCCTCAAGCAAGCGGCTAAGACACACCCCTGCAGGTGGCCTTTTTCCAAATCCACTCTCAGCCGCTAGGCGCAGGTATACTCGGCCCTACAACACGCCGTCTGTTTTTCATACAGGGAAATTCGCACACTCCGGTCCGGCTGTATCCATGCAACACAGGTGCCGTTATCCACTTG
>JBIOJT010000447.1:0-2718 GCA_044451055.1 Methylomirabilales bacterium (SeqCode)
CGCTTGAGCGAGGACCCCATGGCCTGCGCGCGGGAGGTGGACTGGGTCATCAAGAAGGAGCTCATCGCCTCCTACATGGCCAAGAAGGGCATCGGCTTCGACGACCAGCGGATCAGCATGCTGGATTTGCAGTACCACGACCTGCGAATGGAGAAGGGGCTCTACTACCGCCTGGAGCGCGAGGGCTATGTGGAGCGGATCCTGACCGACGCCGAGATCCGGGAGGCCATGGGCAACCCGCCCACGGACACGCGGGCCTATTTCCGCGGCACGTGCCTCAAGAAGTTCCCCGATCACATCTACGGGGCCAGCTGGAGCTCGATCCTCCTGGACACGGGCGAGGCCACGGTGAAGAAGATTCCCATGGCCGAGCCCGCCCGGGGCACCCGGAAGCTGGTGGGGGAGATCCTGGAGCGATCGGACAGCGTGGCCGAACTGTTGGAGCGGTTGGCAGGTTAGGAGGTGCGCGGCCCGTGAATCTGTCCTTCAGCCAGTCCGACGGTGGATCCAGCTTCTTCGACCTGCTGCGGCAGCGGGAACCGACGCTGCTGCCACAATCTGCCGCAGAGGGGCCCGAACCGCGCGAGGCGATGCCGCCGGTCCCGATCGGTACCACCGTGCTGGCGCTCCGCTACCGGGACGGGGTGGTCATCGCCGGCGATCGGCAGGCCACGGAGGGGTACCAGGTCGCCTCGCGGCGGATCGAGAAGGTGTACGCGGCCGACGACTACTCGGCCATCGCCATCGCCGGGGCCGCGGGCCCGTGCCTCGAGATGGCCCGGCTCTTCCAGACGGAACTGGCCCACTATGAGAAGCTCGAGGGGATGGGGTTGAGCCTGGAGGGCAAGGCCAACAAGCTGGCCCAGATGATCCGGGCCAACCTGCCGCTGGCGATGCAGGGGCTCATCGTGGTCCCGATCTTCGTGGGCTATGATTTGAAGCGGGACGAGGGCCGGATCTACAAGTACGACTTGGCCGGCGGCCGCTACGACGAGGCGGAGTACTACGCCATCGGTTCCGGCGGGAAGGACGCCCGCGCCACCATGAAGAAGCTGTACCGGCAGGCCACGGCCGAGGATGAGGCGGTCCACCTGGCGGTGGAGGCGCTGTACGACGCCGCCGATGAGGACACCGGAACCGGCGGGCCGGATTTCGTCCGGAGGATCTTTCCCAACGTCAAGCTGGTGACGCGGACCGGGATTCAAGAGATTCCCAAGGACCGCGTCGCCTCGCTGTGCGAGGCGATCGCGGACGCGCGCCGGGCCGCTTGAGGTCGAGGAGAGGGCGATGCCACTCCCCTACTACGTCTCTCCCGAACAGATGATGCAGGATAAGGCGGAGTATGCCCGCAAGGGCATCGCCAAGGGAAAGTCGATCATCGCGCTCGAATACCGGGGCGGCGTCCTGATCCTGGCCGAGAATCCCAGCGCCGCCCTGAACAAGATCTCGGAGATCTACGACCGGATCGCCTTCGCAGGGGCCGGCAAGTACAGCGAGTTCGAGCGGCTGAGGAAGGAGGGGATCCGGTACGCTGACCTCAAGGGCTACGCCTACGACCGCGAGGACGTGACGGCCAAGTCGCTGGCCAACGCCTACTCCCAGGTGATCGGGAACATCTTCAGCATGGAGATCAAGCCGCTGGAGGTGGAGATCCTGGTGCTGGAGGTGGGCGAAGGGACGGGCCCCAACGAACTGTACCGCATCGCCTTCGACGGGAGCATCGCCGATGAGAAGGGCTACGCCACCATCGGCGGGCAGGCCGAGGAGTTGAAGCTGTTCCTGCGTGACAAGTACCGGGACGACCTCAGCTTGGAGGAGGCCCTGCGGTTGGCCAACCGCAGTCTGGAGGCGGCCGCCAGCCAGAAGGTGAAGGCGGCGAACCTGGAGGTCGCTGTCCTGGAGCGGGAGCGGGCGGGACGGAGATTCCGCCGCCTCCCCCTGGCGGAGATCCGGGTCCTCATGGAGAAGGAGGGAGAGGGGGTCGCCTGAGTTCGGCCGGCCCCGGCCGCCATGCAGCGGCGCATCTTCGGTCTTGAGAACGAATACGGTCTGATCTCCTCCTCGGCCGGCGGGCGCGTGAACCTCTCGGTGGAAAGCGTCCTCGGCTATCTCTTCGAGAAGGTCGTCTCCCGCCAGCGCGGCACCAACGATTTTCTGCGCAACGGCGCCCGCCTGTACCAGGACACCGGTTGCCACCCCGAGTACGCCACCCCCGAGTGCGACAACGCCCTGGACCTCACCATCCACGACAAAGCCGGGGAGCGCATCATCGAGGAGCTCCTGCTCACAGCGGAGCGAAAGCTCCAGGAGAACGGGATCGACTGCGACATCTTCATCTTCAAGAACAACACGGACTCGGTGGGCAACACCTACGGGTGTCACGAGAACTACCTGGTGGAGCGGGGGGTCAACTTCCACAAACTGGCGGAGCAGCTCATTCCCTTCTTCGTCACCCGCCAGGTCTTCACCGGGGCCGGGAAAGTCCTGAAGACGCGGCTGGGGAACCACTACTACATCTCGCAGCGGGCCCAGCACATCTACCAGGAGATCTCGGGAGCCACCACCAGCTCCCGGGGCATCATCAACACCCGCGACGAGCCCCACGCCGACGAGGAGAAGTACCGGCGGCTGCACGTCATCGTCGGCGACTCCAACATGTCCGAGGTGACGACCTACCTCAAGGTGGGGACCACGGCCATCGTGCTGGCCATGGTGGAG
>JBIOJT010000448.1:0-2699 GCA_044451055.1 Methylomirabilales bacterium (SeqCode)
CGCCCCCACAACGCAAGGCAAGGGGACGGAGTTCGGGATTGTCCGTTACGGAAAGCCCCCGCAACTCCGATCTGCGCTCCATCTCTCGTCGGCGGGACGTCGTGGCTTCCATCAGTCGGAGCAACGAGAGAACAATTGCCCTTGTACACCAACGACGAATCGGAAGCAACGTCTCGCCGCCCGCGAAGAGGGATGAACACACAGCTGGCGGGAGGAGTGGAGGGCCTGATCACAGGGCTGGCGGTGCATTTTCTCCGGCGCTCACAGTCCGCGTGGGTCCTCCAGGCGGCGGCCGAGGAGACGACGCGATGAAGGAGCACCGGAAACTCTGGGCGGCTGTCATCGTCCTGGCCCTCGTCTCATCGGTCGGATTGTATCTCCCAAAGATCATGAGGGCGGGGTCGGCCTGGGGGGAATGGGGAGTGGATGAGATACGGCAGATGATCGGGTACGCCCCCGCTGGGATGGAGAAGAAGGCTGATATCTGGAAGGCTCCGATCCCCGATTACGCCCTGCCGGGCCATGAGCGGGCGCTGCCATCTCACCTCAGCCTCTCGTACATCCTCTCGGCGTTCGTTGGAACTGCGGCCTGTGGCGGCGGGGGATATCTCCTGACCCGATGGGTGACAGGGGCCAGGGAAAGCGCCGGACATGAATCAGACCGCCCGGGAGCAGGAATTCCTCGAACTCGCCAGGATGCGTGGTCTCAGGCCAGTCGGGAGGAACCGCGCTGAGCTGCAGAGCGGGCGCTTGGGGCGAGACGTGCCGGCACGTATGCGAGCCGGATCGCCCGGGGCGGGGCTCGGCCCTTGCCGCCGCACTCCGTACCCGGGTGAGACAGACCCATGGGAAGGGTCAACGGGGAGAGAGCGGAACAAAGGGTAGGGCTGAGGCGAGGAAAGGACCGAATAGCAGAAGAAGGTCAGCCGCTAGCGACAGAAGCCCCACAAAGGAGAACGGCTCTCGGCAAGCTCAAGGCGGCACTCCGGACTTCCCAGAGGCGGCGCGGAAGGAGAGTCGGACACCGGGCACGCTCGCCGGTCCCGGCCGAGACCGACGAGGCCTCAGGCTGGATGGATGGCCTTGATGTGGTGGGCGTGATACGTCACGTGGCTGCCCGGCGCGCCATCAGGCTCGAGGGTCACGACCATCCCGTCGGCCGCCTCCAGGACGCCGACGATGCGACCCGTCCGAGTCGGGCCCCCGATGGCCTGCGGCGTCAGGTCCAGCCGGACCCGCTTTCCAACGGCCTGCTTGAGCTCCTGGTTGATGGTCATAAGCCTCCTCTCTCGGTGTTCACGGTTCTTTCATGCCCCCTCGCCCCTCCCCCGGTGGAAACCTTACTCCCATCCGAGGTTGTCCCTCTTGATCCGGCGGAAGTTCTCCGGCTGAGGACGAAGGGTGGAGAGGACAAACCGGCCGAATGCCTCGGGGCTCGGAAGCTGGAGCGCCAGGTTGAATCGGCGCTCGTAGCCAATGGTGCTGAACGGCTTGCGGCTCATATTCTGGCCGCCACATGGGGAATTGCCGAAGTGGGCTGGATGAATCTCAAGAGCGTCACCGAGTGGCAGGATCTTCTCGAACAGGCTGGCGTGTAGCGCTCGCGCCTGGTCGAGCACCGAGGTCCCGTCCTCCAGAGTCAAATCTGGCCGACCCACATCTCCGACCATCAGGGTATCCCCGGTAAGGACGAACCAGGGTTCCGAGACCCGGGCTCGATCTTCCACGATCAAGCTCACGCTGTCCGGCGTGTGCCCCGGCGTGTGCAGGATCCTGAGATGCACGCTGCCGACGTTCAACTCCTCCTCGTTGTCCAGAGGCTTGAAGGGGAACCGGGCCGGCATCCCCCGGTACATGTAGAGGTCGGCTCCTGCGGCCTCCGCCAGTTCGCGTGCGCTCGACCGATGGTCAGCGTGAGCGTGCGTTTCGATGACGTGGGTGATCCGGCAGCCGGCCCCTTCGGCCTCCTGGAGAAATGGCTCCACGGGGCCCACGGGATCAATGGCCGCCGCGGCCCCGGCGCGACCGCATCCCAGCAGGTAGGAAGCGCACCCGCTCTTGGGGTGGAGGAATTGTCGGTAGTGCATGGCGCGCTCTGCGCTCGTTACCTCACGCCTGGGGGAAGAACAGGTCGGCCGCGCTGCTTCCCCGCAGCTTTTCGATGCAAGCCTGAAGTGCTCCCTCCACGGTCTCGGCGCTCACATACAGATGGGGTCGCGGCACACGCGTCGGGTGATCCGGATGCGCCTGACAGCGTGCACCCGGTTCCGCCGCAGGCCCCAAATCTTCCTCGACGATGATATCGGTGGTTCCCAGGGCGCACCCGCGCCCACCGGTGAACCGGAACCGGTGGATGCGGACCACTCGTTCACCTTCACGAAGAAACGGGATGGTCATGTGTGACCCCTGGCCGCGCCGATTCTTCGGGTCCCTTGTCGAGGCAAGCCCGCCTATCTTTCGATGGGGACGCCGACCAGGGAGCCCCACTCCGTCCAGGACCCGTCGTAGTTCCGGACCTTGGGATACCCCAGGAGTTCCTTCAGGACGAACCACGTGTGTGCGGAGCGCTCTCCGATCCGGCAGTAGGCGATGATCTCTTTGTCGGGGGTGATACCCCTCCCCTGGTACAGCGCCTGCAGCTCATCCGCCGACTTGAAGGTGCCATCCGGCCGCACCGCCTCGCCCCACGGGATATTCAC
>JBIOJT010000449.1:0-2683 GCA_044451055.1 Methylomirabilales bacterium (SeqCode)
GATGAAGGCCTGGTAGTCCAGCTTCTGCATCCGAGCGGACAGGGCCGCGCCTTCCAACTGCTGCGGTGTCACGGTGATGTTGATCTGCTTGAGGAACGGCATGATGGCCTCGACCACCGGGATCCCCCAGGACTCGTTGCTCGTCCCGAGGCACTCGAAGGTAAAGCCCTTCTCGTACCCCGTCTTCTTCATCAGTTCCTTGGCCTTCTCGACGTTGTAGTCATACGCCTTGGCCTTGGGATCGAAGGCCGGTGAGGTGGAGGGCAGATACCCGACCGCAGGGTACGCCTTGTCCTTCAGGAGCCGCTGGACGATCAGGTGCGAGTCGATGGCATGGTTGATGGCCTGCCGCACCAGCTTGTTCTTGAACGGCTCGTAGTTCGGGTTGAAGCCGATCACGCGGGTGAAGAGCTCCGCCACTTCGACCATGTTCTTGGAGATCTGCGGGTCGGCCTTGTAGACGGGATACTGCGCCGACCCGACCACGGTCGCGTCCAGTTCCTTGGCCCGGAAGGCCACGTCGCGCGCCGCCCCTTCGGGCATGACCTTGTACACGACTTTGTCGAGGTACGGCTTGCCCTTCTCGTAGTAGTCCGGGTTCTTCGCCAGGATGAGCTCGCTTCCCTTCACCCACTTGACGAACTTGAAGGGGCCGAGCCCGACCGGATCCGTGCCAAACGCGTCCCCCTTCTTCTCGACCTCTTCTTTCGGCAGGATGGCCGTCCCGGCCTCATACAGGGTGTAGGCGGGATCCACCGGGCGGTCCATGGTGATCTCCAGGGTGAAGTCGTCGAGCTTGCGGAGGCCGGTGATCCTGGCCGCCTTGCCGTCCTCGAAATCCTTGGCTCCCTTGATCACCCGGACGAAGCGCGCGGACGGTGACGCGATCTTCGCACTCATGATCCGCTCGTAACTCCAGATGACGTCGTCAGCGGTCATCTGGCGCCCGTTGTGGAACTTGACGCCTCTCTTCAGCGCAATCTTGTAGACCAACCCGTCCGGCGAGACCTCGAACTTGTCCCCCAACTCCAGCTTGGGTCGGTTGTTCGCGTCTTCCCAGCTGTAGAGGCTGCGGTGGATGTTCATGGTGACGATCCAGTCGTTCGTGTTGGGTGTCCGCTGGGGGTCCAGGGTGAGCACGTCCCCGCCGTAGGGCACGACGAAGTTGAACGTCCCGCCCGCCCGCGCCGCCAAGCTGACTCCCGTCATCGCTCCGAGCGGCAGGAGCACGATCCCCCAGACCACGAGCATCTTCCTCATCGAGACGATCCTCCTCTGAAGTGAGAGCAGACTCATGCCGGAATAATGATCCCCATGCGGAGCAGTCCTTTCCTTCTCCGAATTCGGCAAGCGTCACGGACACATCATCGCAACGCTGCTTTCCCGATTGGGGAGAGGAACGTCTTGTTGGGGGAGGCTTCGATCGAGACCCGTGGCTAGCCGGGGCGCCCCACCCAAAGAGACAGCCGGTCACAAAGCGGCAACGCAGGACTGCACGGCCCCCGGAGCCGCCTCAGCATCGCGCAGGGCAGAGCGCCGTGTCAAGGATGAAACGCGCTTACTCCACTGTTACACTCTTAGCCAGGTTGCGGGGTTGGTCCACGTCACAGCCCTTGCGCACGGCGATGTGATAGGCCAGAAGCTGCATGGGGATGGCGAGCAGGATCGGCGTGAGCAGGCGCGAGGTCCGGGGCACGGCCAGACAGTGGTCCACCTTCTGGGCCAGCTCGTGGTCGCCCTCGGAGGTCACGGCGACGACGATCCCGTCCCGCGCCTTGACCTCCTGGATGTTTCCCAGGATCTTCTCGTACACCTTGTCCTTGGGTGCCAGGATCACCACGGGCATCTCCTCGGTGATCAGGGCGATGGGCCCGTGCTTCATCTCACCGGCCGGATACCCTTCGGCATGAATGTAGGAGATCTCCTTGAGCTTGAGGGCGCCCTCCAACGCGATCGGGTAATTGATGCCCCGCCCCAGGTACAGGAAATCCGTCTTGGCGTGAAACAGGTGGGCCAGGCGCTCCAGGTCCGTGTCCAGGTGCAGGACGGTCTCGATCTGCTGCGGCACCCGGACCAGATCTGCCAGGAGGTCCCGCGCCCGGGCCGCGTCCAGCGTCCCGCGCCTCCGGCCGACGTAGAGAGCGAAGAGGTAGAGAGCCGCGATCTGCGCCGTGAAGGTCTTGGTGGCGGCCACGCCGATCTCGGGTCCGGCATGGGTGTAGAGGACGCCGTCCACCTCCCGCGTGATGGAGCTTCCCACGACATTGCAGATGGCAAAGGTGTGGCAGCCGCGCTCCCGTGCCTCCTTGACACCGGCCAGGGTGTCCAGGGTCTCCCCGGACTGGCTCACCGCCATGAGCAGGGTTTGCGGTCCCACCACCGGGTCGCGATAGCGGAACTCGGAGCTATAGTCCACCTCCACCGGGACCCGGCAGAGCTCCTCGATCATGAACTTGCCCACCAGCGCCGCGTGCCAGGCCGTGCCGCAGGCGATCAGGACCACCTTCTGGATCTCCGGCAGGGCCTCATCCAGCGCCTCCATGCCCTCGAAGAAGATCTGCCCCGATTCTTCCGAGAAGCGGCCGCGGATGGTGTCCCGCACGGCCCGGGGCTGCTCGTAGATCTCCTTCAGCATGAAGTGCTTGTAGCCCCCCTTCTCGGCCAGGATGGGGCTCCACAGGAC
>JBIOJT010000450.1:0-2665 GCA_044451055.1 Methylomirabilales bacterium (SeqCode)
ATTCGGTGGCCGCCGATGACGAGTGACCGAAGCGATCGCGCTGGCCGTCGTGAAGCCGTGAGCCACCGCGCCCTTCCGTTGAGCATGCGGCAGGAATGTCGTTCCCCTTTCCCCAGCGCGAGGTACGTCTGCTCCGCGATGCCTCGGCTGCGACGGATAGGTCTGAACCGCCGAAAGGCCAAGGTACCTAACAATGGCATATCTTGACACCCGGAGGCCGAACATGAAGGCTTGTCTCGTCATCCTCGCATTCGTCATCGCCGCCGCGCCTGCCTGGGCCGCCGATCCATCCCCGCCGGTCGTGCTGGACGGCCCGGACTCGACCTTCCGGACGCCGGGGGGCGAGACCCCGGCGGTCTCGGCGATCGAGAGCAGCTCACCTAGCTCTCCAATCGGGAGCCCGGGGTTCCTGCTCCCCGGGACTGGGGAAAGCCCGCAACTCCTGGACCGCACGCCAGTGACGTTGCACTATCCGCCCACAATACAGGTGGCGCAGGCCGCCGGGACGGCCGGTGCGGCCCCCCTGGCCGGCGCGGAGTCCAATCCGTGGATCTTCGGCTTAACGCTCGACCTCTGGATCCCCTTCTCGGAGACGACCACGTCGGTCAACGGTTTGCCTCCGGTGGGCGCAGCGATCGCCGGCCTCGTCCTGGCCGTCCTGAAAACCACGACCACCTCCCATCTCATGAATGTGTACGGGGGCAGCGGCGAATTCCAGCTCAGCAAGGGAGACTGGGGCGGCTTCGTCAACGCGGAGGGCGCCTCCCTGGGGTTCAAGAATGTTCTCTTGCCGGAGGATCCGCTCCATCCCACTCAGGCGCAGCGCAGCGCCTACACCTATTTATCCGTCGCCGGCGGGCAATACGGGCTCTCGTACCGGCTCCTCGGGCGTCCGCTCGATCTCACCACCTGGGCGCGCGGGACGCAGCCCATCGCGCTGGATCTCCTTGCCGGGGCACAGACGTTCTATTTCAGTACGAGTGTGAACTCGCAGAACGTGCAAGCCTCGACGAGCGCGACCCTGACCTCCCCCCTCGTGGGGGCACGCCTGAGCTGGGACATGGCCGACCGGTGGAATCTCGGGCTCGGCGGAAGCATCGGGGGCTTCGGAGTCAGTGACACCAGCCTGACCTGGCAAGCACTTCTGACGGTGGCCTACCGCTTCCGCATGGCAAGCGTCCCCGGCGCCGTGTCGCTCGCCTTCCGCGCGCAGGGGCTGAATTTTGAGACGGGCAGCAATACCAAGTATCTCAAGGTGGATGCGATCCTCTACGGACCGATGCTGGGATTCAGCGTGTTCTTCTGAGGAATCGCGCGACCGGTTTTGCACTGTCGGTTCTCACTGCTGTCCCAACGTTGAATTGCCAATGTAACGGAACGTATTGATGGTGCTGCGAATTCTGCACATGCATCGATTTATCGATTTGAATGGGCGAGGCGTCGTGGGCCATACTCTCGCGCTCTTGCGAGAGGAGATGGCCCATGAACGCTGGTCGGACGATCTTCGCCCAACTGATGGACTTCGTGTCCCCGTACGAGTTCCGCACCTGCGTGGACCGCTACGAGGGCCACTACAAGGTCCAGCGCTTCTCCTGCTGGGACCAGTTCCTCTGCCTGGCCTTCGCCCAACTCACCTACCGGGAGAGCCTGCGGGACATTCAAGCCTGCCTCCGCGTAGCCCAGCCCAAGCTGTACCACATGGGGTTCCGGGGCACGGTCGCCCGGAACACCCTCGCCCATGCCAATCAGGTGCGCGACTGGCGGATCTATGCCGACTTCGCACAAGGATTGATCACAACGGCGCGCACCCTGTACGCGACCGAGGCCTTCGGGATCGAATTGGATCAGACGGCCTATGCCCTGGACGCCACCGTCATCGACCTGTGCCTGGCGTTGTTCCCTTGGGCCACGTTCCGCAAGCGCAAGGGGGCGGTGAAGCTCCACACGTTACTGGACCTGCGGGGCAACATCCCCACCGTGCTCTTCATCACGCCGGGGCGCGTGCACGACGTGAACATCCTCGATGCCCTGGTGGTCGAGGCCGGTGCCTTCTACATCCTGGACCGGGGTTACCTCGACTTCGCCCGGCTCTACCGCCTCCACCAGGCCCTCGGGTTCTTCGTAACGCGCGCCAAGCGAAACTTCCGATTCCGGTACCTGGACTCGCGGCCGGTCGATCGGACGACCGGGGTCCACTCCGATCAGACCGTCCGGCTCTACGGCTTCTACAGCCAGCGGGGCTACCCTGAACGGCTGCGCCGGATCCGGTTCTTCGATGGGGAGAAACGCAAGTGGCTCGTGTTCCTCACCAACAACTTCACGCTCCCGGCGCGGACCATCGCCCAGCTCTACAAGTGCCGGTGGCAGGTCGAGCTCTTCTTCAAGTGGATCAAGCAGCACCTGCGGATCAAGGCCTTCTACGGGACCTCCGAGAACGCGGTCAAGACCCAGATCTGGATTGCCATCGCCGTGTACGTGCTAGTGGCCATCGTCAAGAAACGGCTCCACCTGGATGCGAGCCTGTACACCATGCTCCAGATCCTGAGCCTCTCGCTCTTCGAGAAGATCCCACTGGCGCAAGCACTTACGCCACCGCATGGGCTTGCACTGGAGGACGATCCCGATAACCAGCTGAATCTATTCAACTAACGTTGGGACAGCAGTG
>JBIOJT010000451.1:0-2595 GCA_044451055.1 Methylomirabilales bacterium (SeqCode)
ACCCAATTCTCCGACAGGCTCCTAGGGTGACCGGAACAGGAGGGATGGGCGTATCGGCGCCCATCGAACCCTCGAAGAGCGAAAGACCATGACCACGGCTTCAGAGACTCCTGGTGAGGAAAGATCAACTTGATAATGGCTTACACGAAGGATAATGTAACCCATACGACAGTATACCGGAGGGATCCATTCCTGGACGCCGCGTCCATTACTAGCACGGACCAATTGGTTGTGCCCGCTCGGCTCCGCCGGAAGTATGGCGTCAAGCCTGGCACCAAGCTATGCTTCATCGAGCGAGACAATGAGATCCTATTCCAGCCCGTGACGCGGGAATATATCCGCAGCGTTTGCGGCATGCTCAAGAGCGAAACATCCGTCACGCAGGACCTTCTGAAGGAGAGGGCCCGGGAGGAGGAGCACGGGGAGAGAAAAGGAGAAGGGCGTCGCGAAGGTCGTCAATGCCTTTGAGAAGGCAGCCCAGACGGACCGGGTCATCATATGCTTCCACCCCGAATTGGGCAGAGGTCAGATACAAGGTGGAATGACAAGTTGGAGCCGAGCGGTGGCAGGAGGTTCACCCAAAGCTCCTCGGGCTTCCCCTCGAGGTCGTCCCGGCTGATCAATCTTTGGCTGAATTGGCAGGGGCCATCAAGGTGGTCGAGAAGATGTCGCTGGCTGACTGCTTCGCGGCTGCGTTGGCCACATGGGAGAAGGCGGAGATTTTTACGGGGGCCCCTGAGTTCGAGATGGTCGAGAAGGACGTCAAGGTTGTGTGGCTGCAGCCCATGAATCAGATGGGAGAGCATATGACTCGACGCGTCCGAAGGGGGAATAATCTCCGGTAACTCGGGTTCATCTTCGGTTACAGGGGTTTGTTCCTCTGAAGCGATGAAGGCGTACCTCGACATCGAGACGTGTGCCGGCGGTCAGGTGACGGTCGTCGGGATCTACCGTGAGGACCGTGGCTTCCGCCAGCTCGTGGGTGGGGAGATCACCGACGTGGCCGTGTGGCAGGCGTTGGAGGGTGTGGACACCCTCTGCACCTACAACGGGGACCGCTTCGACCTGCCGATCCTCGAGCGCCAGACCCGGCTCGAATTGCGGCCCCATTTCCGGTCCTTGGACTTGCTCCGGGAGTGCCGGCGCGTCGGATTGAAGGGCGGCCTGAAGCGCATGGAAGAGCGCTTTGGGATCGCCCGAGCCACCCGGGGGATGAACGGCTGGGATGCCCTGCATCTCTGGGCGCGGTACGAGACCCAAGGGGATCAGGACGCCCTGCGGCTCCTTCTCGAGTACAACCGCGAAGACGTGATGAACCTGATTCAGCTCGAACGGGTCGTGGTGGGCGTAGGGCTGGATCCAGATGGATAGGCGGCAAATGCGGATCGCCTTTGCGACGGTGGGTTGCCGGCTGAACCAGTTCGAGACGGATGCACTGCGCGGAAGAGCGCAGGCTGAAGGCCACGAGATCGTCCCCTTCGAGGCCGCGGCCGACGTGTACGTGATCAACACCTGCACCATCACAGCCGAGGCGGATGCCGACTCGCGCCGACTAGCGCGGCAGGCGGTGCGCCGGAATCCTCCAGCGCTGGTGGCGGTCACGGGCTGCTACGCCCAGGCCGCGCCCGAGGCGGTGGCCGCCATCCCCGGGGTGGACCTGGTCCTGGGCAACGGGGAAAAGCCTCTGCTCCTGGCCCATGTCCAGGCTGCCACGAAGAATGGCGGCCCCCGGGTGTATGTCGGAGACGCGAGGGACGGCCGTGAGTTGGATGACTACGGCCCGGGGATCGATCCCGACCGGACGCGGGCATTCCTCAAGGTGCAGGACGGCTGCAACTATCGCTGTAGCTTCTGCATCGTTCCCAAGGTGCGCGGCGGAAATCGCAGCCAACAGCCCGAAAGGATCCTCGCGGAGACTCGACGACTGCACGCTGCCGGTTTCCCCGAGATCGTGCTGACGGGCATTCACCTGGGGACCTACGGGCGGGATCTTCGGCCGCCGACGTCGCTTGCCGACCTGTGCCTGCGGATCGCCTCCCTGGACGAGGCGCCACGCATCCGACTGAGCTCGCTCGATCCCCACGAGGTGAAGCCGGATCTCATCCGGCTGCTGGCGGACTCGCCCCGGTTCTGCCGCCACCTTCACCTGCCGCTCCAGAGCGGGGACGAGCGGATTCTCCGCCGGATGCGCCGCGGCCACACGGCCGCCCAGTTCCGGGACCTGGTCGAGCGCCTGGCGGCCGAGGTCCCGGGAATCGCGGTGAGCGGCGACGTCATCGTGGGATTCCCGGGTGAGGATGATGAGGCGTTCCAACGAACGTACGACCTCCTGGAGGGGCTGCCCATCGCTGGGTTACACGTCTTCAGCTACTCCCGCCGGACGGGAACCGACGCGGCGGAATATCCGCACCAGGTGCCCAAGGCGGTGAAAGCAGAGCGGAGCCGCACGCTGCGGACCCTGGCCGCCCGGAAGGCCCAGGCCTTCCGCCGCCGCTTCCTTGGTGAGACCCTCACGGTTGTCGTCCTGGACCGCGACGGACCGGACGGGCTGCTCGAGGGTCTCAGCGACAATTATCTTCGCGTCTGGTTCGCTGG
>JBIOJT010000452.1:0-2593 GCA_044451055.1 Methylomirabilales bacterium (SeqCode)
CTCCCACGGGAAGCCAGTTTCTTCCGTCATTGCCCCGGCCGTCCGCGGCTGGGTTGACGCTACCGAGAGGGGCGGGCCGCCGCCCCTCCTCGGACTCTCCCCCGGACTGTGCGGTCCGGGAGGGACTGTCGCCTATTTTAGGCACCGCACAGTAATCCAATCCGAGAAACACTCTCACCGCAAAGACACCAAAATACCAAGAAGGATGGCAACGTGCCCCTGGGGCCTTCGGGATTTCTGGCTCCGCATCCTATACGACCGACCCCTCCTTGGTGTCTTTGTGGCTTGGTGGTGCGGCGCGGGGCGTGATGCTGATGCGGGCCGCGCCGCTCAGAGGCACGCCTACTTCCTGGACACGCGCCGTCGGTCGAGGACCTCCGTAAGAATGGGCAGGAAGAACAGGCCACCGGGCAGAAGGAAGACAATGAGGATGGGAACGAGTCTGGCGATGCTCCAGAGGTGGCTCCGGATCTCCCGCCGCTCCCCGGGGGTCCATGGCTCGCCAGTGTTCCGGACCTTCATGAGCAGGCACATGAGCCCCTTAAGCGCAAGGACGTGGGACAGGAGGAGGTTTCGGTGGCTGGCTAGGCGGCGCTTGAGGAACTCCTTCAGCATTCGGTCGGCGTCCTGTGCCGTTGGGAAAGCGGGAAAGGGAATTCGACGCAGTCCCGTCAACAGCGCTTTACGCTATAGGAGCTCGGAGCGCTCGTCGTGGAAATCGGCGGCAGCGAAGAAGCGCTCGTAGCTCATCCGGTTAAACCGGGTGAGGTACTCTTCCTCCGGCCGGGTCTGCTCCTCCACGGTCTTCCAGACGTCCTCCGGTACATCCCAATCTCCCGGCTCCATATTGGACGCAAGCTGTTCCTGGGTCCGCACGCCGACGACGACCGAGGCGACGAACCTTCGCCGGAGGGGCCAGGCGATGGCGAGCTTCGCCATGGGGATGCCCGTCTTGGCGGACACCTCGTCGATGACCTGCGCGACCTTCAAGCCCCTCGGATGCCAGAAGCGCGCCCCGTCGATCTGCACTCGCCTCTGCATGCGGCTCCCTTTCGGGGGCTCGGTCATTCCCTTGTATTTGCCGGTGAGCAGCCCCGCACCGAGGGCACCATAGCAAAGGATGCCCACCCCGTGATCCACGGCGGCCGGGATGACCTCCCGCTCTGGCTCCCGATGGATCAGGCTGTAGATGTACTGCCCCGCCACGGGGGGCTCCAGGTGCAGCCGTGCCGCGATCCCGGCCGCCTTGGCGATCTGCCATGCGAAAAGGTTGCTCACGCCGACGTACCGTACCTTCCCCTGCCGGACGAGATCGTCGAAGGCTCGCAGGGTCTCCTCCAGCGGGGCAATGGGGTCGGGGCCGTGGAGGTAGTAGAGATCAATGTAATCGGTTCGCAACCGGCGCAGGCTCGCCTCGCAAGAGGCGACGATGTGCTTCCGGGAGAGGCCGTAGTGGTTGGGCTGCGCTCCCATGGGGAAGTAGCACTTGGAGGCGAGGACGACCTGCTCCCGCGGGATCTGCGGCAGGAAGGTCCCGATGATCTCCTCGGCCCTCCCTCCCGCGTAGACGTCAGCCGCGTCGATGGAGTTGCCGCCGCCATCCAGGAACCGCTTCAGGATGGCGTGCCCCTCCTGCTCGTCGCAGCCCCAATCCGGGGCGCCGAATGTCATGGTCCCGAGCGTGATGCGCGAGATCAGCAGGCCGGACGACCCGAGGAATCGATACCTCATCGCACTCCCTCCTGTAGGCATAAAGGATACCTGTCTGGGCGTCTGAAGATAACCCCGTGCGGGAAGCACCGTCAAGGCGAGTTTCTCCTCCGCATCCCGGAAGAGACGGTGAAGCGGTTGGACGCATCGCCGCTGAGTTAGTTTATCCTTGACACCCTTCCCCGGTCGTAGATACGGTCTGTTCCTCTCGACGGCTTCGGGTAAACGCATGGATTGTCTCAGACCGCAAAGGTCAGCGAGCGCGCAGAGGGTTATCCGTTCGAGTTGAGGAGAAGACCATGATACCGACCGGCTGGGCCAAGCTGTGGCAGGAACTCGCCTCAAGCGACATCCAGGCCAGCTTCGAAGGCGCGGCGCATATGGTCGAGCGGTGGCGCCGGGTGGCCCGCCAGCTCGACGACGGGGAAGGAGGCCTCCCGGATCCGCTCCTGGACCACATCCTCGGGCGACTCACGCCGGAGATGGCGGTGCTGGACATCGGGGCAGGCATCGGCCGCTGGACCCTGCCCATTGCCAGAACGGTCCACCGCGTCACCGCCGTGGAGCCGCTGGCGGGCATGCGCCAGGTGCTGGTGGGGCGGGCGACATCCCACAGGATCACCAACCTGGAGGTGGTGGACATCCCCTGGCTGGAGGCCGAGGTGGCACCGCATGACGTGGTCATCGCCGCCCACGCCACCTACACGACGACCGACCTGCTCCGTTTCGTCCGCAAGATGGACGCGACCGCACGCCGCTCCTGCTACCTGGCCCTGCGGGTGCCGGCCCACGACGGCATCATCGGGGAGCTGTCTGAACGTCTCCGGGGACGCTGGCACGACAGCCCCAACTTCATCGTGGGCTACAACCTGCTCCTCTCGGC
>JBIOJT010000453.1:0-2588 GCA_044451055.1 Methylomirabilales bacterium (SeqCode)
CGAGCGCCACCTTCGCTGGCGTCACGGGGTTCTCGGCGCTCTCCATCACCTTGGGCAGGGGCTTGAAGAGGGCCTGGGCTGGCGTGAGCAGGGCCGGGTCCGCAGCCGACGCGGAGCCCCAGATGAGCGCAAGCATGGCCAGCACGGTGACCAGGGTCGAGACGTGGTGGCGGCGCATGGGATCCTCCTTTCGGGGCCTCGCTGTGAAAGGGAGCTGACGGACGAGGATGGCTGACAGCGTTCGGGATGGAAAGACGGTACGCAATCTCGTGCGGTAGGATGACCTCACATCACTTTCTTGTCGTGCACCCCTGACGAGAGACTCCCCTCGTTGCGATCGAAACGGCGCCCGGCTTCGACGCCGCTGACTCCTGAGCTCTGTAAATACTCTATCCGGGCTCTGCTATTGCCTCCTATTCCCCGGATTTGATGACCACTCTCCATCACCTCCTGCTGGGAGTACGATCGGTTTTCCCCAGCACGGGTCTATTCAGGCGGATTCAATATAATCACCTCGGCTCTCCACTTCCAACCGGTCGGGGAGCGCACCTATTGCTCCATTATGGGTCCGCTCGTATGCCGTGGATACCGTGAGACTTGCCGGTGCAAGTCCGGCCCTGGGAATTGGCAGCGTCGCCCAGGTAGCTTGAGGGAGGTGCAACGGGTAACCGGAAGCACTGAGTTCCCTGACGGGCACTCCCCAATCGGAGTGCGCAACCCCGCAGGTTGCAGCGCGCAGCGAACCCAGCCGTAGCCTCGTCACATAATAACTGAGGGTGCCGACTCCGTGAGCGGAGGAGGAAGGCCGTCGACGGTCTGGCCCGTACAACTGCCTGGCTAGGCCGGACCCTCCGGGGTAGCAGGGGTGACATGCGGGGACAGTGTCACGGGGCACCACGGGAGAGCCTGCCCGGTGGGCCACAGGGGTCCAACCCCGACGTATAAGGCTCGCGCCGAAAACGCCGGGGGCCGGCCAGGCAGTCGGAGCGGCTCGTAGTACCGCTGGCAGGTGGAGGACAACAGAACCTCCGCCGAGGGAAGGGGCCGCACTTTCACTGCGCTTCCTACGGGGAGCTCGCGGGAGGATTGCCGTGAGGCTCGAACCTCCGGATCGCGTGCGGGACCTCCAGCGGAAGCTGTACCGCAAGGCCAAGGCGGAGCCCACCTTCCGGTTCTACCTCCTCTATGACAAGGTCTCCCGGGCCGACCTCCTGAGTCACGCCTGGGCCTTGGTGCGCGCCAAGGGCGGCGCCCCCGGTGTGGACGGCGTCACGTTGGCGGCCATAGAGGCGGACGGGGTCGCCCCGTTCCTCGCGCATCTCGCCGAGGAACTCCGGACGCACACCTACCGGCCCGACCCCGTCCGGCGTGTCTTCATCCCCAAGCGGAGTGGTGGGCAGCGGCCCCTCGGGATCCCCACCATCCGAGACCGAGTGGTGCAGACCGCCGTCCGTCTGGTCCTGGAGCCGATCTTCGAGGCGGACTTCCAGCCGTGCTCCTACGGCTTCCGCCCGAAGAAGAGCGCCCACCAGGCGGTGGAGGAGGTCGCCCGCTACCTCGCCCGGGGCTACACGCAGGTCCTCGACGCCGACCTGACGGCCTACTTCGACACCATTCCCCATGATCGCCTCCTCGCCGCCGTGGCCCGCCGCGTGAGCGACCGCTGCATCGTTCGGCTGCTCCGCCAATGGCTGCGCGCGCCCGTGGTGATCGAGCGGCCGGATGGGAAGCGGGAGGTCCAAGGCGGCCAGCGGACTCGACGCGGGACCCCGCAGGGTGGGAGCATCTCCCCCGTGCTCGCGAACGTCTACCTGCATGCCTTCGACACGGCATGGCGAGCCCACGGGCTGGAGCGGCGCCTGCAGGCCCGGCTCATCCGCTACGCGGACGACTTCGTGATCCTCTGTCGGCAGACGGCAGCGCAGGTGCAGCCGCTCGTGACCCAGCAACTCCAGGCCCTCGGGCTGACGCTGAACCCGGTCAAGACGCGGGTCCTGGACGCGCGACAGCAGCCCTTCACCTTCCTCGGCTTCACGGTGCGCGTCGCCCAGAGCTGGCGCACGGGGGCGTGGTTCCCCTTGACCCAGCCCGCGGCGGCTGCCTGCCAGGAGCTCCGGGACGCCGTGAAGGCGCTCACGGGTCGCGATCGCGCCCGGCGGCCCACGCCCGACGTCATCACGGAAATCAACCGGGTAGTTCAGGGGTGGGCAGGGTACTTTTACTTCCGGCACTGCACGGCGGCCTTCAGCGCCCTCAACCAGTTCGTCTGCGATCGGGTCTGCATCTACTTGCGGCGCAAGCATCGGTATCGGACCGGGGGGTATCGGGCCTTCCCAGATCCAGTGCTCTACGGGCGGTTCGGGCTCTACCGGCTCCCGCTGACTGCGCCGTGGAAAGCTCCGGCGTCTGCCGTGCGGTGAAGGTGATCGGAGAGCCGGATGCGGGCAAACCGCACGTCCGGTTGTGCGTCCAGCGAAGGCTGGCGCGTTCAGTGGGAGGAAGTCCCACCGGGGTAACAGCCAGACGCCCCGTAGCTTGGATGGTCGGGTGGAGGGCAACCAAGACCTGAAAGCCCATCGACAACGCCA
>JBIOJT010000454.1:0-2530 GCA_044451055.1 Methylomirabilales bacterium (SeqCode)
GCAAGACCACGCTGGTGGATGCCATGCTCTGGCAGAGCGGGATCTTTCGCTCCAACGAGTATGTGGTGGAGCGGGTCATGGACTCCATCGACCTGGAGCGGGAGAAGGGCATCACCATCATGGCCAAGAACACCGCGATCACCTATCGCGGCACCCGCATCAATATCGTGGATACCCCGGGCCATGCCGATTTCGGCGGCGAGGTGGAACGGACCCTGAAGATGGTGGACGGGGTCATGCTCCTGGTGGATGCCAGCGAGGGGCCGCTCCCCCAGACCCGGTTCGTCCTGCGCAAGGCGTTCGAGGCGAACCTGCCCCCGATCGTCGTTATCAACAAGATCGACCGGACGGACGCGCGGGTCGAGGAAGTCCTCGACGAGATCTACGATCTGTTCATCGACCTGGATGCCACCGAGGAGCAGCTGGAGTTCCCGGTGTTCTACTGCAACGCGCGCCGGGGCCTCTGCCGGACCAGCCCGGACGGCCCAGATGGGCCTCTCATCCCCCTCTTCGAGGAGATCCTGCGGACGGTGCCGCCGCCGTCCTACGAGCCCGGCCATCCGCTCCAGCTTCTGGTCACCACCCTGGATTACGACGACTACGTGGGGCGCCTGCTGATCGGGCGGCTCTTCAACGGCCAGATCAAGAAGGGCCAGGAGGTGACGCTGTGCCGGCTGGACGGAAGCCGAGTGGCCGCCAAGGTCACCAACCTGTACGGGTACCAGGGCCTGCGGCGTGCCGAGATCGACGAGGCGGGGCCGGGTGATATCGTGGCGGTCGCGGGTCTGGATGCGGCCAGCATCGGCGAGACGCTGTCCGACACGGAGGATCCCCGACCGCTCCCGCCCATCAAGGTGGACGAGCCGACCATCGCCATGCTGTTCTCTGCCAACAACTCCCCCATGTCCGGGCGGGAGGGGCAGCACGTCACCTCGTCGAAGCTCAAGGACAGGCTGGCCAAGGAGATCCTGACCAACGTCTCGATCCGCGTGGAGCCGACCGGCTCCCCCGATACCTTCAAGGTGTCCGGACGGGGAGAGCTCCAGCTCGCGATCCTGATCGAGATGATGCGCCGGGAAGGCTACGAGCTGTCGGCCGGCAAGCCGGAGGTCCTGACCCGGGAGATCGATGGGCAGCGACACGAGCCCATGGAGCACTTAGTCGTGGACTGCCCCGACGAGTTCATCGGGGTATTGACGCAGAAGACGGGAGTCCGGCGAGGGCAGATGATCAAGATGGTCAACCACGGCACCGGCCGGGTGCGCTTGGAGTTCCGGCTGCCCAGCCGGGGCCTGATCGGCTTCCGCACGGAATTCCTCACCGACACCCGGGGCACCGGCATCATGAACCACCTGTTCGACGGCTACGAGCCCTGGCAGGGGGACATCCCCCACCGCGCCACGGGAGCGCTGGTGGCTGACCGTCCCGGTCGGGCCACGGGCTATGCCATATCCCATCTGCAGCCCCGCGGCGTCCTGTTAGTGGCCCCGGGCGACGAGGTGTACGAGGGGATGATCGTGGGGGAAAACTCCCGCGAGAAGGACATGGACGTCAACGTCACCAAGGAGAAGAAGCTCACCAACATGCGGGCCTCGACCGACGAGGCCTCCGTCCAGCTCATTCCGCCGCGTTATATGAGCCTCGAGCAGGCCCTGGAGTTCCTCCGGACCGACGAGCTCCTGGAGGTCACGCCCAAGGCCTTCCGCTTGCGCAAGAAGATTCTCCCCGCCCTGAAACGTAAGGGTGGGGCTCACCTCGACTGATTCCTTCTCCCGGCGTCTCAATTCCCCATTCGCATTGCTTCTCCGTCTTTGGGATGGTACCATCCGCCCGCTTCGGCGACTTCCTTTCTCGCGCACCAGAGAGGCCGTTATACGGTCCGAGGAGACTCGGGAGCCTGCTATCCAGGTCCCACCGCTGCCGTAATCGACTCGCGCAGCCCCTCGAAGCCTCACGGCTCACAACGGTCCGTCAGCTTCTCGCTGAATCATCGCCCACGTCGCGGAACCCGATGCTCACGATCATCATCCGACCGAAGGCCTCACAGACATGCCGTCGAAGGGCACGCTCAGGAGAGTGTCTCGTAGGATCTCTTGGCCTGAGAATCCAAAAAACGCTCGGGGAGGAGGGTTGCTAAAGGGAGGAGGGACAATGGCCATGAAGAGGTATTGGGTGGTCGGGGTGATGGTGGCGGCATTCCTGGTTGCCGGGCCTGCCTTCGGCGCCGAGACCATCAAGTTGGGAATGTCCACCTGGCTCGGGTACGCCCCGTTGTACTTGGCCAAGGAGAAGGGCTTCTTCCAGAAGCGGGGCATCGAGGTCGAGGTCGTGGTGATCGAGAGCCCGGCGGACCGGCGCGCGGCCTTCGCCGCGGACCGTATCCAGGGCATGGCCACGACCGTGGATACCCACGTGATGACGGCGGCCGCCGAGAACCCGATCCCGGTGGTACAGGTGCTGGCCCTCGATGACAGTAACGGCGGCGACGGGATGGTGGCCAAGAAAGAGATCAAAACGATCAAGGATTTGA
>JBIOJT010000455.1:0-2476 GCA_044451055.1 Methylomirabilales bacterium (SeqCode)
ATCTCATGGAGGGCAAGGCCCTCAGCATCCGAGATCGCATCGTCCCATATTCCCTCTTCACCGACCCCCAGCTGGGACGTGTCGGCATGACCGAGCAGGAGGCCCGGGCGACCGGTCGCAGGCTGAAGATCGGCAAGATCCCGATGGCGTGGGTGGCGCGCGCCATCGAGCGCGATGAGACGGCGGGTCTGATGAAGCTCGTGGTGGAGGCCGACAGCGACAGGATCCTGGGTGCGGCGATCCTGGGGACCGAGGGCGGAGAGCTGGTCCAGATGCTGGGAGCTCTCATGCTTGCCCGGGCCCCCTACACCCTCCTTAAAGGGGCGATCTACATCCACCCGACATTGGCGGAGGGGTTCTACGCCCTCATGGACGACGTCAAGCCAGTTCAGTAGCCGGTCGAAGTACGCGAGGGGATCAGATCGGGCCCTCACGAGTGGGGATGGAGCGGGTGATGCGATGATCGGCCATCGCTTTTCGATAATCATCCCGTCCAGAAACGATGCCGCTGCTCTGGGTCGGACCCTGGATCATCTGGCGCGCCTGCCGGGGATCGCAGCGGTGGAGGTTATCGTGGCAGCCTCGGGCAATCCGGCCGGGACCACGAACGCTGTCGCGGGTCGGGCACGGCTCCTCCAGTTGGATACCTCCACCCGGGCCGCCCTCATGAACGCTGGAGCAGCCGCCGCTTCGGGGGAGAATCTGCTCTTCCTCCATGCGGACTCCCTTCCCCCGAGGGAGGCCCTGAAGCTGATGGAGGCAGCGCTGTCCGACGACCGCGTCGTGGGCGGCGCCTTCGAGCATCGTTTCACGGAGCGCGACTGGCGCCTTCGGGCCATCACGGGAATCAACAAGATTCGGTACCGGCTGACTCACAACTACTACGGGGACCAGGGCATCTTCGTCCGGGCCTCCATCTTCCGCCGGCTGGGTGGGTACAAGCATCTGCGGCTTCTGGAGGATCTGGATTTCACCCAGCGCCTCAAGCGGATGGGACGTTCCGTCCTGATCCCTGTCCCGCTGGAGACCTCGGGCCGTCGCTTCCTCGCCCGCGGCCCGTTGCGCACCTTCTGCTTCATCGTCTGGCTGCTCTTCCTCCATACCCTTCGCCTCGATACGGAGCGATACGCCGAGCGCTGGCGCGGCCCGGCCGATCACCCGCCGGGGAGCCCGTGGACTTCGGGCACCCGGGCGCCGACCCAGCCGACGATACCGGCCAGAGGATGATGCGATGACCGCTCGGAGCGGCGCGAACTCACCAGTGCGCCTGCCCTGTATGCATTCGGAAAGAGGGGAGACGAAGCTTTTGAGCAGGACGATGCGGCTCCTTGGTGTAGTGTTGTTCATCCTGGTGAGTGCAGTGCAGGCCCGTGCGACATCGCCGTACGTGGCAGAACTGGCCAATTTCTTCACCCGCTACCACGAGGATCCGCCCCGGCTGGACGTGATTCGGACTGGACTGGAGGCGGCAGTCAAGACCGATCCGGACGTACCGAATCTCCTGGCGCTGGCGCAGGTCTGTTTCATCTGGGGAGACATCCGGGCCACGACGGAGGATGAGAAGCTCCAAGCGTACGATCGCGGGCGACAGGCGGCCGAGCGAGTCGTGGAGCTGGAGCCGAAGAATGTCCTGGCCCACCTCTGGTATGCCATCGACACCGCCCGCTGGGGCCAGACCAAGGGGGTTGTGCGGTCGCTGTTTCTCCTTCCGACAGTCAAGCAGGAGATCAATACGATCCTGGAGCTTGACCCCAAACTGCCGCCGGCCTACTCGCTGGCCGGAAATGTGTATTATGAGGTGCCGGGTCCGCTGGGCGGTGGCCTGGAAAAGGCGGAGCAGATGTTTCGGAAGGGCCTGGAGTTGAACCCGCGGTTCACCTCTTTGCGGATCGGCCTGGCGAAGGTCCTGATCAAACAGGGGCGAGTGGCCGAGGCCCGGCAGGAGTTGCAGCTCGTCCTGGACGAGAAACATCCCGAGAGCCCGGCCGACTGGACGATGAAAGACAGCACGCGAGCCCGCGCACTGCTCGAGACACTCAAGAAGTCGTCCTGACCGCAATCAGAGATTTCAGCCGCCAAGCCGCCAAGAACGCCAGCGCCGGGCGCCGGAACGTCGTGTCAGTGTCACAAAATTCGCGCGATCGGCACGAGCGCGATGCGTTCGGAGGCCCGGAGGGCGTCCTCGCCATTGTAGAGGGCCACTCCGAAGGCCGCACGTTTTCGGAAAGCCTCGAGGAATGACGTGAGCCCCCGCAAATCGTAAGGCCCGATGCGGGTGGCGCGTTTCACCTCGATTGGAATCAACCGATTCCCTGACTCCAGGACGATATCAACCTCGGCCCCTGCATGGGTCCTCCAATATGCGAAGGCTGGTGGTACGTCCAGCAGGGATGCCTGGGCGAGAAGCTGCGCCTGTACCCATCCTTCCCAGCTTGCCCCCACCAGAGGATGTACGGCGAGATCCTCTGGCCCCCGA
>JBIOJT010000456.1:0-2444 GCA_044451055.1 Methylomirabilales bacterium (SeqCode)
ACCCACTCGGCATAGCGCTCCACTGTCGGGCATGGCGTCCCGAAGAGGTGGCCTGGCAAGGTGGGCGCCAGGCTCCCTGGGAAGTGCTGCAACTGGTGATGGAAAGCGTCCGCGCAGGCACCCGCACCCGGCCCATGGAGAAAGACCAGCTGAGCCACCTCAGGCTCTCCTTTCGACCGTCTCGCGTTGCCGTGCCATCCGGCCCGTGATCGCCGGCCCGGCCTAGAACCCCCTCTCGGACGCCTCTCAGACGGGCATCGCCCACGTCTCCCGTCCCCCGGAGAAGCTGGCCGTCCAGACCAGCGCCGGGTCGGCCGTGGACCGGACGTTCGGGACCGAGCCGCCGTCCAGGCTCTCGTAGCCGGCCGGCACGTAGAGCGTGAAGTCCAGCGCCCGTTCTTGCCCCTTCCGCACCCCGGACACGTACGTCTCCACAGAGCCGGGGCTGGGCTGGGTGCGGATGCCGCCGGTGTGTCGCCCGCCGTTCTGGGTCAGATCGGCGTACCGGAACGTCAGCCCGTACAGGCTGGGGAAGCCGACCTCGTCCGGGAACCGCGGGCCGTAGAGGGCGGAGCCCAGGAACGTGTACCAGGCGAGCTGGAAACTCGGCCACTTCCCCCTGCCCCAGGAGAGGCCAGAAAGAAACCGGTCCGGAGACTCGGAGTCCTGCTGCGACATCCGGTACGCGGTCATCACGGCCCTGCCGTAGAAGTAGTCCCGCAGGAGGTTGTACCCGCTTCGGTTCCACGACGCCTCGGCACACCGAAGCAACGTCGTGGCCGCCGTGAAGGGACCGGACAGGTACCCCAGCGGCTCCGTGGCCATCCTGGTCCGCGCGTCGCCGCCCACTCGGAGCAGGGGTCCAAACATCCCGCTCTTGCCGAACTCCTCATACGTCACGACGCCGTCGCCGTCCTCGTCGAAGGACTCGAGGAACTGCTTCTTGAGCGACGAGCCGGCGAGCCGGTCCACTGAATCGAGATAGGCGAAGGCCGTCCGCTGCAGATCCCAGGGCAGCTTGAAGGCGTCGAAGTAGAGCGCCCTGGTCACGAGATCGGCGAACTTCCGGTCGCGGGCTGTGCCCAGGTGCCCCTCGAGAGACACCAGGGGGCTGTCCTCCACGGCGTCCCATCCCACGACGTGGTAACGCCGTTCGCCCAGGCCTCTCTCCTCCGCCGTTCTGAACAGGGCATCCCGGGCGAGCGGGCAGTCGTACCCCGCTTCGGTTGCGATGGCCTCCCCGTTCCACGTGGGCAGCGGGACTCGCTGGGGAAAATGCCCACCGTTGCCGTCCTCGACGCCCGAGTCCACCGCTTCCTTTAGCGGCACATTGCTGAACATGTACCGCGCGCACAGGAGGTCCATGGCCACGGGGTCGAGACCCGCGAACACCAGCCCCTCCGGCTCCTTGATCCCCGGCAGCTCCCCGGTGTGGTCCAGGTTGACCGTCTCGATCCCGTCGACCACGTGCACCATGAAGATCCCCTGGCTCTTCACGGCCTGGATGATGTCGATCATCGTCGCATTGATCCCGCCCGTCTTCGTGACGACGTACCTGCCGTGGCTGTCCCGCTTCGGCAGCCCAGTGGCCGCGTCGACGTCGGATACCCAGATCTCGTGGGGAATGCCTGCCTTGACCCCGGGCGTGGGGTGGTGGGGAGTGCTGTAGTCCCAGGCGGGGTGGCCGGACTCCGAGGCCTGCATCGGGTAGAGCCCGATGCCCAGGTTCTTGATGACGTTGGTGAAGAGCGCAATCGAGTGAACCTTGAGCTTCGGCACGTTGACCAGGACACAGCCGGGGTAGGCGCTCAGATCCTCAGGGTTCCCGGGTTCGCCCCCCACGACGGCCTTGTGCAGCGTGATGGACGGGAAGTTCACCCCGTCGGGGACTGCCACCCTCCGGCCCTTGCTCGGATCGTCGAAGATCCGGTTCAGGTCGTAGACCATGAGCCTGTCGTGCGCGTGCCCGGGAGCGATGTAGGTACCCGCCACGCTCTCCGCGTGGCCGGCCATGGGGTCGTCCCGGCGATCCACGCCGACAGACTCCGCGAGGTACTTCCGGGCGAAGTAGAACCCCCACCCTCCGTAGAAGTCGCCGGACCGCCCCTCGATCACCGCCTCCGGCGTGATCGGGCCCGCAGCGCCGTGGAGCGCCGTGTACTGGGCGGCGACCGACGGGATGGCGGTGGCGGCCTCTCCAACCGCCATCTGGTGGTACCGGATCCCGAGCTTGTCGTGGAACCACCGCATCAGCGCGGCCAGGAAGGCCCACTCGGTGCAGGTGGTGCTCCCTCGGTCCGGGCCCCGGGTCTGAGCGTCGATCACATTCGGCCAGAGCAGGTTGGGCTTGAAGAGGAGCTTCTGTCCCCTGTCAACGCGGGGCGCGACCTCTTCCCGGAGACGGGTGGCCGACGCCAGCGGCCCGAGGGCGAGATCCACCTTCT
>JBIOJT010000457.1:0-2434 GCA_044451055.1 Methylomirabilales bacterium (SeqCode)
GCGCAGGGCCAGGTTGTTGAGTTTCAGCTTGAGGTAGCCTTCGACGACTCGGCCGGTCTGGTCGGTCTTGTCCATCTGGAATTCGGGATGGATGTAGCCACTGAGGAAGTCGTGAATCTGCAGGTAGGAGTCGAACCCCACGGTTCCATCGTACCCCTTGGCGAGTTTCAATCCTTGGGAGTTCTCGGGGTTTACGTCCTGTTTGGCGTAGAACGCGCGAGCTTGGAGGTGCGAGAGGGGCTGGAGGCTCAGCCACGGCTGGCCCGCAAATTCGTCGGTACCGGTCCGGACCGCCATGGCCTCCAACTCGGGCGCGAACTCCTCCATGAGATCATAGAGCACGGGCTCGAGATCCGTCCGGCGGGCGAAGCGTCCACCCTCATCCTCCTGGATCTTTCGAAGGGCGGTAGCCACTACGCGGGCCATCTCGATGCGGCTCATGGGCTTGGTGTTCAGCACCCAGGGACCGACGAGGCCGGCGGTCACCAGCTTCTCGATGGCGGTGTAGGTCCAATCCCGGTAGGGGTCGAAGTACGTCCAAGGTGTGAGGGGAACGTCCACCAGGCCGGCCGCCCGGACCGGAAGCGCCGGAAAGAGAATTGTGAGGCTAAAGGTGAGGAGAGGGAGGAACCGAGGGAGGCGATGGAGTCTCACGCGGGCTCCTTGCAGAAGGCCACCGGTACCCGGAGGGGCCTGTCGGGAATTGTCACGGGATCATGCCCCTCACCGGTTGAGCTCCACGAGGGGCGCAAGAAGAGCGCTCGTCACCCCTCGATCGGGCGAAAACCGTTCCCTCATACCCGCTCGTATCCTAGATGTCAAGAGCAATAACCCTGGCGGCTCCCCGTCCGTGACAGGGCCGCGCGAAGACCGCCCGGACACCTGGGCCAGCGAGGTGGGGGATTTCGCCTATTGCGCCCGGGGCTGGTGGCTGAAGCGGGTCGCAGGGCACAAGGCGCAGGGCGATCAGCTCGGGGTGGGCACGGCCGCTCACGAGAACGTCGGCACCCTGGTCGCCGGGGTCGTCACCATCGAGCGCGTTGTCCGGATCTTGGCGATGACCGTGGGGATCATCGCCATCGGCGTGGTGGTGCTTCTGCTGAGCCACCTGGGGAGCTAAGGACTTCCGAAACCGGCCACAATTTTGGGGGGACCAAATCGCTGGATCGGCTCTCATCGTCAGCAGTTGCGGGAATGGCTGCGCCACTTTACGCACCCTTGTGGGAGTTTGACCGAATCGGAAGGAGCGCCCGAGAGTCAGAGAACGGCCAGCCATTTCCGTTAGCTCTCTGTCGATTCGCCTTGGTTGCCAGCAGGGTCCGTCTACCGATCTTGGAGGGGGCTTGCCCGCAGGCGTGCTTCGTAGGGGGATCCGCTTCGCAGGAATGCGTCAGGCTACAGGACCATCTCCCCGCAGCGTCACACGTCGCGCGACTTGCGCGCCGCGGTCGAAGCCTCCACCAACACCTTCGCCGCTGCAGCCAAGCCCAGCGAGACTTCCTGGCGGCGTCGCGTGCGGATTCGCACGGCGTCCGCGGCTGCCTCGCGATGGGCGACGGTCACCGTGGATCCGGGCCTGAGGCTTTGCCGCTCGAGGAATTGGAGGAAGGCCGGGTCTTGGTCTACCACCCGTGCGATGCGCAGGGAGACCCCCACCGGGCAGTCGGCCGAGCTGATACGGCGCGGCTCGGCCAGTTGCCCCCGGGGCGTCGGAATCGGATCGCCGTGCGGATCCACGCTCGGATGGCCGAGCAGGGCGTCGAGACGGTCGAGGACGCGGTCCGAGAGCGCATGCTCCAGGGTCTCGGCCTCCTCATGCACGACCGACCAATCCAAGCCCAGCACCTTCACAAGAAATAACTCGAGGAGACGGTGTCGGCGCAGGACGTGGAGGGCGAGCCGCTCCCCACTCGGGGTCAGCCGGACCCCGCCCCGCGGCTCGTACTCCACCTGGCCGGACTCCGAGAGCCCCTTCACCATGGCGGTGGCCGTGCCCGGGGCGACCCTCATGGCCGCCGCGAGCCGGCCCATGAGGGTCAGCTCGCCCGGGTGGCCCCGTTGCTCTAAGTAGAGCTGCTTGAGGTAGTCCTCCACCGTACTGCTCGCCACCGCGCCTCCTTTGAAGAGAAAAGTGTAGCAGTCTCATCACTGCTTGATAATCCTTTCAACACAAGTTATTTTTATTCTTACTAATCAAAATACAACGCAAGGCATATCGAACTACACTGATCTCCCGACGGCAACCCGGAGACACCTGACACGGGAATCGAGGAGCAGGCCGATGAGCCGAATAGATCCACGCGTTCCCCTGATGGCCGCCGGCGCTGACCGATCCGGGGGGAGCGCTGCCCCGCGTGCCTTCTCGCCTGGAGACGTCGGAGACGGCCTTACGCACGAGGACCTCGACCGGGCCCGGGATCGGCTCGCGGTCGAA
>JBIOJT010000458.1:0-2427 GCA_044451055.1 Methylomirabilales bacterium (SeqCode)
CCGACGCCGGATCCGTTCTTCACGGTGAACGGCAAGTCGGGGACTCTCCGGAAGCGGGACGATCTGACCATCGTCTTCGAGTTCCCCGACTCGAACTTCCTGTTCCTCGACATCCTGGCGGGGAGCACCTCCATGGGCGGGGGCCAGGCGACGCAGCAGTTCGGCGGACGCACCATGGGGGCGTACATACCCGCCCACTACCTGAAGCAGTTCCATCCCAAGTATGTGGCCAAGGAGGAGCTGGACAAGAAGGTCAAGGCCGCGGGCTTCGATGGGTGGGTGAGCCTGATCAAGAACCGCTGGGACTGGCGGCTCAACACCGAGCTGCCGGTCCTGGGCCCCTGGAAGACGGCGGTTCCCATCAACACGCCGACCTGGGTGCTGGAGCGGAACCCGTACTATTACGGCGTCGATACGCAGGGGAACCAGCTCCCCTACATCGATCGGATCTCCATGGGCCTGGCCGAGAACCTGGAAGTGGTGAACCTCCGCGCGGTCGCTGGGCAATACGATCTGCAGGAGCGGCACACCGCCCTGGCGAAGCTGCCGGTCTTCCTGGAGAACCGCGCCAAGGGGAACTACGACGTTCGCCTCGACCCGGCCCTGAACGGCTCCGACGCCACCCTGCAGACGAACCAGGCGTACGACGCGGACCCCGAGATCGCCAAGTGGCTCCTGACCCGGGATTTCCGGCGCGCCCTGTCCCTGGGAATCGAGCGTGACCAGCTCAACGAGACCTTCTGGCTGGGCGTGGGGACGCCCGGCTCGGTGGCGCCGGCCGAGAGCATGCCCTACAGCCCCGGTCCCGAGTGGCGGAATAGGTGGTCCACGTACGACCCGAAACAGGCGAACGAGCTCTTGGACAAGCTCGGCCTCAGCAAGAAGGACGCCGAGGGGTATCGGCTCCGCACCGACGGCAAGGGCCGCATCCGCCTGGAGCTCCTGACGGCGGCGGGCTCCTTCATCCCGCACACGCAGATCGCAGAGATGATCAAGGAGCAATGGAAGAAGATCGGCATCGCGGCGGATCCAAAGGAAGTCGAGCGGAACCTATTTTTCACCCGCATCAACAACAACGAACAGCAGATCGCCATCTGGCTGAACGACGGCACCGAGGTACTCTACCTCTTCCCGCGCCACGCCTTGCCGGTGGACCCGGTGGAAGCCTTGCTCGGCTACCCCATCGCCCGCTGGTACGCCAGCGACGGCAAGCAGGGGAAGGCGCCCAAGGACCCGCAGCTCCTGAAAGCCTTGGAACTCTTCCGTGGAGCGGCGGGCAAGAAGCCCCAGGAGCGGATCACGATCGCCCAAGAGATCTGGAAGATCGTGGTGGACGAGCAGTACAGCATCGGGACGGTCGGTCAATCCCCGGCCGCCATGGGCGTGCGCGTCGTGAGCAAGCGGCTCGGGAATATCCCGTCCCGGCAAGTGAACGCCCAACACGCCCGGACCCCCTGTAGCTCGCATCCAGCCACGTTTTTCTTCAAGTCGTAGCCGGAATCACGAGAGTGTGAGGCGGCCGCCCGACCCTAAGGGGCAGTCGCCCCCCTCACGAGAGGGCGCGGGGCATGCTTGCTTATTTAGTGCGGAGACTGATGCTCGCCGTCTTGACGGTGTGGGCGGTATCCGTCCTGTCCTTCATCATCATCCAGCTTCCCCCCGGGGACTACATCACCTCCTACATCGCCCAGATGTCGGCCTCCGGAAGTTACGTCTCCGAGCAGGAGGCGGCAGCCCTGCGCCACCAGTATGGCCTGGACCAGCCGAAGTACATCCAGTACCTCCGCTGGATGCAGATGGTCGTCCACGGAAATTTCGGGATGTCTCTGGAGTACGTGCGTCCCGTCTCGGAGGTCATCGGGGATCGTTTGTGGTTGACCATGGTGGTCTCCGTCGCCGCCATCATCTTCACCTGGTTCGTGGCCCTGCCCATCGGGATCTACTCGGCGGTGAGGCAGTATTCGCTTGGAGACTACTTCGCCACGTTCCTCGGGTTCATCGGTTTGGCGATCCCCAGCTTCATGCTGGCCCTGATCCTGATGTACTTCGGTTTCACCTTGTTCAACGCCAACATCGGCGGGCTCTTTACCGAACAATATGCGGAGGCCGCCTGGAGTCTGGGCAAGGTCTGGGACCTCACGAAGCACCTGCCGCTTCCTGGCGTGATTCTGGGCCTGGCGGGCACGGCGCAGCTCATCCGGATCATGCGCGCCAATCTGCTGGACGAGCTGGGTAAGCCCTACGTCATGACCGCCCGCGCCCGGGGCCTCTCGGAATTGAGGCTCATCCTGAAGTACCCGGTGCGGGTGGCACTGAACCCCTTCGCCAGCACCATCGGCTATCTCCTTCCCTACGTCGTTTCGGGGAGCATCATCGTATCCTTGGTGCTCAGCCTGCCGACGGTCGGGCCGCTTCTGCTCAAGGCCC
>JBIOJT010000459.1:0-2426 GCA_044451055.1 Methylomirabilales bacterium (SeqCode)
CGGGCCGTCTCCCGCTTGAGTTCCTTGGGCCGCCGCCCGCTGGACCGTCGGCCGCGCCGCTTCCGCTGGCGGCGCGCATTGCGACCCAGGCTGTAGTTTTCCTGCTTATCACGGATTTCGGGGATGGCGTCAGGCGTCCAGGTATTTCAGGCGCCGATCGGCTATGCTGAGGGCTACGGATCTTGTCCATCTCCGGCCGGGAGGGAGCCATGCCAACAACCGACCGCCCGATCGTGCCCGCTCGGGGTCCCAAGACCATCTGCATCCCCTGCTCACAACAGCAGTACGAGCGGATCGTGGATGACCCGATCCTCTTTCGAGGGTTTCTCGACCGGCAGATCGGGGCCACACCCGAGTTGTTCCCGCCGGAGATTAGCCGGGGCTACCGCATGAAGGACATCTACACCTCCCGCAAGACCGGCTACCGGCTCCGCCGCATCGACCTTCGCAATGACCAGAGCTATCTCATCCATCCCTCCTTCCTGATGCCCTACCTCTCCGGCCGCACCGAGGACGTGCAGGCCCCCCTTTTCTTCGAAAGTTCGCCGTCCCGTTCTGGGCCCTGACCGAGGTCTTCGGACGCAACCCCATGTACTGGCATCGTCTGGAGTGTTCGCTGGGGCGATTCAGCCTGGTCGGGACGACGGTCCAGGCGGCCCAGAGCCTGCCCCGCCACCTGGTCGCCGACGAGAAGCACACCACCTTGGCCGGAGAGAAGGTCTACCTGGCGGCCACCGCCGGTTCCGGGTGCTGCCTGGGGCTGGCCCTGGCCGGGTCGGCCGGCAACGACGACTTGGAGGCCGCCTACGGCGTGTTCCGGGACGAGGCCCGTCACCTGGACCCGGAGTACCGCCCCGAGACGGTCAACACCGACGGCTGGCCGGCGACCCAGGCGGCCTGGCGGGCGTTGTTCAAGGGGATCACGATCATCCTCTGCTTCCTCCATGCGTTCCTCAAGATCCGAGACCGGGCCAAGCACCTGGGAGAGACGTTCGACGCCCTGAGGGAGCGGGTCTGGGATGCGTACCATGCCCCGGATACCCGGACCTTCTCGCAACGACTCCGGCGGCTGCGGGAGTGGGCCGAGGCCCACGTGGAGAAGCCGGTCGTGAAGGAGAAGGTGCTGTCGCTGTGCGGCAAGCGCGGGGCGTTCGTCGAGGCGTATTCCCACCCCGGCTGTCATCGGACGAGCAATCTCGTGGATCGCCTGTTGCGCCGGCTCGACTACCACCTGTATTGCGGCCAGCATCTGCACGGCTCGACGGTCGTCGCCGAGCGGGGCCTGAGGGGCTGGGCGTTGATCCACAACTTCGCCCCGTCGTGCCCCTGGACGGCCCGAGAGACGCCGGAGCTTCGGAGCCCGGCAGAGCGGCTCAACGGCAGGCGGTATCATTCCGAGTGGCTTCAAAACCTGCTGGTCTCGGCTTCACTCGGGGGTTATCGCAGGTCTCCCCGAAAAGCGGGATAAGCAGTTTTTTTCAACGGTCCGCGAAATAGCTAAAACACCGGCGTTTCCCGATAACGCCGCTCCAGATCGGCCAGAAGTAACGGTCGTTCCTTCTTGGAGCGTGCTTTCCTCATGATCGTGCGGCGGTTTCGCGCCGCTGTTTGGCACGGTGGCTCTCGGGCTGTCCAGTAGGGCAGAAGGTCGTCCACGGTGAACGGACCGGGATGTGCGGCGTGCGCGTCCAGGGCATGCACCAACGTCGCTCCTTCCAGGACCAGCCGTATCCCCGCGTGGCGATGACCGTGGATCCGACGCTCGTGACTCTTGGGCAAGCGAAACCACCGCTCCAGGTCGAGATTATCCCGGATCGCTTCATACTCCTCCTCGCCGACGAAGAGGCCAGCGAGGAAGCTGAGCATCACCGTCGCCATGCCGTGGCGGATCGGGTCCTCGGTCGCCTCGAATTGATCGATCAACGCCTCGAACTTTTCCTCACGCTCGGTGATGTCTTCGGTCCCGGGCTCCAGCGTCGCGGCGACTTCCGCGATCACACCGACGTATTCTCGGATGACCTCTTGCTGCTCTTTGACTTCATCGAGGCCCCCCTTGATGCATCCCGATAACCGGCCGAGTTGCTCCTCCGCGAACCCCCCTTTTTCGCGCCCAAGTTCCGTGGGATCGACTCCTGGACTTCGTGGAGCGCCTCGGCCATCCGCAAACCGGGAGGATGCAGCGGTCCCCCTTGATCGTCATTGAGGATCCCACGCACCGCTGCGCAATAGTCGAGCACCACGGTGCCTGCGGGATCGACCACGGCGGCAGACGGGTTCGCCGCCGCCACGTTCGCTTCAGGAGCGTCGGAAGTGAGGTCATCCTTGGTGCCGGACCTCTGCCGCTGGATCACGGCCTGTTCGATCGCCCGCAGGCCGCGCACCTTCTTCCGCATCCGGACCTTGGCATGGCTGTCGGCCTCCAGGAC
>JBIOJT010000460.1:0-2370 GCA_044451055.1 Methylomirabilales bacterium (SeqCode)
CCTTTTCAGAGGCTCCCCTCATGCACCGTCCGGCGAACCAATTCTGGAGAGGAGGATATCATGAGAGGTCGTGGGCTATCCCGGCGTGAGTTCCTCAATCGATCGGCCCTCGTGGGGGCCGCCGTGACGGCGTTTCCCCTGGGGAATGTGCGTCCGGTGTGCGCCCAATCGCCCAAGCCGGACGGCGGGCCGGAGATCCAGCTGACACGCAATCCCGACGGTCACATCCTGACCAACATCAACTGCTTTTCACCCGACGGCCAATGGATCGTGTACGACGTGCGATCCGACAAGGAGGGTTCGGTCTTCGACGGGAGAACCATCGAGCAGGTCAACGTCAAGACGGGCGAGATTCAGGTCCTCTATGAGTCCAAGAATGGCGCGAATTGCGGCATCGTGACCTACCATCCAAAGGCGAACAAGGTCATCTGCGTTCTGGGTCCCGAGAATCCGACCGAGGACTGGCAGTACGCCTCCTCCCACCGGCAAGGCGTGATCGTGGAGACGGCCCGGCCCATGGAAAAGGTGAACCTCGACGCCCGGAACATCCTCCCGCCCTTCACGGCCGGTGCCCTGCGAGGCGGAAGCCACGTGCACGTGTACAGTCCGGACGGAGAGTGGGTGAGCTTTACCTACGAGGATGCAGTCCTGGATGCCCTGGAGGCGAAGACGAAGCAGAAACTGGTCCAGCGCAACGTCGGCGTAGCTGCTCCCTTCGGGCCGGTGACCGTTCCGCCGGGACCTCGCAACCACGACGGGATCATGTTCACCGTGCTGGTGGCCAGGACGACGGCCACCCCAACTCCCGGTTCCGACGAAATCAGTCGCGCGTATGAGGAGGGCTGGGTCGGCACGAACGGCTACTTGAAGGCAGATGGTACGCGCCAGAGGCGAGCCATCGCTTTCCAGGGAAACGTGCTGGCCAAAGACGGCAGAACCACAGTGGCCGAGGTGTTCGTCGTGGACCTTCCGGACGACCTCACGGTTCCGGGACCCGCCGGTCCGCTGGGGGGAACGGAGACCGGCCCGCCGATGCCACCCAAGGGTGCTGTTCAGCGACGCCTGACTTTCACGAGCGACCGAAAGTTCCCGGGGATTCAGGGGCCTCGACACTGGCTTCGGACATCCCCCGACGGGACCAAGATCGCCTACCTCGCGAAAGATGATGCCGGGATTGTCCAGATCTGGACCGCGTCCCCTCTTGGCGGTCAGCCGGTCCAGGTCACCAGGAGCCCGTGGTCGGTTACTTCCACCTTTACATGGAGCCCAGACGGCAAGTCGATGGCCTATGCGATGGACAACAGCATCTTCATGACGGACATGGGCACCGGCGCGTCGACGCGCCTGACGCCGCGATCCTCAGATGCGCTGGCGCCGTTGATGCTGGCGGTTATTTTCTCTCCGGACGGTAAGTCCGTCGCGTACCAGCGGAGGCTCCCCGACGCTTCGGGCAAGGAGTACAACCAGATCTTCCTCTTGAAGCTGTAAGTCAGCTTCTCGTCCTGGACCAGCCCCCTCAGTCCGCTTCATCGTGCGGATGGGGAGCGGTGCGTTGGCACCGCCCCCCATGCCCCGCAATAACTCCGCCCGGCCTCCGCGGGAACGATCCCGCCCAACATCGTAAGGCCCCCCGAGGGACGGGCCACCGGAGGGCCGTGAGGTCTGGCGGGGAAAGCCTCTTTGCCGGCTGTCAGCTCGCCAGCAACGCGTTGATCCGCTGCTCGAAGGCGGCCTCCTCCAGCTCCTCATCCACGCGCCCCACGATCTTCCCATCCTTCCCGATGAAGAACGTGTTCGGGGTTGCCTCGACACCGTAGTTGGCGCCGATCCCCCCGTTCGCGTCGCGCCCCACCGGGAACGGCAGGCGATACTCCTCCACGAACTTTTTCGCCCCGCTCTCCGTGTCCCAGGAGATGTTGACGCTCAGGAACGCCAGACCCCTGTCTCGGTACCTCGCATACAGTTTCGCCAGAACGGGAGCCTCCCGTTGACAGTGGGGTCAGGTGGAGGCCCAGAAGTTCAGCAGGACGGGCTTGCCCTTCAGGCTGGAGAGGGTGACGCTCTCCCCGTTGAACAGCCGCAGCGTGAAATCCGGTGCAGGATTCCCGACGTGTGCCTTGCCCGGGGTGGGCTTGGGGCCACTCTGCATGACGACCAGCGCGATCATCACGCCGACGATCACCACCGCGCCGCCCACCAGCGCCCAGGTGGTCCACTGCGACTTCGCCTGACGCTTCTCCTTTGCCGATGGGGCCTTGGCCAATCGGCGCTTCGCCATGGGACTCCTTTCGTCTCGTGGGCCTAACAGGCCGCTGAAAAAGGCCCATCTGCTGCGTTGGCGTGCTCGCGCGGTGCTGCGACGTACACACC
>JBIOJT010000461.1:0-2368 GCA_044451055.1 Methylomirabilales bacterium (SeqCode)
GCTCATCACCTTGCCCTTCACGATCTGGATGCTGCGGAGCTTCTTCATGGAGATTCCCCTGGAGGTCGAGGAGGCCGCCAAGATCGACGGCTGCTCCTGGTGGGGTGTCCTGACGAAGGTCATCCTGCCCCTCAGCCTGCCGGGAATGGCCGTGACGGTCATCCTGGGCTTCATGTTCAGCTGGAACGCCTTCAACTATCCCCTGATGCTGGCCGGCCGGCAGACCTTCCCGGTGACGGTGGGGGCGATCCAGTTCATCTCCTACGAGCAGGTGCTGTGGGGGCAGATGGCCGCCGCCTCCCTGGTGGCGGTCGTGCCGCAGTTGATTCTGAGCCTCTTCGTGCAGAAGTACATCGTCCGGGGGCTGACGATGGGGGCCGTCCGGTAGCCTGAGCAGGGATGCAGGGGAGCGGAGGAGCAAAGCAGATGCAGAAGAGGCGTGGCTTTCCCGTTGCTCCCGGATGGGGCTGCAGGGTCCGGGGCACCGGGCTTACCGCGAAGACACATCCCGGTCCACGAAATCGCCGCGGGGCCCTGCACGGTCATCGATCCTCACGAAGGTCATCGGTCACAAGTTCCGCGAGGAGAAGGAGGAGAGTGTGGACGCCATCGAGGCCATTCTTTCCCGGAGGAGCATCCGCCACTACACCCCGCAGCCCGTTCCGGACGCAGTGATCAGGCAGCTTCTGGAAGCGGCGATGAGCGCCCCATCCGCGGGGAACGAGCAGCCCTGGCAGTTCGTCGTCATCACGGAGCGCCGGATCCTCGACGAGATCCCCAGCTTTCATCCGTATGCGGAGATGCTGAAAGAGGCATCGGTCGCGATCCTGGTGTGCGGGGATCTGCGACTGGAGAGATACAGGGACCACTGGGTCCAGGACTGCTCGGCCGCCACGCAGAATATCCTCCTGGCGGCGCACGCCAAGGGGTTGGGCGCCGTCTGGGTGGGAATCTATCCGACGGAAGACCGGGTCATGCGGATACAAAAGTTCCTGGGCCTGCCCAGCCATGTCGTCCCGCTCTGCCTGGTTCCCCTCGGTCATCCGGCCGAACAGGTTCCCCCTGCGGAGCGGTACGACCCCTCGCGAGTGCGCCAGAACCGGTGGTGAACGCCGGTCGAACGGCGGAATGTGTGGAGGGAATCACGAGGCCTTGAACGCCGGTGGCGGATGCACTAGACTGGCGGTGAAGTTGCGGCGTCCGCGGAGCGCGATTGAAGGTCGGATGCGGAGCCAGACCGGTCCTGGGAGAGGAGGAGAGATATGGCGGAATTCGAAGGGCCCCTGGTCGAGGCGGCCAAGCGGTATTTGAAAGAGCACTACGGTGAGGACACCGTGTCCATGACCGTCACCCACAACGGCGTGGAGGGCGGAAGCGGCGTCCTGAGCGTGGACTGCACGGTGAGCGTCGGCGGGGCGACCTCGGATTGGAGCAAGAAGTTCACCTTCAAGGGCGGAAAGGTCACGACCATGTCCGCCCGGATGCGCTGACGCGTGAGGGGTGTCGAGGAGCGCGCACAGGCATCGGCAGGGGCGCCGGCGATCGAACCCGCCGACGGTGCGCCCGGGAAGTGTTCGCTGGGGAACGGGTCATGCAGTCGCGTCCCCGCGCCCGTGAGGTAGGTCTCAAGGTTGGTGCGCTGCCTGCCGGACCGCGCAACGCCATCACCGACGTTGCGGGGGTGCGGGTGGGGCATACCACACTCGTCGCCGGCGACGGGCCGCTCCGTCCGGGGCAAGGACCCGTGCGCACCGGGGTGACGGTCATTCTGCCCCACGGGGACAACCTGTTCCGCCAGAAGGTGCCGGGCGCCGTCCACACCATCAACGGGTTCGGCAAGGCCTGCGGGTTCGAAGAGGTTCGCGAGCTGGGGGTGATCGAGGCCCCCATCGCGCTGACCAACACGCTCAACGTCGGCCTGGTCGCCGATGGGCTGGTCCAGTACGCCATCCGACAGAGCCCCGAGATCGGGGTCCGCACCAGCAGCGTCAACGTGGTGGTCGGCGAATGCCACGACGGCTACCTCAACGACATGCAGGGCCGGCATGTCCGGGCAGAGCACGTGTGGGCCGCGATCGACGCCGCGGCGTCCGGCGCGGTGCTGGAGGGAGCGGTGGGGGCCGGTACGGGCACCGGCTGCTTTGGCTGGAAGGGTGGCGTGGGGACCGCAAGCCGGGTGGTCCCCGCGGAAGCGGGCGGATTCACGGTGGGCGCGCTGGTGCAATCGAATTTCGGTCGGCCGCAAGACCTGACGGTTCTTGGCGTCCCTCTGGGCCAGCACGTCCAGCCCCCGGAAAGGACACAGCCACCGATTCAGGAGAAGGGATCGATCATGATCGTGCTGGCCACCGATGCGCCGCTGGATGAC
>JBIOJT010000462.1:0-2327 GCA_044451055.1 Methylomirabilales bacterium (SeqCode)
CTTCAGGCACTGATCCAGGCCGTCAGCATGCTCGCCCCCACTTTCGGGGCTTTTTGCCTCGAGGACATCATCTCTCCCCGCTGCTTCTCCTTGGAGGATCACCTCCAGCGGTCCGTGAACGTCCCTATCTTCCACAACCACGCCCACGGTGCCGGCGTCATGGTGCTGGGCGGGCTGAAGAACGCCCTGCCCCTGGTGGGCAAGAAGTTGGAGGATGCGCGCATCGTCATCAGCGGGGCGGGCTCAGCCGGCCTGGGTGTGGCGCGCCTGCTCCTCGCCGCCGGAGCGCGGAATCTCGTCGTCTGCGATCGTGCCGGCGCCATCCACAAGTATCGCCCCAGCAACATGAACTGGGTCAAGGCGGAGATCGCCCGGCAGACCAATCCTGAGAATATCAGGGGCACTCTGGCGGACGCCCTCAAGGGTGCCGACGTGTTCATCGGCCTCTCGGCGGCCAACGTGGTGAGCCCCGAGATGGTCTCCAAGATGGCCACCGACGCCATCGTCTTTGCGCTCGCCGTCCCCACGCCGGAGATCATGCCGGCCGAGGCCAAGCAGGCCGGTGCCAAGATCGTCGCCACGGGCCGGTCCGACTTCCCGAATCAGCTCGACATCGCGTTGGTCTTCCCCGGCGTGCTGCGCGGTCTCCTGGACGTCCAGGCCCGCAACATCACGACCCCCATGCTGTTGGAGGCGGCGAGCGCCCTGGCCGGCATGGTGCCCAAGGCCGACCTGAGCCCCGAGCACATCGCCCCGCCGATCTTCGACTTCCACGTGGCGCCCACGATCGCCGCCGCGGTGGCCAAGGTGGCCATGGCCACGGGCGAAGCCCGCAAGGAGATGGACCCCCAGACCATCGCGGATCGCACCCTCCATTTTGTGTACGAGGGGAGCGTCCCCGTCGAGCCCCGGGCCCCCGGCAAGACCTTCACCTATAAAGAAGAGGCCATGGAGCTGCATCGCCGCTTCCGCGGGAAGCTCCAGATCGTGAGCAAGGTCCCGATCAAAGACTCTCACATTTTGAGCATGCTCTACCTCCCCCCAGGGGCCGCGCTGCCGGCTCGGGCGATCCAGGAGGATCCGAGTCGCGTCTACGACCTCACCTGCAAGGGGAACCTGGTGGCGGTGGTCAGTGATGGCAGTGCCGTCCTGGGCCTGGGCAACATCGGCGCCCGGGCGGCCATGCCGGTCATGGAGGGCAAGTCGGTCCTGTTCAAGACCTTCGGCGGGGTCGAGGCCTTCCCGATCTGCATCGCCACCCAGGACCCGGACGAGATCGTGGAGGTGGTGAAGGCCATCGCCCCCTCCTTCGGGGGGATCAACCTGGAGGACATCTCCGCCCCCCGCTGCTTCGAGATCGAGGACCGGCTGAAGAAGGAGCTGGATATCCCGGTGATGCACGACGACCAGCACGGGACCGCCGTGATCGTGCTGGCCTCCCTCCTGAACGCCCTGAAGGTCACGGGCCGGACCCTCGACACCGCCCGGGTGGTGCTCAACGGGGCCGGGGCCGCGGCCATCGCGGTGGCCCGCCTGTTCCAGAAGGTGGGGATCAAGGACCTCATCCTGTGTGACAGTAAGGGCATCGTCTACGAAGGCCGGCCGGGGGAGATGAACCCCGTGAAGGCCGAGATGGCCCGCTGCACGAATACCGAGCACCGCACCGGCACCTTGGCCGACGCCCTGGTGGGAGCCGACGCCTTCATCGGGCTCTCGGTCGCCAAGGCGGTGACGACGGAGATGGTCCGGACCATGGCCAAAGACTCGATCATCTTCGCCATGGCGAACCCGGTCCCCGAGATCTACCCGGACGAGGCGAAAGCCGGCGGGGCCGCCGTGGTCGCCACGGGCCGCTCGGACTTCGAGAACCAGGTGAACAACTCCCTGGGCTTCCCCGGCATCTTCCGGGGGGCCTTAGACGTCCGCGCCCGGGAGATCAACGACGCCATGAAGATCGCCGCCGCCCACGCCATCGCGGACCTGGTGAGCGACAAGGACCTCACCCCCGGCTGCATCATCCCCACCATGCTGGACTTCCGGGTCCCCGTGGCCGTGGCCAAGGCGGTGGCCATCGCCGCCATGGAGACCGGCGTGGCCCGGCTCACGGTGGATCCCGAGGTGATCGCCGAGAACGCCCGCGCCTACATCTACGAGGGGAAGCTCGGGCTGCTAGCCTGAGTCGGCTCTCTGGTAGCGAGGTAGGGACCCGACAGGCCTGGTAAGCGGGCGAGGCCATCGGGTCGAGCGGAGGGAGTCAGATGCAGACCTTGGAGCAACGCGTGATCGCGACCGACATCTTCCGGAGGAACCATCGGACCATCCGGAAG
>JBIOJT010000463.1:0-2319 GCA_044451055.1 Methylomirabilales bacterium (SeqCode)
ATCCCGCACCGAGCCGCCGGGCTGTACGACGGCGGTCACCCCCGCCTCGGCGGCCGCGTCCACACCGTCGCGAAACGGGAAGAAGGCGTCCGAGGCCAGGGCCGTTCCCTGAGTGGGAAAGTTGGCCTTCATTCGCGCCAAACGGACGGAGTCCACCCGGCTCATCTGACCCGCGCCGACCCCGACGGTCGCGTGTGCCGTGGCGAGGACGATGGCATTGGACTTCACGTGCTTCGCCACCCTCCAGGCGAAGCGCAGCGCCTGCATCTCTGCGTCGGCTGGCATTCGCCCGCTCACCACCTTCAGTGAGGCTAGATCCAGGTCCACATCGTCTCGATCCTGGACCAGCATGCCACCGCTCACTCTCCGCATCTCGTAGCCTCCGCGTCCATCATCCCGTGGCATCTCCAGCAGGCGGAGGTTCTTCTTGTCCCGGAGAATGGTCAGCGCTTCCGGCGCGTAGCCCGGGGCGACGATCGCCTCGACGAAGGTGGAGGCGATCTCCCGGCCCGTGGCGGCGTCCAACGCGCGGTTCACCCCCAGGATGCCTCCGTACGCGGAGACGGGATCGGTATCGCGCGCCCGTCTATAGGCCTGGACCAGTTCGTCCGCTGTCGCCACCCCGCATGGGTTCGTGTGCTTGATGATGACCACCACGGGCTCAGTCCACTCCCTGGCCAGCTCCCAGGCAGCGTGCAGGTCCATGATGTTGTTGTAGGAAAGTTCCTTGCCCTGCAGTTGGCGGGCAGAGGCGATCCCCCCCCGCAGGTCGAGGTCCCGGTAGAAAGCGGCCCGCTGGTGCGGATTCTCCCCATAGCGTAACTCCTGGAGCTTCTCCAGCCGGACGTGTAGCATGGAGGGGAAGGAAGAGCGAGAGCCGGGGACCCTGCCGACCTCGGGCCATAGGCCCGTCGGCTGGGTGCCCCCCTGGGTGGTCGAGAGCCGAGTGCCGTCTGCGGCGAGTTCCCGGCCTTCCAAGAAGCCCGCGATCATTGCATCGTAACGTGCTGTATGGGCGAAGGCCTTCCGGGCCAACCCGAATCGGGTCGTGGGGGAGAGGGCGCCGTGGTTTCGTTTCAGCTCCTCGATGAGCGTCGGGTAGTCGGCCGGATCCACGAGGACAGCGACGCCCTGAAAGTTCTTGGCGGCCGAACGCAGCATCGCCGGGCCACCGATGTCGATGTTCTCGATGGCCTCGGCCAGTGAGACGTCCGGCTTCCCGATCGTCGCCTCGAAGGGATACAGGGTGATCGCCACCAAGTCAATGGGTGTGATCCCCTGGGCGGCCATCTGACGTTCATGCTCCGGGTTGCCCCGAATGCCCAGCAGCCCGCCGTGAATTCGCGGGTGCAGCGTCTTCACGCGCCCGTCCAGCATCTCGGGGGAGCCGGTGATCTCCGCCACGTCGGTCACGGGGAGGCCAGCCTCTCGCAGGACCCGGGCCGTCCCTCCCGTGGAGATGAGTTCCACGCCAAGGCCCACCAGTCCGGAGGCGAAGGGTACTAGGCCGGTCTTGTCCGAGACGCTCAGGAGTGCACGGCGCACACGTAGCATCTGCTCTCCTCGTACTCAGCTGTGGCGCGCCAGGGGTTCCAAGGAATCGTTCGGCAGTTTCCGGCCTCCGAAGGAGTCGAGGGTCCTTCGGAGAGGCGGATTCGAAACTTCGACACGTCCCCGGGGGCGGCTGGACCGCCGAATTCCCGACCCGCCGACGCTCTTCCTGGACGGAATGGATATGCGGGGCTTCTGCTGCGGACGCTCAAAAGAGCAAAAGAATGCTATCAAAAAGGCTGGACCCCGGCAAGCGAATTCTCGATGCCGAGACCACGCCTCGGCGCACCTCAGGGTTCCCGTGACTCGACGGGCACGTTATCGGTGAAGTGGTCCACGGTGAAGACCTGGATCTCGGCCCCATGCTTCCAGGCATCGCCCGGCAGCCCCGCCTTCAGGCACGTCTGCCGGAGGAATGTCTCCCGATCCCAGCCGAACTCGGTGGCCACCTGGGGCAACAAGAGTCCGTGGCGGACCGCTTGGGTGATGAAGAGGCCGTGCGTTCCGACCCGAATCTCCTGTGGATCGGCGATCGGGCGCAGGGGAGAGAGGATGGACACTTCCACACGCAAACGGGAGAGCTCGTCCGGCGTCACGGGCGGAAAGCGCGGATCGTCGGTGGCGGCCGCGGCCGCGCAGTGCGCCACGGCCTCGGCCAGCGGCTTAATGGGTTCCACGTAGCCGATGCAGCCCCGCAATTCCTCCTCGCACATGATGGTGACGAATGCTGCGCTGGGCGCCTGCAACGTCGAATCCACGGGAGATGCG
>JBIOJT010000464.1:0-2309 GCA_044451055.1 Methylomirabilales bacterium (SeqCode)
CCTCCAGGCCGGAGGCCGTCTTCTTCTTTCCCAAGGTCGCCTGGCCCAGGCTCTGCAGGCTCACCCGGAATCCCAGCCGACGCTTCAGGTCCTGCAGCAGGTCAAGGCTCTTCCCGTGCAGCTCGCCCACGTCCCCGTAGGCCGACAGCACCTCCAGGTCAAAGCGCAGCCCGTTGAACGTCACGATCCGATCGAAGGCACGCAACTCGCCGATCAGCCTTCCGGCGTCCGGCTCGTACCACTCCCGATATCCGTTCGCCTCATCCCAGGTGACGGCCACGGAGAGGCCGAATGCCCGAATGTTGTCCCAGCCGCCCTGCACCTCGTCGGCAATACGCTGGGTCTCTACGTCCAGATAGATCTCGGTCATGGTCATCGGCTGCTCGCTGCTAGGTGCGTCATCCTAGTACGCGGCCCGAGGAAAGAGCAAGGGAGAAGTGAGAGCCGTGAGCCGAGAATTGAGGAACACGGGCGCAGGGGGAGAAGGGGACATGGAGAACGGGTGAAACGGGAAAACGGAGAAGCAGAGACGTGAGGTGAGAAAAGTGAGGCGGCATCAGTCCAGCAGCTCTTCACCGGCGATGATGTCTTCGGCAGCGAGCGTGCTGAGCAGATAGTGGCGGACCCGATAGGTGAGGTGGTCGTCCTTCTCCAGGCTGCCGGGCTTCAGGACCACCCCGTACCGGTTCTTGGACTGGTCTCGCGTGATGAGACCGCGGGCAAGGTCCTCTTCGATCCGCATGATGGATCGCTGAAACGGCAGCCCCCAGCCGCCGCCCCCGGGACTCTCCAGGCTGAGACAATGGCCGGCCCGGAGCGTGAGGGTGACCTGCGCGGGTCCGGCCTGCTCCCGCATCCCCTCCTCCGGTGTCACCAGGACGAGGCGGTCGCCAGCCCCCCGCATGCCGCCGCGGAGACCACATGGCCTTCCGGGCAGGAGGACATCCACTTCGGCCCGCCCCTCCAGGAGCTCCAGCGCCACGGACGCGCCTAGACCCCCACGGTACTGGCCGGGTCCGGCCGAGTCGGGACGCAACTCGAAGCGCAGGACTCGCAGCGGCGCGGCGCGCTCGATCGCCTCGACCGAACGGAGGCACTGTGGATGGAAGGACGGCGCCGCGTTGGTCATCCCGTCCCCGAACACCGAGGCACCCAGTCCCCCGGTGAGTTCCAATCGGATCCGGTACCGCGTGCCGTCTGCTCGCTCCCCGCGGAGGTCCAGGAGCAAGGGTCCCGCGTCCGGGGCCTGGGCCAGATGCGGCAGCACCTCGGCAAAGGCCGCCAGGACCGCCTCGCGGATTCCCTGGGCGCCGGCAAACCTCGACACCCCGATGGGAAGATCGGAGCCGGGTGAATCCCAGGTCGTCGCGATCCGGATCGCATCCGAAAGGCCGCCCACCACGCAGAGTGCCGGCACCTCAACCGACAGGATCTCTCTGAGGGCGGCCCGGACAGCGGCCCGCGCCAGGGCCGGCGTGGGCCGTGGGCGGAACGCCCCGTCCTCCACTCTCAGCGAGACCTGCACTCCGTCTCCTTCTCTCGTGATTCGGACACTGAATGGCGCCACGTGCCCTTCGGCCGGTCCCGTTTCAAGTTTTCTCAGCGTGGCCTCGAGCGCGCGCCGAGCGCCCCGGCCCAGCGTCTCCCTCGCCCGCGTGATTGTCTCCTGCCCGTGATGATCCACCAGCGCATCCATCACGTCCTGCCCGAGACGAAGAGAATGGATCTGCGCCCGGAGGTCTGCCAGGAATTCCATGGGAGTCTCGGCGTTCGCCGCCAGGACATCCAAGATCTCCGCCTGGATCGAGCCGGCATGACCCACCCGTGTCCAGGGCAGGATCAACCCCTCACGCCGCAAGCTCTGGACGGGGGCCAAGGTGGCGCGGCCCAAGGCGGTGTGCGTCGCCGTCACCGCGACGAACGAGATCGCCCGGCCGTCTCGTACCACCGGGCAGGCCAGGATCAGATCCTCCAGCCCCGCAGCGTCGCAGCGCGGATCATTCGTCCAGTACAGGTCATCCGGCGCAAACGTCCGGCCCGTCTTGGACTGCTGCTCGGCGAGAAACGACAGGGCACCGGCCGCCGCTTCGAGAAGGAGCGGGTGGCTCTCCCTCCCCCCGATGATCAGCGATCCCGTCTCGGCGTAAAACCCCGCCGCGGTCGCTCCGTGGCGCCCGATGGCCGCCGACGAGGCCGCCTGGCGAAGGGTGGCGTCCATCTCGTGGGCGGCTTCCTCCAGTTGAGTCCGGACATCCAACAGGATCCCCGGCCTCAATTCATCGGGCACGGCTCACCACCTCTTCCCCTCC
>JBIOJT010000465.1:0-2190 GCA_044451055.1 Methylomirabilales bacterium (SeqCode)
GATTCATGGCGCTTCGGCACGCCCGACATCTGCTGCAACCCTCCGTGTCCAGCCCCTCAGGATATGGGTAACGATCAGCCAGTGCGGGAGAGGGACAGGGTGAGGGGGCTGTTCCGAGGTGCGAAGCCACTTCATGAATAATCCGGGCTAGCTTCAACACCGACGACACGACCAGGGTTGCCGGAACTATCACGAGCTTCCCGCCTTCGGTACGAGAGACTCCTCGTGCAGCGTCCAGCCGAGCGCCTGGAATTCCTGTTTCGCGCGGGGCGATGCCTCGCCAGTCAGCCAGACGCTACGCTCTTTCGCCTTCAGGTCGGATCGGTGGGCGAAGTTGCTGACCCGCTGCGTCCACGACAGGTAGTCCACGGGAGCAGCAACCACAACGGCTCCCCTGCGGTTGTATCCGATCACCGTTCCACGGCTCACGAGCTTTGCGATCGGCTCCACCGTTTCATGGTACCGCGCGAGCATCTGGACGACTCCGGCAAAGAACCGGGCATCATCCTCCGACGCGGCGCCCGCCGCCAGGGTCACCGCCTCCGGCCTCCCCGTCGTCCCCGCCAACCGCTCGAGCCCATTCACAAAGAGCGTCAGGACGGTCAGGGAGTACCATTGGTTCTTGAGCATCGCGCCCACATCCTTTTCGCTGACCCCCATGGCTGCCAGCGTCTCGGCATGCCGCTTGAGGAGATCGGCCGGCTTCGTATCCCACACCATGTCGTTGGTCACGGACGTGGCGCTGATCACCATCGAGGCGGGGACCGCCACGGAGATCAAAGTGTTGACCGAGAGCCGTCCCGAAAACGCGACCCAGGCCACGTCCGAAAGCTTCTCGGCAAGCACCGGGTTGGTCGTGTAGGGATCGGCCTGGAGGCTCTTCGCCAGCGCCCGCCGCTCCTGCTCGTAGCCGAAGGCGTCCGCGGTGATGCTGCCCACCCGGCGAGTGACCTCTGCCGTTTGATCCGCACCGCTCTTGCTCGAATCCGTCGCCCCCTCGGTGATATGCTGGGCGCCCATTTTCACCCGGTCGTAGAATCGGCCCACGCCCCCAGGAATTCCTTGGGCGGTCTCCACGGGGTTCATGACGATGCTGGCGGCGGACTGGACCGGCCGCACCGCCGCATTGCCGGCCGCATTGAGGAATGTCTCCGTCTTGCTGGTCGCCTCAAGCTGCTCGATGGCGGCGAGTTCCGCTACCCGGATCCGCAGCATCTCCCGCCCATGCGCCTCGAAGGTGCCGAAATCTGAGCGGAGCGAGAAGCGTGCCACGAGATCGCTGGTGGGTACCTTCTCGTCCACCTGGAACCTGGCGCCCTTGAGCAGTTCCGCGGGCACCAGATCGCTCGCCTTCAGGACCGGCGGCACCTCAAAAGGAGACTGGCCCGCGGCAACCATCCCAGGTCCCCCCGCCAACAGAAAAACCACGATCACTATCAGGCTCCACATCACAAGGGCAAGACCGGGAACCGTTGCCCCACTTCTTGATCCACGCGCCCTGGACATCATCGGTGTGCCTCCTTCTCAAAAGAAATACCCCACCCGAAACTCACACTCATTGCCGTCTTCTCCTTGCGATCACCGGTCAGCTCGTCGAACCACACCCCGCGGGCGATGCGGCGTCACTTCACGGTGTCCTCCGGGGTCGGGCGGCCGGCCAGGAAGTCCTCGATCTCCTGCTGGTTCTGCGCCACGACCTTGGTCGCGGCGGTGACGAGCAATTGGCGGTTACACTCCGAGGCTAGCCAGAACCGCGTGGGGATCTCGGCGATCCGCTCCACCACGGCGGTCGGTGAATCCAACGGGGGCGATTCGTTCCGGCAGGCCTCGGGCAGGTCGCTCAGGTCCTCCTGCCACGTGGCGTCGGTGTGGCGGAGGAAGATCACGTGCGCGGTCTGGTTGTCGGGGAACACCCCCTCGATCTGCAGGCTGCGGAAGAACAGGCTCTGGTACGCGGTGGCGCGCTGCTCCATGATCCCGGGGATCCGAGAGAAGTCGTAGGTGAAGAGCCTCCAGGGCTCCACCCGCAGGCTGAGGCGCCGCTCGCCCACCGAGAAGGGGAAGGAGCTGTCGAAGGCGATGATGAGCGCGCGATGGGCCTTGTGCTCCTGGAGCTGCTTCAGGAACACGAACGCGAGGGACTCGATTCCCGAGTTTTCGTAGAGCCCGCCGTCCCCGATGTGCCAGTAC
>JBIOJT010000466.1:0-2159 GCA_044451055.1 Methylomirabilales bacterium (SeqCode)
CCCGTGGTGCGGCTGGGACGGCGCGTCATGGTTCGCGACGAGGACTTCGCGAAATTCGTAGAGAAGAACCGCGTCCCGGCCCGCGAGGAAGATGCGCGGTGAGCACGGCTACCCATCCGGCCCGCCATCCCGAGCACCTAGAGTACCTCCGGGCGCGGGGCATCGGGGAGGCCACCATCGAGGCGAACGGGCTGCATATGGCCCGCCCCCAGGAGCTCGCCCGCCTGGCGGGAGGCCCGGTGCCGGACGGGCACTCGGGGTTGGTGATCCCCTACGAGGGGTGCAGCGGCTTCTCTCGGGTTCGACTGCTTCCGGCCATCGTGCGCGGCGATGGGCGCAAGCAGAAATTCGGCCAACCTACCGGCTCCCCCGTGCGTCTCTACGTCCCTGCCGGGGTGCGGGAAGTCTTGGTCAGCCCCGAGCGAACTCTCCGCATCATCGAAGGCGAGGTGAAGGCGTTGGCGCTGACGCAAGTCGGGTTCCCGGCTGTCGCCCTCGGGGGCGTCTGGAACTTCCGCGCCAAGGACCTGCCACCGGACAGTCTCATCCCCGACCTCGAGGCCGTCCCCTGGGCCGGACGCATCGTGTACCTTGTGCCCGATTCAGACGCCTGGGCGAACGAGCAAGTCCTTCATGCCGTGTATCGATTTGCCCGGCTCCTTGAGGCCCGAGGAGCGACGGTGCTTATCGTGAGGATCCCGACCCTGGAGGGCCAGGGCAAGACGGGGGCCGATGACTACCTCGTGGCGAAGGGCCCGGCGGCCTTCCGCCGCCTCCAAGAGAAAGCCGTCAACCTCAGCCATCCAGCATTCCGGGTGCTCCATGAGCAGGAGAAGGCGAGGGCGCGTGAGGAGAAGGCACGGGCACGCGAGGGACAAGCGCACGGCGATGTGCGGGCAGAGGTGGACAACATTCGGCTGACCCCGCGGGAGGTGATGGCCGCCTTTGAAAAGCGGCGGGCGATTGCGGATCTCATCACCAAGGACCTGCGGGAACGTGGCCGGCTCCTCTGGACTCCCGACGGCCCGCTCTTCTTCATGACCAAGACCCGCACAGTGTCCCACCTCGTGGAGCCGCCCATCGACCTCGCGGCGCTACTCGCCCGCTACGGGCTGAATCCTTCGGAGTCTGAGTACACCTATGTCACGCATCACTTGCGGGTTGAGGCGCACACCCGCGGCACGCGATGTGAGGCGCACCGGCTGGCCTACTATGACACGCGGGCCGGCGTGCTGTATGTGAGCTGCTTCGACGGCTCCGTCTACCGCTTGGACGGCGCGGCCCTGGTGTGCGGGGACAACGGCGAGAATGGAGTCTACTTTCGCGACGATCCGGGATGGACGCCCTGGGAGCCGGATCTTGGCAGTTCCCACGATGTGTGGCGCCCCCTTCTCGTGGACCCCGTGAACTTCGCCCGTGGCTACGTCGCCATCGAGGACCTCCGACGCATATGGGCGCTGTGGACCTATGCCCCCTTCTTCGGGACGCACATCCCCACTCGCCCGTTGAACGTGCTGGTGGGGCCCAAGGGGGGCGGCAAGTCGTTTGCCTTCAAGAAGCTCCTGGTGGCGCTCTTCGGCCCGGCCGCGGATGTCCTCGCCCTGGAACGAGACCGGGAAGACGGCTTCATCGCGGCCGTCACGGCCAGCCCCATCGCCGTCTTCGACAACGCCGACGCGAAGGTGCCCTGGCTGGAGGACCACCTGGCCCGCGTAGTCACCGGCGCGGACATCTCCCGCCGGGAACTGTACACGACGAACACATTGGCCCGCTTCCACCACCGCTGCTTCGTCGGCCTGACCGCTAGGACCCCCCAGTTCCGGCGCGAGGATGTGGCCGAACGGGCCCTGATCTTCCCGGTCGCCGAACTTCAGCGCAAACTGCCCGAGCGGGCCATCATCCAAGAGGTCATGGACCAGCGGGGTCGGCTCTGGGGGGAGCTTCTGCAGGACCTGAACGCGATCGTCGCCATCCTCAAGCAGCGGCAGCGGCCCCAGCCCACGACCTTTCGCCTGGCGGACTTCGCGGACTTCTGCCTGCAGATCGCGGCCTCGGAACCCGAAGGGGCTCGCCATGTCGCCCGCGCCCTGGCGCACATGCAGGTCCAGCAGGCGGACTTTGCCCTCGCCGACGATCCGCTCCTCCCGGCCCTGGAGGAG
>JBIOJT010000467.1:0-2102 GCA_044451055.1 Methylomirabilales bacterium (SeqCode)
GCCCGGCAGAAGGGAGTCCCCATGCGGAATCTGAAAGCCACCCTGCTGGAGCTCGTCCGCCGCACCTCGGCCGAGCTGCCCGCGGACGTCGTCCGGACGCTTGCCCACTACGCCACGCAGGAGCAGCCGGGCAGCAACGCCCAGTACGCCATGCGCATCATCCAAACGAACATCGACCTGGCGCAGCGGAAGTCCGCGCCGCTCTGCCAGGATACCGGGAGCATCCTCTTCTTCGTGAAGGCGCCCAAGGCGTTCGATCAGCTCGCCTTCGAGAAAGCCGCATCCGCGGCGGTGGCCGCGGCCACGGCCAAGGGCTACCTCCGCCAGAACTCGGTGGATGCGCTCACCGGGAAGAATACGGGAAACAACCTGGGCCCGGGCAGCCCGAGCTGCCACTTCCACCAGCACCGGGGGACCCGGCTGGACGTCCGCCTCATCCTGAAGGGCGGCGGCTGCGAGAACGTGGGCACCCAGTACTCCCTCCCCGACGTGCGCCTGCACGCCAACCGGGACCTCCCCGGCGTGCGCAAGGTCATCCTGGACGCCGTGCTCCAGGCCCAGGGGAAGGGCTGCGGCCCAGGCATCCTGGGCGTCTGCATCGGGGGCGATCGGGCGACAGGGTACCTCCATTCCAAGGAGCAGTTGCTTCGCATAATGGACGATGTGAATCCGGACTCGTCGCTCGCGACCCTGGAAAAAGACATCGTGGCCAGCGCCAACAAGCTGGGGATCGGCCCCATGGGCTTCGGGGGGGCGACGACCCTCCTGGGCTGTAAGATCGGGGCCTTGAACCGCCTCCCCGCGAGCTTCTTCGTCTCCATCTCCTACATGTGCTGGGCCTACCGGCGGCAGGGGGTCGTCCTGGACGCCAACGGCACAATCCGGGAGTGGCTCTACTAGCAGAGGTCCACGGGCCAATGTTCAAGGTCCAAGGTCCGAGGTTCCAATGATGCTTCGCTCCGTGTCGGAGTGGTCATTGGGGTTTGGAAATTGGGCATTCTGCCTCAGGGGGCGAACATGATCCAGCTCAGCGAACCCTACACCGAAGACAAGATCCGCGCTCTGAAGCAGGGGGACATGGTGCACCTCTCGGGGGTGATCTACACCGGACGGGACGCCGTGCACAAGTTCCTCTATGACGGGGGCACCCCCCCCGTGCCGCTCCAGAACCAGATCCTCTACCACTGCGGCCCGGTGGTGATCAAGGAGAAGGGGCAGTGGGTGGTGAAGGCCGCCGGCCCCACCACCTCCATCCGCGAGGAGCCCTACCAGGGGGCCCTCATCGAGAAGTACGCCCTCCGGGCGGTCATCGGCAAGGGCGGGATGGGCCCCCAGACCCTGGCCGCCTGCGCCAAGGTGGGCTGCGTCTACCTCCACGCCATCGGCGGGGCCGCCCAGGTCCTGGCCGAGTGCGTGACCGAGGTCCTCGGCGTCTCCTTGGAGGAGTTCGGGAGCCCCGAGGCCATCTGGGCCTTCCGCGTGCAGGACTTCCCCGCCGTGGTCACCATGGACGCCCACGGCAACAGCCTCCACGCGGCCGTCCTCGCCCACTCCCAGGAGCAGATGCAGCAGCTCGTGTGAGGGGGCGCTGTCCGACTCGTCCGACTCCTCGCGCAGCGGGTCGACGAGACGAGGCCAAGACTGGCCCTTGAAGTGGAGAGATCGATATTCAAACATCTGACAGATCACTGGCGTGGGAGGCGCCAGAGTCAAAGTGTTCTCACTTGCCGCAACCGGAAATCACTCGGAGTTCCCCCTCGTTGATGTGTAGTTCGAGGTTTCAGATGGATGTGGTACGAAACCTGCTAAGAGGAGGACGGGCATGAGGCGCTTTGCATCGAAGCTGTACAACTGGGTTGCACTCATGATCGTGTTGGGCGCCCTGATGGGGCATTTCTATCCCGCCGCCGGGGTGGCCATGCAACCCGTCGCCGATGGCTTCATCAACCTCATCAAGATGCTCATCCCGCCGGTGATTCTTTGCACCGTGGTGCTAGGCATCGCAGGGGCGGGCAGCATCAGGAAGGCTGGTCGTGTTGGAGGGAAGGCGATCATATACTTCGAGGTTGTCAGCACCTTCGCTCTGGTGATCGGTCTGTTCA
>JBIOJT010000468.1:0-2095 GCA_044451055.1 Methylomirabilales bacterium (SeqCode)
CTGCTGACCGTCTGGCAGGGACAGGTGGGAGAGGCGCTGCGAGCGGCGCGGACCTCGCTGGAGAAGGGAGCGACGGCCCTGGCCGCCGCGAAGAAGGATCGGCCCGAGGTGGCTGCCGCCGGCGAGTTCCTGGCCAAGGCGCGGAAAGACTACGAGGTCGTGGTCAAGGCGAAAGGGATCCACAACCCGGATCTGGCGGAGGCCATCTTCACGGAGAGCAAGATGAGCGCGGAGTGGGCCATCGGTCTCCTCATCAAATAATCGCCTCTGGCAGGCGGCGGAGGTTTTGTGGTAGTTGGTGCATGGCAAGTGAAACTCTTTCGTCACATGTCGTACGCCATTGGCGGGAAGGGGAGAGATGGCCAGCGGCTATAAGATCGTGCGGAAAGAGGTCTTTTCCCCGGTCACCTACCTGTGGGAGGTGGAAGCCCCCGACCTGGCCCGGGCCGCCCAGCCCGGACACTTCCTCATGGTACGGATGCACGAGCGGGGGGAGCGCATCCCCCTCACCGTGGCCGACTTCGATCGGACAGCCGGTACCGTGACCGTGGTCGTCCAGGCCGTAGGGAAGTCCACCCGGGAGATGATGCGCCTCGAGGTGGGCGACACCCTCCTCGATTTCATCGGACCCCTGGGGGAGGCGAGCCACATCCAGAAACGGGCCAAGGTCATCCTGGTGGGGGGCGGCCTGGGTGTGGCTCCCATCTACCCCCAACTCCGGGCCTACAAGAGCCTGGGGAGCATCACCCTGGCCATTATCGGCTTCCGGACCAAAGAGCTGATCTTCTGGGAGGAGAAATTCCGGGCCCAAAGCGACGAACTGCACCTCGCCACCGACGATGGCTCCGCCGGCCATAAAGGCTTCGTGAGCCAGGTTCTCCAGCTTCTTCTGGAGCAGCACCGGGACACGGAAGAAGTCGTGGCGATCGGCCCCCTCCCCATGATGCAGGCCTGCTGCGAAGTCAGCCGGCCCTTCGGCGTGCGGACGCTGGTGAGCCTGAACTCCATCATGGTTGACGGGACCGGTATGTGCGGGAGCTGTCGGGTGACCGTGGGCGGCAAGATGCGCTTCGCCTGCGTGGACGGCCCGGACTTCGACGGGCATCAGGTGGACTTCGCAGAGCTCTTGCGGCGTCAGACACGCTTCCGTCCGGAGGAGCAATCATCCCTCCACCAGTTCGAGGCAGAGTGTAAACTGCTCAGCCGGACGCCCTAGCCCCCCAAGGCGGCGGCCGGCTCCGTTTGGAGTATAGGCAATGACGACCGTAAAGAGCATCCACACTATTCCCCAGGGCCGGACCCCTATGGCCGAGCAGGATCCGGCGGCGCGTGGGAAAAACTTCAGCGAAGTAGCACTGGGCTACAGGCTGGAAGATGCCCGCCGAGAGGCGGACCGGTGTCTGGAGTGCAAGAAGCCCCGCTGCATCGCCGGCTGCCCCGTCGGCATCGACATCCCAGGCTTCATCCGGGCCCTCGGTCGTGACGATCTCAAGCGCGCTTACGAGATCCTCCGGCAGGACAACCCCCTCCCGGCGGTTTGCGGCCGCGTCTGCCCTCAGGAGACCCAGTGCGAGATCCGCTGCATCGTGGGGGTCAAGGCCGAGCCGGTGGCCATCGGCCGCCTGGAACGCTTCGTGGCAGACTATGCCATGGCCCACTTCGAGAGCGAGACGCCGCCGGCACAATCCGTCGGCAAGCGGGCGGCCATCATCGGCTCCGGCCCGGCGGGCGTCGCCTGCGCCGCCGACCTCGCCCGGGCCGGGGTGAGCGTCACCATCTTCGAGGCCCTCCACATGGCCGGTGGGGTGCTGAAGTACGGCATCCCGGAGTTCCGGCTCCCCAAGGCCATCGTGGACCGGGAGCTCGAACTGTTGAAGCAGATGGGGGTCACGATCGAGCTGAATACGATCATCGGGAAGCTCTTCACCATTCCCCAACTCATGCAGGAGAGGAATTTCGACGCCGTCTTCATCGGCACCGGGGCCGGCTTTCCGAAGTTCCAGGGCATCCCGGGGGAGAATCTGAACGGCGTCTTCTCGGCCAATGAATTCCTGACGCGGGTGAACCTTATGCGCGGGCACAAGCAGCCGCTGTA
>JBIOJT010000469.1:0-2021 GCA_044451055.1 Methylomirabilales bacterium (SeqCode)
ACCGTGGATGATTCCATCGGTCCAGCCCGATGCCCGGCCCACCCCAGTTTTGAGGCGACGGAATTGTGTGAGCGTTGTGGACATCAGTGGTGCGCCCTCTGCAACCCCCCGATTCCCGGCGAGCGGGTGTGCCGGCAGTGTCGGGAGGCCGGGAAGGGACAGCCCAAAGACGCGAGCTCGCACGTGCACGGATCGCCCGCCCGCCGGTAAAGTCTCGCGGCCGAACCGCCTCGTGCCAGTTCCAGGCCCGCGAAAATCGACCTCGCAAAGAGAACAAGGAGAGAGGACGCGCATGCCAGAACTGCTCATGTATCAACGCCCCGTGCGACTCAATCGGCTGGCCCATGCCAGCCTGCGGTTCACCCCACCCTCGAACTATATGTTCTGCCGAACGCTCATCGCGGTTCCCCTGATGGCCGTCGAATTCCCTGCGGCCTGCCGCCACTATCCCGTGGTGGTCATTCAGGGGGCCGACGGAACATTGAGCGCACAGGCCGTGTTGTCTCTCCGGGCGGAGGACAATGCCTTCGTCGACCGGCAGGGTCGCTGGACAGCCACCTACGTCCCCGCATTCATCCGGCGATATCCCTTCGTGCTGGCGGACATCCCCGGCAATCCGACAGACTTCGATGTGGCCTTCGACGAGGCCAGCGAGTGCTTCTCCCCGGATTACGGCCAAGCCTTGTTCTCCGCCCAAGGAGAGCCCGAGCCCGTCTTGCAGGCGCAGATCGAATTCTTGCGGGCGGTACAGGTGGAGCATCGTCGAACGCAGGAGTTCCTCCTGGCGCTGAAGGCGGCGGACCTCTTGATGCCGCGCAACGTGGACGTGGTGCGGGTGGACCGTGAGCGCTTCGGCCTCCGCAACGCCTTGGTGGTGGATGAAACGAAGCTTCAGGCCCTCCCTGCGCCGACCGCCCACACCTTCCTGACGTCCGGATACCTTGGGTGGATCTACGCCCACCTGCTCTCGTTGCAGTGCTTCCTGGCCCTGGCCAATCGGGCCGGGCAGCCCTTGGAGGACGTGGTGCCGTGGTGGGCGAAGTAGCAACTCGAACGGCGATTCTCAGTTTCGAGGGGGATGTTTGCGGGCCCGGAAGCGTGCGAAGACGATGCAACCCGGAGGTCGTATTCCGAAAGTGAGATCGAGCGGCCAAGCTGCGAGTTGAGGGGTCGCGGAATAATCGCGCGGTGACTGGAGGGTGACGTGAAGACCGTCAGGCAGACGGCAGGACCGATTCAGCTTCTCGCGGTTGGCCTCCTCCTGTGTGTGTTTTCCGTTCCCGCGAAGGTCGCGGCGCAAGCCCAACTCCCGCCGGCGGCGCAACCCGGCCAACAGGAGCTCGAGCCAGAGCGGCGACCCGGCGCGCCGGATATGACGCCACGGCCGCCGGCGGAGATCGAGAAGCCGGCCCCATCCGGCGCTCCTCCAAAGGAGGCGGAAGGTCCGAAGGTGCTCGTGACGCAGTTCCGCGTCACGGGCAACACGGTGATCCCCTCGGCGAAATTGGAAGCCCTGGTGCGTTCCGAGGAGGGCAAGGAGCTCAGCCTGGCACAACTCCGGGAGGTTGCCGCCCGGATCACCGACTATTACGCCGACAAGGGGTTTATCCTGGCGCGTGCCTATCTCCCCCCGCAGGATGTGCGGGAGGGGGTCCTCGAGATCGCCGTGCTCGAGGGCACGATCGGCAGGATCGAGGTGACGGGGAACGAGCGCTACAACTCGGCCACGATCACCCGGGCGCTGACCCGGGTGGAGAACGCCAAGGTGGTGAACGAGGGGTTGCTCGAGACCGCCATCAATGACCTGAATGACTATCCTGGCCTCAACGTGCGGGCCTCGCTGAAGCCGGGAGAGTCCCGCGGGACCACCGACGTCGTCCTGACCGCCCAGGAGCGCGTACCGGTCAATTTCGGGGTGGATGTGGACAACTACGGCTCCCGCTTCACCGGCTTCTGGCGTTATGGGGTCGAGCTCGGATATGGGAACATTGCCGGTCTGGGGGACAAGCTGAGCTTCCGGG
>JBIOJT010000470.1:0-1983 GCA_044451055.1 Methylomirabilales bacterium (SeqCode)
CAATGACGGCCAGCAGGACATCGTGACCGACGCCCTGACCATGCTGAAGAGCGCCAGCCACTCGAATGAGAAGTGACCTAGGCCATCGGGAACGACCGGCCTGACTTCCCGCAGGAATCTCGGAGGGCTGAGGGATTGGTCGCAGGGATGAGGGCACAAGATGAAATCGTGCGGAGAGGTTGAGAAGAGAATCAGCGAGCTGGCAGCGGTCTCTGCGACGGAGATGCCTGCGGGTATCCGGGAGCATCTGACGGGATGCCCGGTCTGTGCTCGAGCGCTGGCAGCCGCCCGACTGGGCCGAGGCCTGCTTGCGGCGGCGGCGGATGCACCCGAGCCTCCCCTCGATTTCGCGGACCGGGTCCTGGCCGCGCTGCCTGCTCGGAGGCGCTCGCATCCCGAGGCGGAGATGTGGCGCCTGGGGTGGGGGCTGGTGCCGGCCTTCGCCGCCACGGTCGCCCTCCTCCTGATCCTCTTCCAATTCCAGGCCAGCGCGGTTCCCGGCCCGATCGGACTCCTCCCGATGGAAGAGCTATCAGCCAGCGAGCAAATCGTCCTGGAGGCCTCGCCGCCGGAACCGGACGCGATCCTCACGGCCGTGATGGAAGGAGGCGGGACATGAAACCGCGAGTGCAAGGGGCCCTGCTCCCGCTGCTCGCCTTCCTGCTGGGTACGACCGCCGCTGCCAAGTCGGCCGCAATAGTCCCAGTGGGCAGTGGTGTTGACCGTGATCGCGGCGATCGGGAAGTGATGGCATCTTAGCGCAGGCCCGGCAAGCCTCGGCTCCCACCAGCCCCTGAGCGAAACTGGAGCGACTCCTGACTAACGATGATCGCGAGGCCAGGATCACCCTCGTTACGCACGAACCGGATATCGCGGCCTACGCTATTCGAATCCTGTTCCGGGACAGTCGCATCGTGAAGGATAAGCAGACCGAGGCACCACACGACGCCACGGTCGACCATATGGCCCTCACGTGAACCCTCCGGGCCTCGCTGGCCGCCGAACGTGAGGCCGGGCGCGGGGGGGTCCGCGGCCGGCGTGTAGCGGAGAACTGCCATGTACGTGCTTGCGAGTGTGAGGATCGCCCTGCGGGCCCTCCGGGTGAATAAGCTGCGGTCCGCCCTGACAATGCTCGGGATCATCATCGGGGTGGGGGCGGTCATCGCCATGGTGGCCGTGGGGAGCGGGGCGGCCGCTCGCATCGAGGAGCAGATTGCCAGCATCGGCTCCAACCTGCTGATCGTCCTGCCCGGCGCCGCCACGAGCGGCGGGATGCGGATGGGGACCGGGTCCACGCAAACGCTGAGCGAGGACGACGGGAAGGCCATTGCCACCGAGATCCCCGGGGTGCTGGCCGCCAGTGGCTCCCTGCGGGGGGGCGCCCAGATCGTCTTTGGCAATCAGAACTGGTCCACCGCGATCCAAGGGACGGCTCCGGACTACCTCCTGATCCGGGACTGGGACCTCGCGGCGGGGCGGTTCTTTACACCCGAAGACCTGGACGGGGCCACCAAGGTGGCCGTCCTGGGGCAGACGGTGAAGGAGAACCTCTTCGGCGACGGCGACCCCACTGGCCAGATCATCCGCATCAAGAAGGTGCCCTTCACGGTGATCGGCCTGCTCACCCGTAAGGGCCAATCCAGTTGGGGCCAGGATCAGGATGATGTGGTGCTCATCCCGCTCTCCACGGCCAAGAAGCGCGTCCTGGGGGTGAGCCAGGCGAACGCGCGGTTCGTCGGGCAAATCCAGATCAAGGCGGCGTCGGCCGATCTCCTCTCGGACATTCAGGAGCAGGTCACGGACCTCCTGCGGCAGCGGCACCACCTCCAACCGTTCCAGGATAACGACTTTGACGTGCGGAACCTCGCCGAGACCTTCGCGGCCCAGGCCGAGAGCAGCCGGACCATGACCCTGCTGCTGGGAGCCATTGCGTCGGTCTCGCTCCTCGTGGGCGGCATCGGGATCATGAACATCATGCTGGTG
>JBIOJT010000471.1:0-1972 GCA_044451055.1 Methylomirabilales bacterium (SeqCode)
CGTCCACTCCTCCTTCACGCCCCAGATCCCCTCCGGCTTGAGCAGCAGGACGCCGATGAGGATGATCAGGGGGAAGGCGTCTCGGAACTGACTTGAGATGTAGGCCGCCGAATAGGTCTCGACCAGTCCCACCAGGAGCCCTCCCAGAAGCGCTCCCCGCACCTGGTTGAACCCTCCGATGATGGCCGCGTAGAACGCCTTCAGGCCGATCCCGACGCCGATGTCGTACTTCACAAGGTACACGGGGGCGATGAGCACGGCCGCGATGGCCGTCAAGGCGGCATTGAGCATGAAGGTGATGCCCACCAGCCTTGAGACGTTGATCCCGAGGATGGAGGCGAGGCCTCGGTTCTGCGCCACGGCCTGCATGGCCCACCCCAACTTCGTCCGCCGGATCAGGAGCTGCAGAATCCCGATGACGAGGGCCGCGAAGAGAACGTTCATCAGCTCCTCGCGAGTGAAGATCACGCCCCCGATGTGGACCGGCGCCCGGGAGAAGATCGGGGGAAACGGGAGGGCCAACGGCGTCCAAAACTCCTGCAGCGAGTAGCGAATAAGCATGCCCAGGCCGATGGTGGCAATGACCAGCGGCAGGACGCCCATCGTGAGGAGCGGCTCCACCAGCACCTTCTTGACCAGCAGGCCCAGGAGCAGCGTCGAGACAATGATCGTGGCAACCCAGGCGAGGGCGAAGGGCAATCGGAACACGCTGAAGAACAGCACCATCACGAAGGCCGGGAGGACCACGAACTCTCCCTGGGCGAAGTTGATGGTGTTGGAGGTCTGCCACAGGAGCACGAAGCCAATGGCCGCCATGGCGTAGATGGAGCCGATGGAGAGCCCGGCCACGAAGAGTTGGAGGACGTCTGTCATCTGCCGCTCCCCTGTCATCAGGAAGGGGACGGGCGGCTGCCCGCCCCTTCCGCAGATCACCTACGCGACTTCCACGAGTACGGACCGCGCAGCATGGGCAGGACCTCGACCACCACGTTCTTGCAACCCGTCACCGCCACCACGAAGCCCTGGCGGCCCGGATGCCCGTTGTTGCCCACGCATTGGGCCATGAGCAGCTCGGGCCCTCGGTTGCCGTGAACAGGTTTTACCGGGGCCGGTTTCTCCGCTCTCGTTCTGACTCACTCACCCCTCACCGGCAGGCCCGTCTGGTGTAGGGCCCTCCCAGCATGGGCACGACCTTAACCACATTCGCCTGCCGGTTCTGCACCTCGACGATGAAGCTTTCCCGGTCCGTATCGCCATTAGCCTGCACATACGTGTCCACGAGGAGTCCGGGCTCCTCGGCCGCGGTGAACAGATTGTTGTGGAGGCAGTCGCGGACCTTGGCGTGATCGAAAGCCCCCACCCGCTCGATGGCCGCCTTCAGCATGTGGACCCCGATGTAGCCCTTGTACATGTTGTGGTCCGGGGCCTTCCCGTACTTCTCCCGGAAACGCCGACCCAAGACCACCATGCTGGAGACGGGCGATGCCGCCGTCATCGGCACGTGGCACTTGGCGCCGTTCATGGCATCACCGCCTGGATCGATGCTCGTCTGGGCGCAGAGATTGTCGCCGACCGGTTCGAGATTGAGCCCCAGCTTGCGGAGCTGGATCATGACGCGCGCGTTTTCCTCCTCGTGGTTGTAGATCATGAGATGGGTCGCTCCGGAGGCCCGCACCTGGGTCAACTCCGGGGTGAAGTCTGCCTGGCCAGGTTCCGTGGAGATGTCAGCCACGACCGTCTTCCCGCGATCCTTGAGGAACTTCACGAACATCTCGCGCCCACCCCGGCCGAAGGCGTCATTCGCGTAGATCAGTGCAATCTTGCCCGCCTTGATATCCTCTACGAGCCAGCGGACCAGCTTGGCAAACCCGACCTGCTGACTGAAGGAGGTCAGGAAGATATTAGGGTTTGCCTTCTGGACGACGAGCACAGACTCGGAGCCGCTGATCTGAGGGGCGCCCGCCTGTCGCGC
>JBIOJT010000472.1:0-1960 GCA_044451055.1 Methylomirabilales bacterium (SeqCode)
AGGAGGACGCCCCGTTTCACCGCCTCTATATCCAGCGGTTGGCCCGCCAGGCAGAAGGAGCAGCATGAGGCTAGAGTACTCCCCGAAACGGCGATACGGTCGGCTCACCTTCAATGAACCGGTAGGCGGTGACGTTACAGCCAGGCACGCCGTTCAGATCCTCGACCTCGGTCAGGGTGGCGCACGCCTGGAGCACACGGGCATCCTGCGGCCCGGGAGTAGTTGCTACTTGCGCCTGCCCCTCAAGCAGCAGCGGGTGACTGTCTTGGGCCGCGTCGTCTGGTCGAAGGCCGTCGAGCTGGCAACCAGAGAGGGCGGCGGAGTGGACCTTGTCTACCAGAGCGGCGTGGAGTTCGGGGACCTGGCGCAGGAGGCGCGCACATTGCTGGCGGCGTTTCTGGAAGCACAGGGCACGGCACGGAAGGACGCCCCGTCTTGAGCTCGCTCCGTCCCTGCGGGCAAAGCTGGCTGAGTACGACGGGAAGGTCACCCTCTCGGCCCCGGAGCGCGAGGCGACCCTGCAGACGCACCTCCCCTGGGGCGCGCCGGCCTGCCCGACCCTTCTCCCGCAGCAGGCGTACATCGTTTGCTACAGCCCAGAGGGCCGGGTCGCCCTCTGGGCGGCCTACCGCTTGCGAGCTGAAGACCTCGTCTCGGCGGAGCGCAAGGACGCCTTCCGGACCGACCCCCGGCTGAGTGTGGAAGAAACCGCCTCCTGTGCCGACTACGTCGGCTCGGGCTACGACCGCGGGCATATCGTCCCCCAAGACGACATGAACCGGACCCCGGCCACTCAGGCCAACACCTTCTACCTCACCAACATGGCACCGCAGACGCCTTCCCTTCGCACGGCAATTCCCTTGGGAGCTTTCTTTGGAGCCATGTTTGCTCACGGTTCGCCATCGGCTGCATCGGTATCAAGGTTCGCGATTGGATTTTGGGCTTATTCACTGATTCCACTTGAGATTCTTGAGGCAACGGTGGTGTTCCCAAGATTTCGAACTTTGAGAGATCTTGAGTCTCGATGGCGGTTGTCGTTCCCGAAAACGCATACCGCGCGATCCTGCGAAGCTTCCATCATGCAGCCACTCGCTCGTAGTGGTGATGTAATCCGCCCGCTTCCGGGACCGCGACTACCGGGCCTCCGTCGGGTGGCAACCCTGGGTGGAAGTCTTGGGCAAATCATAGCCAGTGACAGGCGTAGGCGCCATCGATGGTGCCGCCAGACGGCACGAGGGCGGATGCGCCGAAGAGGTGCAGATTCTCCAGAAGATCGGCGGGAACGATGCGTCTCGGCAATTGGGAACTACCGCTCAGGTCGAGGACGGTTTACGCAATTTGGGTGCCGGGGGGCCGGACCCAGAATGGAGTGAACCCTCCGATCCGTCACTGGCAGGCAATGGAAGGGCTCCTGGTCTTGATCGAGAACGCAGGGTACCCTGAACCAATGCCGGGATAGGCCCGGCAAACCAGGCGAGGATGTCTCGGACAAGGGGGGAGGCGGAACGAGAGCGGATAACAGCGGGCGGTGCTCGTTCTCGTCACGAGGAGGAGAGGAATGCGTCTAGGTCGCCCTCGACAGGACGAGCGCCAGGGAGAGAGACCTGGACCAGCCGAGGGCCGTAAAGCGGACGCCGTGGCGAATCGGCTGCCCTGGCTTCCATCCCTCGGGCGGTTCCGCCCAGACGATCTCCCCCTCTGCGGTGACCGGGCCACTCGGGGGATGCAGGGTGAGTTCAAGCGGCGTCCCGGGAGCGAGGGCCTGAGTGAGGCGGAGCAAGAGGCCTCCCCGGCTCAAGTCCCCTGTCTCCCCCTGGAGCGGTAAGTGAGTCTGCATCTTGGGACGACACGTCACGGCGAGATTGGCGGACAGGCGGGCCCCTCCGCGCCGCTCGCCACGCCTGGAGAGAAGTAGGTCCCGGAGCGCCCGCAGTTGGTCCGGGGCCAAGTGCGTAAAGAG
>JBIOJT010000473.1:0-1914 GCA_044451055.1 Methylomirabilales bacterium (SeqCode)
CGCCGCTCACCGGCTCATCCAGGAGCAGGAGGTGGGGGTCCTGCGCCAGCACCCGTGCCAGGAGCGCGCGCTGCTGCTGGCCACCCGAGAGCTTGCCGATCTGGGTTCCGGCGTGGGAGAGTAGCTCGACGCGCTCCAGGGCCTGTCGCACCTCTCGGACGTCCTCCGTGCCCGGTCGGCGGAACCAGCCAATGCGCCGATAGCGGCCCATCATGACCACGTCTTCCACCGAAACCGGGAAGGTTCGGTCGATGGCATCGAGTTGGGGCAGATACCCCATCATCGCCCGCTGGCGGAGGGCGTCGGTCTCGTGCAGCAGGATCTGCCCGTGCAGCTGGGGGATCAGGCCCAGGATGGCCTTGAACAGCGTGCTCTTGCCGGCCCCGTTGGGTCCGATCACGCCGACCATCTGGCCCGGCGGGATGGCGAAGCTGATCCCCTCGATCGCGGGCCCCCGATCATATCCGGCCGCGAGGTCCTTCACCTCCAGGCAGAACTTCCACTGTTTCCCTGGCCCCACTCCCGGGTCCTTCAATTTCGAATTTCGGAATTCGAATTTCGAAATCATCGAAGGGCCTCCACGATTTCCCCGACGTCATGCTTCATCATGGCGATATACGTGTTGGCCTCGGGCCCGGCGGAGAGTGTGTCGTTGTACAGATTCGAGACCACCTTGACCCCGGCGTCCTTGGCGAGGACCTCCATGATCTTGGGGCTGAATTGCGCCTCGGCAAAGACGGCCGGGACGCGCTCCCGCTTGATTCGCTGGACCAGAGCGGCCAATTCCCGCGCTGACGGCTCCTTGCCCGGGCTGGCCACCACGACACCTTGGAGCGAAAAGCCGTAGCGCCTGGCAAAGTACGGAAAGGCATCGTGGAACGTCACGAGCTTCCGCCGGGCCGCAGGGATCTTGTCCACCTCGGTCCGAATCCAGGCGTCCAGCTCGTCCAGCTTCGCCAGGTAGGCCCGCACCCTGTCTGCGTAGCGGCCGGCGTTCGCACCATCCACCTGGCCAAGGGCGTCCCGGATCTTCTCCACGTAGGCCTTGGCGTTGGCCACGTCCAGCCAGAGGTGCGGATTGGGCTCGTCCCCCGACTCCGCGATGGTCGGTAAACCTTGCGAGAGGACGAAGATCCGCAGGTCCGGCCTCCCGGCGCTGCGAATGGTCTCATCGATCCACTCTTCCAGATGGGCCCCATTATAGAAGACGATCTTCGCCCGGGCGACGCTCTTGATGTCGTCGGGTGTGGGCTGGTATGTGTGGACTTCCCCCCCAGGCGGGACCAGAGACTTCACCTGGAGCGTGTCGCCTCCGACCTGTTGGATCAGGTCGGCCAGGACCGTCAGGGTCGTGATCACGGTCAGCTTCTGCGGTGCCGCCGACTGGTCCTGCGGTCGTCGGGAATCACACGCGGCGACGGTCGCGGCGAGACAGAGGAGCAGCGACACGGCGGCCAATCGCCCCCCGCCGATCATGACTTTGGCCTCCGGCTGCAGGAGGGATGGCGGGAACGCTGTCGGCACTTGGCGCATCGACCGAAGAACTCCATGCAGTGGCCCTCGATCTTGAAATCCGTGCGGCGGGCAATCGTCTGCGTCAGGCGTTCGAGCCGGCAATCGGAGAACTCCACCGCGAGCCCGCAGCCTGTGCAGACTAGGTGGTGGCTATGGTCCTCCGTGGTGCTGGCGTAGTGACGGTGGCGATGGTCAAGATGGACATGCTTCACCAGCCCCATCTGCGCGAGCAGCTCCATGGTCCGGTACACGCTGGCCAGGCCGATACGCCCGTCGATCTGCCGGGCGCGGCGGTGAACCTCCGCGACCTTCAAGTGCTCCGCGCTGGCGGAGAGGACCTGCAAGACCGCCAGCCGGGAGCGGGTGAGTCTGAGGCCCCGATCATGGAGCGCCTGTTGC
>JBIOJT010000474.1:0-1883 GCA_044451055.1 Methylomirabilales bacterium (SeqCode)
ATGCGGGACGCCTTCGTTTAATGGGTTGCCTCCCTATGCGTTTTCGGATTTCAGCACGTGCCGGCGGCAGCGTGCGGGGCCCTGATACGGGTCGGGGCCAGCGCGTTCCACGACCTCCCGCGCTCGGCCACCAGCACGCCCGTCACGATGGCAGTCACCACCAGGATGCCCCCCGATCACGAGCAGGAGCATCGCCCCGACCTTCCGCGTCCGCGAGATGGGAGGCGAGCCCTCTCCGCTTGGGCGGCGACAGGACCTCCTCGGCGAGGACCAAGCCGCTCACCACAAAGCCCATTGCCCAGAGGAGCATGGCCAAGACGAGGACGACCGTCAGCACACTCACTGCATGACCCCCCGTTCGGCTTCATCCAGGTGTTTGTCCGAAGGGGCCGCACGCTCTCCGGGGGGGGGCTTGTCATCAGTTCGTCGCCACTTGGCTCTTCTCCGCCACGACTCCGGCCGGGCCTCCGCAGCTCGCCCTCAGCCTGGAACCAGTCCGCCCAATCGTCCCCGTGCTGGCCGCCGCGGGCGAGGAAGAGCGCATACGCACGGGCCGCGATTTCCTCCCGGGAAAGCGTGGGCCCCGCGGACACCCCGTTGGGTGTGGAATCCGAAGCGGGGCTGTTCCGCTTCCCGCGGGAAACGAGCTTCTTCGATTCCTTGGTCTTCCGCAACACTTCCGGTCTGGGCATGGCGTGCCTCCCTTCTCTCCCTCCTCGTCGGTTCGCAGCGTCGTCGGCCCATATCGGCCATGGAAGGACGGCGGACGGTCTCGTGTCGCTTCCTCCCTGCAAGCCCCCGGTATCCCCACTACCGGGACGGATGCCCGATCAATTCGATCCGGATCCCCGCAGTGATGATAAGGGCCACCCGACACAGAATGCGACCCGTCGCTTTCGCCGTCCCTGCGCGCTTCGCCACCAGGGAGAGACAGGGAACTCGCGCGATCAGCCCCTCGCGCCGCGCAGAACTTCCACGGAGATCGCCTCGTCCCCCGTCGCGACCCGGCGGAAATTGAGGCGAACGCGTGCGCCCGGTTTGAGGCTCTCCAAAGATATTGCCTTTCCCTCTGCTGTGATTTTCGTCTTCTCGGTCACCCCGGCGCCGATCCTGAGCACCTCTTTCCCCAGGGGGACATCCACGACCAGCGTCCGGCTTTCGGGAACCACCGCGACGATCCTGCCCACCAGGCCGGCGGGCTTCTCGGCCGCCGGCTTCTCCGGAGCCGCCACCTCCTTCTTCTCTTCCGTGGCGGGAGCGGGTTCCTTCTTCTCGGCCTCGCCCGCCAGTCCTCGGGAAAGAGGGAGTGCCGTGAGGAACACGGCCAGCCCCAGCACCACTGACGACAGGACTCTGTTCTCCATGACGCACCTCCGTGTGATCTGTTCCCGTTGGTCCAGATCGGGAACTACTGCAAGTGACCGAGAGTATAGTGCGTCAACATGTGAGGCGCATTAGCGCCACATTAGAATGTCGTTAGAATCTCGCTGGATCAATACGGTCGGAAAACCGGCACACCGTGGCAGCTGCCTGGTCACGTGCCCCCTCTGAGGGTCGCCTGCCCCACGTCCGGGGGCTGCCACGCTTCCGCGCGGATGGCTTCGTCTCCTCGCCGCCCCTCGGCCGATCCGGTCTGCTCGCGGGTCCCTCTGAACCAACAGCATTCGCCGAACCGCGGGGTCGTGCAATGCTCCCGGTACTCCTCGATGCTCGGGACCATGAACCACCCTGGCGATTGGGCGAGGACACAGTAGCCCTGCACCGGGTATAGCCTCTGGATATCGCACCCTCGAAATTGCGGGCACAGCGGTCGCGGGTCTTCGCGGAGCCCTTTGGCCAACTCCTGGGTATGCGTCTCGTCGTTCTCCTCGGCGTCCATGGAC
>JBIOJT010000475.1:0-1882 GCA_044451055.1 Methylomirabilales bacterium (SeqCode)
GTCCCATCCTGAGTCAGGGACGGCGGGTGTGAAGGCAACCCCGCCGGAACTCCCCAGGGAGGACGCAGCCCTATGCCGGCCAAGCGTGCGCTGATCATGCACCCCTACGATAACGTGGCCACGGCCGTGGAGGAGATTCGGGCCGGAGACGAGGTGGCCGTCCCAGTCGTGGGAACGACACTCACTCTCCGCGCCCTGGAGGCGATCCCCTTCGGCTTCAAGATGGCCCTGCAGGAAATTCCCAAAGGGGACGTCATCCGCAAGTACGGAGAGACCATCGGGAGGGCTGGCACCGCCATCGCCAAGGGGGCATTGGTCCACATCCACAACCTGGAGGGCACGCGCGCTCGGGGCGACCTGGAAAGGAGGGGCGAGGGATGAGCTTCCTGGGCTACGTCCGCTCGGACGGCTCTGTCGGCACGCGCAATCATGTCCTGGTCATTCCCCAGGGGATCATCTCCAAGTCCATCTGCGACTTCGTGACCGGCACGAAGACCATCCTCACCGTCGATCACGGCTCCGGGCGCACCGCCAACGACCGCGAGACCATCGCTCGCATCTTGATCGGTCTCGGTAGCAACCCCAACGTGGCCTCGGTGATCGTCCATGCCGCCAGCCCCGGCGTCGGGTACCCCGAGCTTCACGCCGAGCGGTTGGCGGACGGGATCGCCAAGAGCGGGAAGCGGGTGGAGGTCTTGGATCCGGCGAAGGAGGGCGGCACCTATGGCGCCATCGTGAAGGGAATCCAGTTGGCCCGCCAGATGGTGTACGAGGCCTCGAGGCTCCGCCGGGAGGAAGTGGGGGACGAGCACCTCTGTCTGGGCGTGAAGTGCGGCTACTCCGATACCACCTCGGGCATCGCTGGCAACCCGGCGGTGGGCTCCCTGTACGACAAGATCGTGGCCGCGGGCGGCACCGCCCTGTTCGGCGAGACCACCGAGATCATCGGGGCAGAGCAGGTTCTGGTGAAGCGCGCCGCGACTCGTGAGGTCGCTCAGGCCATCCTGGATGCCGTGCTGGTCCAGGAGACCCGGGCCAAGGCCACCGGCCTGGACATCCGGACCGTGAACCCGGTGCCTTCCAACATCAAGGGAGGGATCAGTTCCCTCGAGGAGAAGAGCCTGGGCGCGATCCACAAGGCGGGGACGGCGCCGATCCAGGGGGTGCTCAAGTACGCGGAGCGGCCGACGGGCAAGGGGCTCTACTTCGTGGATAACTGGATGGGCCACCTTTCGATCTTTGGCGGATACGTTGCAGCCGGCGCCAACCTCGTCCTGTTCCAACTGGGGGGCGGCGGCGTGGCCGGTCGGACCCTGCTGGAGGGCTCGCCCTCGGTGGTGGCGCCGTTCCTGTGGTGCACGGCCAATCCCAAGACCCACGCAGCAGCGGCCGACAGCATCGACTTCTACTCGGGCACGGTGATCGAGGGATCGGAGACTCCCGAGGTGGCGGGCGAGCGGCTCTATCGCACGGTCATCGACATCGCCTCCGGCACCCTCTCCCGCAGCGAGACCCTGAATTACACAGAGCCCATCGACATGTATCTTCAGGACCCCCGTTTCTGAATGAATGCCCCTTCCGCAACGTCGAAGATTCTTGCCCCCGGTCCAAGGCCGGTGCCATACTACGCAGCGCGGAATAATGGCTACACCGTTCCCCGCGCTGCTTCGTTCGCAGGGAAGGCCCTCGCCCTTGCAGGGCACGCCGCTTGGTCTCGGCCCTCCCCACGGACCCTCCTAAGTAACTGCCTGCTCAGGGGCAGGCACGAGCTGGAACCCGAGCGCCCGGGCCTGCGCGCGGAGCCGGGATTCGCTGTGACGCCGATGGGCGGCGTCGGCCGCGGCCAACCGACTCTCCTGGTAGGGCTGTCGGGTGGTGATTA
>JBIOJT010000476.1:0-1876 GCA_044451055.1 Methylomirabilales bacterium (SeqCode)
ACGCCGTCCTGGTGGATGCCCGCTTCGTGGGCAAAGGCGTTGGCGCCGACGATGGCCTTGTTGGGCTGGACGGGAATGCCCGTGATCTGCGTCAGCAGGCGGCTCGTCGGGTAGAGAAACTCGGTTTTCACGTCCACGTCCATGCCGAAATAGGAATGCCGCGTGCGCAGCGCCATCACGATCTCTTCCAGGGACGCGTTGCCTGCCCGTTCGCCGATGCCGTTGATGGTGCACTCGATCTGCCGCGCGCCCGCCGCCACCGCCGCCAGGGAGTTGGCCACCGCCAGTCCCAGGTCGTTGTGGCAGTGCACCGAGAAGACGATCTTGTCGGAGCCGGGCACCTCGTTCATCAGGCGCGCGATGAGGGCGTGCATCTCGGCGGGAGTCGTGTAGCCCACCGTGTCGGGAATATTGATGAGGGTGGCCCCGGCCTTGACCGTTTCCGTCACCAGCTTCACGAGGAATTCCGGATCGGCCCGGGTCGCGTCCTCGGGGCTGAATTCGACGTTGTCCGTGTAGGTCTTGGCCCGCTCGACGGCCTTCACCGCCGAGTGCAGCACGGCCTCCGGCTCCATCTGGTGCTTGTACTTCATGTGCAAGGGCGAGGAGCCGATGAAGGTGTGGATGCCCCAGTTGGCCGAGCCCTTCAGCGCCTCGGCGGAGGAGTCGATGTCCTCGATGCGCGTGCGCGACAGGGACACGATCATCGGCCCCTTGACCGCGTGTCCGATCTCCCGGACGCTCTCGAAGTCGCCGGGCGAGGATGCCGCGAAGCCCGCCTCGATGGTGTTGACGCCCAGCTTCGCGAGCTGCTGCGCCATCATCAGCTTTTCCGCCCCGTTCATCGTGAAACCGGGGGATTGCTCGCCGTCCCGCAGGGTCGTGTCGAAGATCCGTACCTTGTTGGTCGCGCCCATGGCTCTAAGTCCTTGGCTGGTAAGGGGAGGCTCTCCCCGGCGTGCGGTGGGCGGGCCGCGCGGCGCGGTCCGCGCCGGTGTTTCCGCTCCACCCGGCCCCCCGCGCTCCTGTCGCTCGGGGCCTAAAATAAAAAAAGCTGCGTGCCCTGTACGGGGCCTCGCAGCTTTGCCGGGGGGAGTGCTCCCACCGTTGGTGCGGACTTCATTCCGCGAGGCTCCGGTACTTCTGGCGCCTCGCCTGGGTCGTCCGCTCTCGGGTGCGGACTATGCCGACAGACAGGGGCGCGTCCCTGACGCTAACGAGAGCGCCGGGAGTAAGCCGATTCGCGAAATTAACCGCTGTCCGTTCATATCCGTCCCGCCCCAGTGGATGGGGTGCAGCCTGTGCCTTCACCGTAGAGGCGGGCCGCCTCATTGTCAAGCAGGAGTCTTATCCAATGTGCGATGAGCCTGGACGAGGCAGGCGTTTCCAACGAGAAATGAGCCTGAAAGGGAGGGCCAGGCGACCCTCCCCGCGCGGGCTCACCCCAAGATCCTCCAAATGATCGCGAGACAGCAGATCCAGCCCACCGTCCAGGCGAGCGTGCGCACCCAGATCCAGCCGAACGCGTAAACGAGGTAATGCACCAGCCTGGCCCAGAAATAGACGCCGGCCGCCCAGCCGGTGACGGAGTCGAATTTGTTCAGGGCGGCTGCCACGAGCACGACTGTCGCGAAGACCGCCAAATTTTCCACCGCATTGGCATGGGCACGCCGGGCCCGCTCCGCCCAGGGCGCCAAGCGATGCGCCGGGTCCCGGTTACCCACGGCCGCCTCCAGGCCATGCTCCATGATCAGGTTCAGGCTGTACGGCAGCCAGATCAGTGTCGTCAGAAGGGCCACCAGGGTGAGATAGAGCAGCTCTGGGGGCATGCGCGTCCTCGCTGGGAATCGGGTTGGGGCAGCCGAGACGGTCGGGC
>JBIOJT010000477.1:0-1870 GCA_044451055.1 Methylomirabilales bacterium (SeqCode)
CCTCAGGTATCTGGGGCAGTCTGCCACGCGGGGAGCGCGATACCTACAGCCGCCCTCTCTGCGAGAAGACTGCGTCCACTCCGCCACCAAAGTCTTGCCATCATCGTGGACGACGCTATCAGAGTTATTCCAATAAGTCAACAACGTCCCCTTATTGACGGACCGATCGAAAGCAGCCCGGTGAGCATAGTGTCCATCCGGGATGTGAGAGTTCTCAACCCCCGCAACGTGTTGCCCGTAGCGCTCGGCGAGCCGCTGGTTCTCGTTGGTCTTCTGATCGCATACGATCCAGGCGCGCCGGCGGACGCGCTGGCCATGGAGATTGATGGGCCGAGATGGGACAGGGTGCTTGACAGCGGGGACCGGCGTAGAGGAGTATCATTCGCCAGGTCAGTGGGGGCTCTCTGTAGGCGAGGCTCCAGCGACGGACACCGATGGATTACGCCGTGTTTCGTCTCATCAATGACGTGGCCGGGCGCACGGCCTGGCTGGACCGCCCCCTCGCCCTCATCGCCACGGGCGCGCCGCTTCTCTTTGTCGCCGCTCTTACTACGCAGTGCGGAAACACGGCTACACGATCGTCCGCACTGTTCCGTTCGTGGGGAAGGCCCTCGCCCTTGCACAGGAGAGAACGCGAGGGCTCGGCCCTCCCCCCGGTCCCCTCCTCCTAAGAAACTGCCTGCGCAGAGGCAGGCACGAGCTGGAATCCGAGCGCTCGGGCCTGCGCGCGGAGCCGGGATTCGCTGTGGCGCCGGTGGGCGGTGTCGGCCGCCGCAAGGCGGCTCTCGTCGTAGGGTTGTCGGGTTCTGACGAGGTGGTAGACAATCCGCGCGAGCTTGTGCGCCGTCGCGGTGATGGCTTTCGGGGCGCCGAGCTTCGCCCGCATGCGGCGGAAGAAGCCCCCGAGGACCGACTGACTGCGGGACAGGCTCTGGGCGGCGAGCCGCAGGGCCTGCGCCACACGGTGCTTCACGTGGCGGGTGCTCACGGAGAGGACCTTGCCTCCGGAGATCCGGTTGTCAGGGCACAGGCCGAGCCAGGACGCGAAGTGGGCGCCGGTCGGGAACGCGGACAGGTCGGCGCCCAGTTCCGCGAAGAGGGTGTGGACCGTGAGGGTCTGGAGCCCGGGCACCTGCGTGAGGTCGGTGCCGAGCACCCGGTAGAGCTCGGCTCGGAGATCGAAGCTCGGGGTCTTCCGGTGGGGCGTACGGCGGCCGGCAGGTGCGGGCGGGAGCGGCTGCCGGGCGAGATCGACTTGGGACGCCACCGCGCCGAGGAGCGTCTCGACCTCCCCGTCGCACTCCGCGATCAGGCCCTGGTAATGCCGGTACGACGCCAGGGACTGGCGCAGGGTGAACAAATGCTCCGGCCGGTAGTCCCCCACGAGCGCTTTGGCGATGGTCTCCGGGGAGGCCTTGATTCGGCCATCGCGGTGGCGGGCGAGCACCTGCGGGTCCCGCTCGCCGGCGAGGATGGCGTCGAGGATGGCCAAGCCGGTGACGCCCGTGATATCGCTCAGGACGTGGTGCAGCTGGAGGTTCATCAGGTTCAGGGCCTTCTGGATGTGCTGGGTGTGAGTGGCCGCCCCCTGCACGAGGGTCTCCCGGTGGCGCAGGAGGGTCCGGACGGCACAGACCGTCTCTGGTGGGCGGAAGGAGGCGCGGAGGAGGCCCACGGAGTGGAGGTACTGGAGCCACTGGCAGTCCTGGACGTCGGTCTTCCGGCCGGGAACGTTCTTGACGTGGCGCGCGTTGACCAGGCACACGGTGAACCCGCGAGCCTCCAGGATCTGGTACAGGGGGATCCAGTACACGCCGGTGGACTCCATGGCCACGGAGGTCACGCCGCACTGCGTGAGCCAATCCGCGAG
>JBIOJT010000478.1:0-1869 GCA_044451055.1 Methylomirabilales bacterium (SeqCode)
GGCCACCGATGCGCCGCTGGATGACCGTCAGCTGCGGCGGCTGGGCGTGCGCGCGGCGGTCGGGCTGGCCCGCACGGGCAGCCACCACATGCACGGCAGCGGCGACTTCGTCATCGCCTTCAGCACAGCCCACCGGATCGAACACGTGCCAGCCTCGGTGACGACCAGCCGGACCGTCCTGGCGAACGAACCAAGAGCGATGGCCGGGCTCTTCCCGGCCGTCGCAGAGTGCGTCGAGGAGGCGATCCTCAACTCGCTGTGCTGCGCGCAGACGGTGGTCGGCCGGGACGGCAACACGCGATACGCGCTGCCCGTGGGTGACGTGGTGGCGCTCGTTCGCAAGTTCCGGCCCGAGGCGGTTGAGTGAGCGACGTGCGTTCCCCGAGGAGAGACCCCTGTCCGGAGGCACAGCCATGGCCATGACCTCGAGAGAGCGGGTGCTGACCGCGCTGCATCGCCAGCAGCCGGATCGTGTTCCCTATTGCGAGCTGGGGATCGACCGGCCACTTGCCCAGCGTCTGATGGGCTGGGGACAGCCGGCCAGTCAGGCGTCCAACCTGGAGGCCAACGCCTATACCGTGGACGAGGCCAAGGCGCTCGCCGCCTTCCTGCATCTCGACAATATCAGCTTCGTCCTGCGGGCTCCGGTCTATGCCAAGAAGGAGGCCGGGCAGGATGGGCGGTTGTTCTACGGGGAGGGCCTGATCAAGAGCGAGGCCGATCTCCCGTTGCTCCAGCTTCCCGATCCCCACGACGACGCTTTGTACGCCGAGGCGGAACAATTCGTCCGACAGAAGGGAGAGTACGCCGCCTGGTTCGTGACCCGGATCGGCATCTTCCCGACGATGCTCAGCATGGGCACGGAGAACTTCTGCACCGCCCTCTACGACAGCCGTCCCTTCATCGAAACCGTCCTCGATCGTTACTGTGACTGGATTGCCGTCGTGGCCGAGCGTGTGTGCCGGCTCGGCTTCGATGTCTTCGCCTCCACCGACGACATGGCCTTCAACACGGCCCCCTTCTTCTCGCCGAAGGTGTTCCGCGACCTGGTCCTCCCGCGCTATCAGCGGGTGGCCAAGAAGATCACCCTCCCCTGGGTCATCCACAGCGACGGCAACTTGGTGCCCTTCGTGGACGACCTCCTGAGCCTGGGGATCGCCGGACTGCACCCCAACGAGAAGGGGGCCATGGACATCCGGGCCATGAAGCGCACCTACGGGGATCGGCTCTGCCTGCTGGGGAACGTGGATCTGAACCTCCTGGGGATGGGGTCGCCCGACGCGGTGGACAAGGAGGTGCGCGAGCTGATCCGCGACGTGGGACCGGGCGGGGGCTACATCGTGACCAGCGGCAACAGCCTGGCCGGATACCTGCTGCCCGAGAACGTGCTGGCCCTTTCGAAAGCGGTGCAGAAGTACGGCCGGTACCCGCTGGCCGTGTGAATCTTCCGCCCCTCTATCAACATGAACCTCTGGCCATGGGGATGGACGACCTCATTGGGCCATTGGTCTTGGATGGTATCGGAGCAGCGAGGGCTTCCGATTGTTGCGTCTTTCATTCCGACTGAACGAATTCCTTTTTCTCCGACGCCAAGCGGGGAGAGGTAGCGACCATGAGTGCGAAAGGGATGGGTGTTGGCGCGTTGATCGGGGCTGTCCTGCTGTGTGGGGGCTGCCTGACGGCTCGAGCCTCCGCGCAGGAGATTGAAGACAAGGTCGTGCTGGACAATGATTCAGTTCAAGTCTGGTTCCTGACTTTTTCACCGGGAGAAGTTTCCCCAATGCATGCCAACGCTGAGCCGGAACTCGGCATCATCCTGGAAGGAGGACTTACCCTGATTACCCCGAGCGGTCGGGAGCTCCTCAAGCC
>JBIOJT010000479.1:0-1852 GCA_044451055.1 Methylomirabilales bacterium (SeqCode)
AGCCCCAGCTCGTGGCGCGCCCATGACCGATTGATTCACCCCGGAACACAACGGCAGGTATCTGCGCATGGACACCGCAACGGAGCGGAGCCCGCGGTGGGCGACCTGGGCTGCGACACGGCTGTGGTGCTCATGCGAGGAGGTGTAACGATGGCACACGTGAATGGCACAGCGATCCAAGGGCCCGTCGAGGGACAGGTTGCAGAGATCCTGACGTCTGCGGTCAGGGACGGCCAACGGCCTGACGAATCGGCGCGCCTGCACGAAAGCGCTGAGGAGGCCGCGGCCACGATCCGCCAGGACATCTTCCAAGGGTTCCCGGGACTCTTCGGGACCAAGACGACGAACGGCCGAGACGTCAATGTCGAACAGGCGATCGCCACGCTCACCAGAGAGCTGGATCCCGAGATCGCCGCGGCCCTCACCGCGCGCCGGGCGCTCCTGCAGTCCCCCGCACCGGTCAGCGAGAAATATGCCTGGCCGAAGTGGGACGACACGTTCGAGGATCCTGTCACGGGGCGCCTCTGGACATTCCGCCAGATCGTCCAAGGCCTGATCGACAACGCTCTCGGCCGGGACAGCGAGTGGCGCTGGCGACTCAACGACGAGGTGCCCATCCCGGAGGACGCCCACCCGCTGACGAATCCCGGTCTGGAACTCACCGGGCCGTGGCATCCGCTGGACATGGCCTTCAACGCGTTGAATAGCCCGGCGCCCATGAATATGCCGGACTTCGAAGACGCCTCGCCGCCCCATTTCCGGCCCGATGGCACGCCCGCCAATCAGCCGGTGGGGATTTTTGCGGCCATGCAGAACGCCAAAGAGATTCTCGAGGGCCGCTGGGCCGGCCGCCCCTATGAGGTGGTGAAGAAGGGCCAACCGCGCGTGTACAAGATCAATACGTCCCCGGCGCAGTGGCCGACCCGGTTCGCTCGGCCTCCGGGCATCCACGTGCGGTATGACCACATCACGGTAGATGGCGAACCGGTGCCCGGTGTAATCCCCATCACCATCCTCTGGGCCCTCAATAACTATGGCTCCCTCACACGCGCCGGCACCGGCGTCTACTACTACATCCCGAAGATCCAGACCCCTCAGGAAGCCCTCATCGTGGAGAAGCTCTTGGCGCGACTGGAAACCATGATCGGCGTCCAGCCGGGTACCATCAAGATCAAGGTCCTCTATGAGGAGGGGAATGCGGGCCGGTTCTTGCCGGCGATCGCCTGGGTCTTGCGGCGTCGGCTCCTCGGGATGAGCGTCGGCCGCTGGGACTACCTGGCCAGCCTCATCGAGATGTGGAAGGACGACCCGCAGGGCGTCTTTCCCGATCCGCAGTCCATCGGCATGGCCTCCCCGAACATGATTGCGTATCAGCGGTATGGCGCGCTGATGATGCTCATGGCCGGCATGAAGGATGGCGAGCCCAGGCAGGGGCCCCCCATCGGCGGGATGGCGGCGGTCATGATCTACCAATCGAACGATCCCTATGGCCGCTCGAAGTATAACCCACTGGCACTGCGGGCGATGGTCATCGACAAGCTGCGAGAGCGCATCCTGGGTCTCATGTTGGTGCCCGAGGAGCCGCTCCCCGCGGGTCAACAACCCACCCTGGAAGACATCCTTGCAGGCCGAGTGCGCGGACGACTCTATGACACCTATCGGCAAAGCTGGGTCGCCAGCCCGGATCCGGCCTACGTGGCCGCCGGCAATGCACCCTTGCGGGCTCCTGTGAGTGAGCTCCAAGCGATCCTCGATGCGCCGCGAGAGACTGTGGACGTGAAAGGCAAACCGGTGCCGACGGTCGCCAGCGGTCTCGTCGAAGCGGAGCGGCTCCTGCTGCAATCCCGCGGCC
>JBIOJT010000480.1:0-1850 GCA_044451055.1 Methylomirabilales bacterium (SeqCode)
TCTCAAGGACGGCGAGGACGTGCTGGTCATGGGCGCGGGCAGCGGTGTGGGCACGGCCGCCATCCAGATCGCGAAGCTTTTCCGGGCCCGGGTGATCGCCGTGGCCAGCACGGATGACAAGCTGGCCAAGGCGGCCGAATTGGGGGCGGATGCGGGGATCAACCACGCGACGAAGGACCTGGCGCAGGAGGTGCGTCGGCTGACCGGCAGGCGGGGCGTGGATGTGGTCTTCGAGCACGTCGGCGGCACGACATGGGAGAAGCTGATCCCGAACATCGCCACCGGCGGTCGCCTGGTCACGTGCGGCGCCACCGCCGGATACGACACGAAGGTGGACATCCGCTACCTCTTCTCCAAGTCCATCGCCGTCTTTGGGGCCTTCATGGGGTGCAAGGCGGACCTGCTGGAGGTGGTCCGGCACATGGCCGAAGGGAGGCTGCGCCCCGTGGTGGACCGGATGCTCCCCCTCTCGGAATGCGCCCAGGCCCACCGGCTGATCGAGGAGAGGGCCCAGTTCGGGAAGATCGTCTTGCTGCCTTGAACGAGAATCTTTCAGCACTAAAACGCGGAGCTCCCCAAAGGCGTACGAGAGTACGAACGTACGAATGTACGCGATCCGAGGCCGTACTTTCGTACCCTCGTACATTCGTACGCCTTTGTTTCAAGTCAGGCGCGCAGGCGACTGACGTCGGCGGCCAGATAGCGCATCCCCCAGAAGCAGAAGAAGGCTCCGAGGGCCAACGCCGCAGGGGCGATCCAGAACGCGGCGGCCAGCCCCACCCGGTCCGATACCACGCCCACAACTGCCGGCGAGACGGCATCCCCCAAGGCGTGGATGACGAAGATATTGGCCGCGTAGGCGGTCGCTCGCACCTCGGCACGGCTCACGTTGGCGATGATGGCATTCAGGGGGCCCGTGTTGAGGAAGATGAAGATCTCCGCCAGGAAGATGGCGGCGAGGACCCAGGTCCGATCCCCCACGAGGATAACCGCGGCAGCGCAGGGAACGCTCAGCGCCAAGCCAACCCCCGAGACCAGGAAGTACGCGGACCGTACCCGTGTCAGGAGTCGGTCTCCGATCCAGCCTCCCGCCACGGTCCCAACCACCCCGCTGATCAGCGTCAGCAGTCCAAAGGTGAGGTTCGCCTCAGCCAGCTCCATCGCCCGCACCCGCGTCAGGTACGTCGGGACCCACGCCGCCAATCCTCCGACGGCGAAGGTCATGGCGGTCATGGCCAGGCAGTTCAGGACGTAACTCCGCGTGCGGAGGAGTTCGAGGTAGTCGCCAGCCCGCGGCGCGGTCCCTTCACCGGCTGCCCTGACCACACCCTCCACGCCGCCCCGTTTCGGTTCACTCATTCGGCTCACGGACCAAGCCAGCAACAAGCCGGGAACCGCGACGACGAAGAACGCCGCGCGCCAGCCGAAGGCCCGTTCGAGGATTCCCCCCAAGAGATACCCGAGCGCGCTCCCCACCGGGATGGCCATGCTGAAGGTCGCCAGCGCCCTTCCCCGCCGCTCAGGGGGGAAGTAATCGGAAAGCATGGCCGGGGCCACCGCCCCGTAGCTTGCCTCCCCGATGCCGACGGCCGCCCTCCCGAACAGGAGTTGCGCATGGTTTCGAACCACGCCCGAGAAGGCCGTGGCCACACTCCAGATCGCGACGCCCAGGCCCATGAGGCGAGGCCTGGACCAGCGATCTGCCAGCAGGCCGAAGATCGGGGCCGTGGAGAGGTACACCCACATGAATGCCGAGGCGAGGAGGCCGAGCTGGGTATCCGACAGGCCCAGCTCGGCTTGGATGGGCGGGAAGACGGCATACAGGATCTGCCGATCGATGTAGTTCAGCA
>JBIOJT010000481.1:0-1843 GCA_044451055.1 Methylomirabilales bacterium (SeqCode)
CCGATGCCGGTGTCCTCCACGACCAACTCCACACACTCGCGGGGAACCGAGGACTTGACATTTGCATCCGATCCCCCGTCGCCGGCGGTCGGTACCTGGCGAGTGATGATCCTGATCGAACCATCCTCAGGCGTGAACTTCACGGCATTGCTGACCAGATTGTGGAGGATCTGGGCAAGCTTGAACCGATCCGCGACGATGAACGGGAGCCAGGGAGCCAGCACCGTGGTCACCTTCAGCCGCTTCTGGGCCGCCGGAATCCGAACCAACCCCAGGACCTCCTGGATCAGGGGACCCAGGATCACCCGGTCCAGGTGAAGGGCGCTCTTTCCCGCGTCCAACTGCGCAATGTCCAGGACGTCGTTGACGAGGCTGAGCAGCCGCTGCCCCCCGTTGAGAACCCGGTCGACATACGTGGCCTGCTTGGTGGTGAGCGGACCCGCGATCTTTTGTTGGAGGAGCTCGGAGAAGCCGATGACAAAGTTGAGCGGGGTCCGCAGCTCGTGCGACATCTTGCCCAGGAATTCCACTCTGAAGCGCAGTGCCTCCTCCAGCTCGGCTGTCCGCTGCCGGACCCTGGCCTCCAACTCGGTGGCGTGGTGCCGGATCGTGTCGTACAGCCGCGCGTTCTCGATGGCGATGGCGGCCTGGTCCGCAAAGCTGGAAAGCAGGGCGAGATGGTTCTCGGTGAAGGTCCAGCCCGGTTTCGTCGCATGCGAGTTGAGGATGCCGAGCAGTCGGTCGCGATAGAGCAGGGGAACTGCGATATCCGCGATAATTTCCGTCATCCCGGGGACCCGTTTGGCGTAGGCCTGATAGCCATTCACGATGAGAGGCGCTCGGGTCTCCGCCACGACCCCGATGACGCCCTCCCCCAGACGAAATTGCTGCTGCCTGACCTTCTCCGCCTGCGCCCCATGCGCCGCGCCCAGACGGAGGGTCTTGGTGTTCTCGTCCCAGAGGACGACCTGGGCATGGGGTGTGCCCAGAAGCTCCGTGGCCTTTACCGAGATCAGGTCGAGGACCTCCTTGGGATCCAGCGAGGTCGTGAGAGTATGAGTGACTTCGTAGAGGCTCCGGATCTCACGGGCCGTGCGCTCGGTGGCCTCGAAGAGTCGAGCCTTCTCCAGGGCGATGGCGGCCTGGGCGGCGAACGAGACCAGGACACCCACCTGCTCGTTGGTGAAGATGTGCGGGGCGCGGGTATAGATGGCCAACGCCCCCCTGACCTGGTCACCATATATCAAGGGGAGAACCAGGCATGCCACCAGGCCCTCCGCGACCGCCCAGGCCTGGTTGAGGAATCGCGGGTCCTGCGTGACGTCTTGACTCATGACCGGCCGTCGCGTGGCCGCGGCGATGCCCGGAAGCCCTTCACCCGGACGGAGCCGGAGCGCGACCCCACCCTCCGGATCGTGCAGGCCGAGTGAGGCAAGTACCTCCAAAACGTCGTCCTCGGCCGCCCGCCTCCAGAGGCGTCCGGCGGCCCCGGAGATGAGGGTCTGCGCGCTGGCCAGGATCTGTTGCGCCAGCCTCTGCGGATCCAGCTCCGTGGCCAATACCCGACTCAGATCGTTCAGCGTCGCGAGGAACTGCGCTCGCCGGACCGTCGTCTCGTGGAGTCGGGCATTCTCGATGGCGATAGCCGCGTGATCGGCGAAGGCGGAGAGGTAAGCGATTTCCCCCTCCGAGTAGACGCGAGGGGCATTTGTGTTGAAGACCAGCACGCCGAGAACCCGGTCCCCCAATCTCACGGGGAGGCCGAGGTAGGAGATGAGGCCGTACTTCAGGGCGTGCTCGGGGTAGCGCAGGCGAGGGTCCTCGCGACAATCGGCCACAGCCA
>JBIOJT010000482.1:0-1841 GCA_044451055.1 Methylomirabilales bacterium (SeqCode)
ATAATCGGGTGACGTTGGGTCTGTCCACCCACGATGCCGGCGGCATCACCAGCAAGGATTTCGACCTGGCGAAGCGCGCGGACGCTCTGTTGTAGCCGGGGCGGGTGAAGCCTCACCGGATGAAGGCGGCGGGGCGCTGCGCGACGGCGTCCTCGATTCGGATCCGATGCGCCGCTACGAGGTCCTGCGGGAGCGCGGTCGGTGCGAAGAACCTCAGGTCGAGGGTCTCATCGCAAGGTGTCAGGGTTCCGCTCAAGATCCGGCAGCCGAAGAGGGTGCTGATGTAGTGAACCACGGTGTTGTCCGGGTAGCGCACGATCTGGCATCTCGGATCGGAGTAGACACCGATCAGCCGGAGGACCTCCACCGTCAGACCCGTCTCCTCGCGAACCTCGCGGAGGACGGCCTGGCAAACCGACTCTCCGATTTCGACGGATCCTCCGGGCAAGCCCCACAGGCCGTTGTCCGAGCGCCGCTGGAGGAGGATCTTCCCCTCCGCATCGGTGATGACGGCCGCCACCGACGGCCGGAGTTGTGTGGCCTTGCTCACATCGGTCTCAGGTCTCATTGTCCATCCCGCGCGTGGTTTTCCGATGATGACGCTTGCGCATCCCGATTAGTTCTTCTATCCTTCGCTCTCCCATTCACCCACTGACTGGAGTGTTCCGCATGCCCCTGGGTACGCGAGTCGTTCTCCTGCGCCTGGTCATCTTCGCTGTCCTGGGCCTGGCTCAGGCCTATCTCTTTACCAGCATTCGGCGCGCCATTCGGACCTCCCACCGGTCTCCCGGCGTTCAGACTGCGATGATCTGGCTGATCGGCGCCATCATCGGCTTCATGTACTGCCTGAACAACTATATCGTCCTCTTCCACCTCCCCTGGGTCGATCCCCCGCTCGTCGCCCAAGTCGGCCTGCTCTATCCCGTGGCGGTGTGGAACTTCGGCTCGGTGTTCTCCGCCGTGCTGCTGCTGCTGATGCGGACCGCGGCGCGCCTGGGTAGCATTATCGCAGGGGTCCGGCGCCCCGCGGCTGGCGATCCTGTGCCTACCCCCGTGGGCATGAGCAGGCGCCGCTTCCTTCGGGCCGGGGCGGGCAGCCTGGCCGCGGCACCCCTGGTGCTCTCCGGGTATGGGGCGGCTTACGCCAGCAGGGTCTACGGCGTCGAGGAGCTCTCCCTGCCCTTTGGCCGGGCGCTTCGAGTCGTCCAGCTCAGCGACATCCACGCCGGCCTGTATATGACCCGAGACGAGATGGGGCGGTATGCCGATCTGGTGGACGAACTGCACCCGGATGTCTTGGTCTTGACCGGGGATCTCATCTCCAATTCGATGTCACACCTCCCCGGCTGCGCGGAGGAGATGGCCGGGGTTCGCACCCGGTACGGCACCTTCGCCACGCTCGGGAACCATGAACACTGGTACGGGGACCCCGGCGAGATCCAGACCGAGCTCGCCCGCCACGGGATCACGCTCTTGACCAACACCCACCGGCTGATCCGGACCGACTCGGGTCCGTTCGCCGTCGCGGGGATCGACGATCTCGGCACCGGCAGGCCAAATCTGAGAGCGGCCTTGGAGGGCCTCCACCCATCGGTCCCGACCCTGCTGCTGTCCCACCGCCCCGAGATCTTTCCGCAGGCGGCCGCCCGGAATATCCCCCTGACCCTGGCGGGTCACTGGCATGGCGGGCAGATAAAGCTGAACCTCCTCGGCCTGGATCTCAGCGTGGCGCAATTCCTGAGCCCCTATCCGGAGGGCCTCTTCCGCATCGAATCCTCCCACCTGTACGTGAACCGCGGGATTGGAACCACGGGACCCCCGATTCGCCTGAACGCCTCCCC
>JBIOJT010000483.1:0-1840 GCA_044451055.1 Methylomirabilales bacterium (SeqCode)
AAGGCGATGCAGAGCTTGAAGGTCGGCGACACCGTCCGCCTGACGCTCTTTCGCGAGGGCGAGACGCAGGACGTGGAGTTCGTCCTCCCCGAGCGGCCGCTCCTCCCCCAAGACCTCCTCACCCAGCGCTCCGTTGCCCCTCTGGGTGCCGCCCGACGCGGCGATAGAATGGGCTACCGCCAGTAGGCGGCTCGGAGGTTCATGGGTGAACCCTTCGGCCGTCCGGAACGAGGCCGGAAAGTGGAGAGATGGCATCCACTGTATTCCACGGGCAGCTCGGCGTCCGTGCGTATAAACTCTTCCTCGGCCACAGAGGCCGACATGGGGATGATTGAGCGGACTCTTTTCGGGCGAATGTCGGAGTCTGAGGAAAGATGCATCCAGAAGCTGGTCCTTCTGGGAAATAGTCGGTGCCATCCCGGGTATCTGGCGCTCCGACCCGGGAGCCTGTGGAGGTAAGCCATTGCCGCGATATTGATCGTGGAAGATGATGGATTGGTGACCGGGAAGATGGCACGAACCCTGCGACAGGCCGGACACGTCCCGATCCTCGCGCCCGATGCGCAGTCGGCCCTCGATGAGGCCGCCGACCGCCCTGACGTTATCCTATTCGACCTGGGGCTGCCGGATCTGCCAGTGAAGGAGTTGCTGGAACGCTTGCAAAGCCAGCCTAACACGGCGCACATCCCCGTGCTGGTCATCACCGGGGAGGGAGAGGCCGCCGCTTACCTGAGGGAGGACGGCCGCGTGGCCGATGTCCTGCTCAAGCCAGTGTCTGGCGTGAAACTCCGCGAGGCTGTGGACACTATCTTGGCGACGCAAGAGCAGCCGGATGCCGAGGCTCTTCGGCTGGATCGGCAGCGACAACGGGAAGTTATCCTCCGCCTCATCGTCGAGGGCCCAGACCCCCTGGTCTTCCACATTTCTCGGCGTCTCTGCGCAGACCGGACAAACGCGAGGAGGTCGATTCATGCCGAGACCCTGACCTGGGCGGATATCGCGGAATGGGGAAAGCGAGAAGGTCTCTTGGATGCGGAACAGGCAAGCCTGCTTCGCCGCGTGCCGCTGAGCGCAGCACCGAGGGCAGGGGAATGCGCGGCCTGAGGACTTGGCACCGGCGGAGCGAGGTTGCCGCCCGCAAGAGCTCCGTCCTTGAGCGAGATCTGAACCTGGTAGGGTCGGACTGGCGCGGTACCCCGTAGGCACCCCGTGGCTCCCGTTCCATCAACACGCGAGGCCACAAATACTGCCATGCGTCTATCGCTCGTTCGCTATCTCCTTCGACCGGTCCTCATTGAACCCGAGTTTCAGCCTTGAGCGGTGCTCGAACGGCTCTACGACCATGACCGCGGGATTACCCTGTGGTGCCGGGCGCTCATGGGGCGCCTCTTCGTCTGCGGCGTCATGAACCTCCTCTGGGTGGCCGTGCTCGCCGGGTTCATCCACCTGGAGAAGGCCGTGGCACGGGGGCCCTGGCTCTCGCGCCTAGCTCTCGTCGGTTGGGGCCTTTACGCACTCCGCGCGGGCCTCGCTTCGTAACGCCCCGATCCTCTCGCCAAAGATCGCTGAGGACTTTGGTTTACTGCCTATGGCCAGAACTTGGCCGGGGGTCTACTCCAGTACCATGGCTGGACAGTCATGCGACGATCCCTTTCCGTGGCATCAGTCGAGACATCCACCGGCTGGCACGACCATGCACCAGGGCGACATCCCGCCTCTGAGAAAACACCTGGTGTCGCACGGATCACGATTGACACCGACGCAGGGGATAGTTACCTTGACGACCGTGCGCGACGGGAACATAGACCCTCAGCCACCGGACGTCACCGTGCTCCGGGTA
>JBIOJT010000484.1:0-1829 GCA_044451055.1 Methylomirabilales bacterium (SeqCode)
GCGCGCGAAGACCCGCGCCGGATCCAAGAGACTCACCACCTGACCCTCGACCTCGCAGACCCCCTCCACGCCGCTGGCCCCCCCCTCGCGCGGCGGTGGTGGCTCGATCCTCGAAGGGGCGAGTCCCTGAACTTGCGCGATCCGCTGAACCGCGAAGCCCACCTGAAGCTCCGGGTCGCCAATATCCAGGACAACGGCGTGGGTATTCACACCCACCCCCCTTGGGATCCCCAGACATCGGCCCAGCTCGAACAGGGCCAGTATCCGTCCACGGAGGTTCAGGATGCCCAGGATCTCCTTGGGAGCATTGGGGACCCGCGTCACCCGCTCCAGCGGATGGATCTCCCGGACCGATTGGATTGGCAGGCCAAACCACTCGTCACAGGACTGGAACAGGACGAAGCGCTGGAGATCCTCCGCGGCCTCGGTCGCATCGTCCCAATCCAGGGGTGCCAGACTCTGCTCTTCGCCACTACGCTCCGACATTGAAGCGTGCCACCATTGTCCGGAGTTTGTCCGCGAGACCGCTCAGTTGCTGTGCGGAGCGCGCCATCTGCTCCATGGATGCGGTCTGTTCGGTGGTTGCGGCCGAGGCCTCTTCCGTCGAGGCGGCGTTGTCCTCCGCCACCTTAGCGATCTCGTCGATGGTCTTCACCATCTCCTGGGCACCCTGGGTCTGTTGCTGGGTGAGGGCCGAGATCTCCTGGACCTTCTTGACCTCCTCTACGACCACCCGCACGATGTCCTGCAGTGCATCGCTGGTGTAGGTCAAGACCTCGCGGCCCGAGGTCATCTCCCGTGTGGCCACCTCCATGGAGGCTGCCACCTTGGTGTTTTCTGTCTGGACCTGCTTGATGAGCTCGGCGATTTTTTCGGCGGAATTGCCCGCCTCGCTGGCCAGCTTTCGAACCTCTTCGGCCACCACGGCGAAGCCCCGACCGGCCTCCCCCGCCCGCGCAGCCTCGATCGTGGCGTTCAAGGCGAGCAGGTTCGTCTGTTGGGCAATCTTGGTGATGACATCCACGATGGTCCCGATCTGCTGCGTCTTCTCACTGAAGCTCTTGACACCGCCGGCGGCCCCCTCGATGATGCTGAAGACCCCCTTCATCTTATCCATGGCCTCCTGGGCGGATTTCCCACCGGTCTGCGCCGTGTATCCCGCCTCGGCCGCGGCTTCGGCCGCTGATTTGGCCCGCGTCGCGATCTCGGTGACGGCGTTGGCCATCTCTCGAATGACCTTGGAGGTCTGCTCCACCAAGCCCGCCTGATGCTCGGCCCCCTTGGCGATTTGCTCGACTGTGGCGGCGATCTCCTCGGTGGAGGAGTTCATCTCCTCGGCCGAGGCGGAGAGGGCAACAGCGGAGGTCGTGATGGCTTCCGATGTGGTCTTGACCTCCCGGACGACCTCCCGGAGGCTTCCCACCATCTGGTTGAACGCCCCGGCCAACTCCCCTATTTCGTCGGAAGTGTTCACGGATACGTCGCGGGTGAGGTCGCCTTCCGCCACCGTTCGCGCCGTCGTGGCCAAGGATCGTATCTCCGTCGTCAGGTTCCTGGACATCACGAACGCCAGAACCATGCCGGCGAGGACGGCCAGCATGGCGGTGATGATCATGATGTACTCCTGAGGCAGGAATCGCCGCAGGACCAGGGAAAGTATGGCTGATGCCACCGCCGTCGCCAGGATCACTAGAAGAAAGCCGGCGTACAGCTTCTTGCCTATCGTCGTCGAAGATTCCATGCTATTCCTCCACGCAAACACTCATCGGGCCGCAGCACCCCACCGGCAAGACGCCGCAGCGCGGCGACATGAATGCGTGGTACCATAC
>JBIOJT010000485.1:0-1802 GCA_044451055.1 Methylomirabilales bacterium (SeqCode)
CCGCAACTTCCGCCCTAGCTCTCAACAGCGCGAAGGCCTACCCGCAGCTCGTCCCGGTCGAAAATCGGGGCGAGGTTAGCACTTCCAATTCCCAGTGTCAACACGAATTGGAGCACCCCATCACGGGTCTTCTTGTCGCTAAGCATATATGTTTCAAGGGATTCCGGCGACGGCAAGGACACGCCGAGGAGGCCGAAGCGCGTGAGCAGGGAGCGCAATCGCTGGGCGTCTTCCGGGGGACAAATCCCCCGCCCTACCGACAGGGAGGCGGCCACGAGCATGCCGTGAGCCACCGCTTCACCATGGGTGATCGACCCGTAGCCCAGAGCCGATTCCAGCGCGTGGCCGACGGTATGCCCGAAGTTCAGGATCGCCCGGAGACCCCCCTCCCGCTCGTCCGCCTCGACGACCCTGGTTTTGATGGCACAATTCCGGGCCACGATCGTCTGGAGGATCGCAGGATCCCGCGCCAGGATGCGGTCGGCTGCTTCTTCCAGCGTGCGGAACAGCTCCCGATCGGCGATCATGGCGTGCTTCACCACCTCGGCCAGGCCCGAGCGAAACTCCCGATCCGGCAGTGTCTGAAGCGTCAGGACATCCGCCACGACAAGCCGCGGCTGGTGGAACGCGCCCACCAGGTTCTTTCCCTCGGGCAGGTTCACACCCGTTTTGCCCCCGATGCTGCTATCCACCTGCGCCAGCAGCGTCGTGGGAAGGTTGATGAAGGGGATCCCGCGGAACAACGTCGCGGCGACAAATCCGGCCAAATCCCCGATCACACCTCCACCCAGAGCGATCAAGGCCGATCCCCGGTCCAGTCGAGCTCGCACGAGGGCCCGGCAGAGGCCCACCGTCTGCTCCATCGATTTGCTCTCCTCCCCGGGAGGCACAATGTGCAGGCTGACTTCATGCCCAGCGCGGTGGAGCGCATCCTGCACGATCGGCGCGTACACTTCGGCCAGCACAGGATGGGTGACGAGCCCCACATGGTGGCCGAGGTCGAGCGGCTCCACGAGGTCGCCTACCTGCCGGAGCAGGTCCGAGCCGATGCAGATCTCGTATCCGCGGCTGCTGGAGTTGACCCGTAGACGATCCATCAGCTTCGAACTCGCATCTTCACCGTGACATCCGTCCTTCGGAGGGTGCACCCGCTGGCCTCTGCGGCATCTCATCGGGAGCGCCAAACGCTTGCGGTCAGGCGCATTTCGCCAGGGCGGTCTCCAGCTCGGTCGGGGTGTCGAGCGATGCGACGCAGGCGTCTCCGACTCCCCGCAGGAGGACCAAGCGATTCAGCCCACCCTGGACTTTCTTGTCGTAGTGGATGAACCCTCTGATCTCGGCCTGATCGACCGGGAGAGCGACCGGAAGACCAAAGGCCTGCAGGAGCCGCTTCAAGCGGTCGAGATCATCCCCTGGACACATCCCGCGTTGGACCGATAGGGTCGTGGCCACGATCATTCCGACCGCCACCGCCTCGCCGTGGTTCGGACCGCGGTATCCAGTCGCAGCCTCCAGGGCGTGCCCTACCGTGTGGCCGAAGTTGAGGATGGAGCGGACATCAGTCTCCCACTCGTCTGCCTCCACGACGGAGGCTTTAATCTCGCACGCCCGCTTGGAGAGCCGGACCAGGACCCGCAGGTCCCGAGACAGGACTTCCTCAATGTTCTGCTCGAGGTACTCGAAGAACGCCCGGTCTCGGATGGCTGCGACCTTCACCACCTCGGCGAGTCCCGCGCGAAAATCCCGCTCTGTGAGCGCCGCGAGGATTTCGACGTCGCTCACCACCAGACGGGGTTGATAGA
>JBIOJT010000486.1:0-1797 GCA_044451055.1 Methylomirabilales bacterium (SeqCode)
AGGATCCTGACGGCCCTCGGGAGGATCGCCATGGAATACGAGGCCATTGGCGCGATCGACCTCAATCCCGTGAAGATCCGGCCGGACGGCTTGCCGGTCGCCGTGGATGCCCTCATCTCTCTGAACGCCGGGGAGCCTGCACGGCACTGACCCCGAGCCGATCCGTCCGTGGGACCAGCACCTCTCGGTCTCTCAGCGTAGATGCTCTCACCACCCTGGGGAGTCAAGCCATGGAAGTGACGACGAAGAAGACGCTGGCGCCGTTCTTCGAGCCGCAGAGCGTGGCGATCATCGGAGCGTCTGCCACACCCGGCAAGGCCGGATACGAAGCCATACGAAACGTCCTGGCCAACGGGTACCCGGGGAAGATCCATCTCGTGAACCCGAAGGGTGGTGAGATTCTGGGGCTGCCCGTCACGCCCGCGATCTCCGCTCTGCCTGCGGGCGTGGACCTGGCGGTCGTCATCCTCCCCGCCGAAGCCACACCCAAGGCCCTGCGGGACTGCGCCGCCAAAGGCATTCGGCACGTGGCGCTCATGGCGGGAGGATTCGCCGAGGTGGATGAGGGCGGGGCCCAGATCCAGCGGGAGCTGGAGGCCATCATCCGGGAGACCGAGATTCGCGTGATGGGGCCGAACATCTCGGGTCATACCTCCACCCCCCAGTCGTATACCTCCGCCTTCTTCCCCCTGGGCAAGATCCGCCGAGGATCTGTCTCGGTCATCGCCCAGACGGGTAACTTCGCCACGCATACGATGAAGTACATCCTGACTGGCGAACACTTCGGCGTCTGCCGGGTGATCGGCCTGGGAAACAAGGTGGACATTGACGAATCCGACGCCCTGGAGTACCTGGCGGAGGATCCCGAGACCAGCGCCATCCTGATCTATCTTGAAAGTTTCAAGCGGCCGAGGCACTTTCTGGAACTCGCAAGAGCGGTCACCCGCCGGAAGCCCATTGTCATGCTCAAGAGCGGAACGACCGATGCCGGCAAGCAGGCGGCCGTGGCGCACACCGCGGCCATGGCGTCGGAGGACCGACTCGTGGACGGCCTGCTCCGCCAGGCCGGCATCGTGCGGGTCTGGGAATACACCCACCTCATCCTCGCAGCCAAGGCCCTCTCGATGCTGCCGCTGCCGAAGGGCAATCGGGTGAGCTTCCTGGCCCCCTCCGGGGCCATGCTGGTCGCCTACACGGATCTGTGCGTTCACCTCGGTCTCGAGGTGCCGCCGGTGAGCCCGGAGACGGTGCGCAGGCTCCAGGAGATCAGCCCACCGTACATCCGCATGCGCAATCCCGTGGACATCTGGGCCTCGGCCACCGTTCGGGGTGTTGAATTCGCCTACCGGGAGGGGATAGAGGCCGTCCTCAAGGACCCGAGCATCGATGCCGTGGTCCCGGTCCTGATGCTCACCAAGGAGATCGGCGTTCCGGCCTTCGACTTCATCCTGGATCTCGCAAAGCGATATCCCGAAAAGCCGCTCCCCATCACCTTCAGCGGCGATCGAGACTGCATGGAGGCCTGCAAGGCGTACCTCGAGCCCCGGGGCGTCGCCACCTTCCCGGAGATCGAGCAGCCCTTCGAGGTCCTCTCGATCCTCGTGCGCTGCGCCCGCGCGATGCGTCGCCCGCTCCCTGCCTGAACGCTTCGAGGTGCGACCTCGGCGGTCTCCTCTCCGGCTGGGACGGCCCCCCGAATTGCGCTCTTCCGTATCCGTCTGCAGGGATGGCCTCTTGACACCCGAGACGTGCCCAGGTAGGTTTACTGAGAATTATTCTCACTTAGGGGACGATCGG
>JBIOJT010000487.1:0-1742 GCA_044451055.1 Methylomirabilales bacterium (SeqCode)
CCGTGATGGGGTCGAAGGACAGGAGGAGGAGTTCCTTGTAGAACAGGATGATCGTCAGGACCACGATCGCCCCGAGGAGTCCCACCAACAGCAGATCCCGCATTGAGATTCCCAAAACGTTGCCGAACAGAAAGCTGAACAGGTCCACGGTGTAGCCGTGGATCGTGCTCATGAGGAGGACGCCCAGCGCGAAGGCGCCGGCGAACAGGATGCCGATGGCCGTATCGTAGCTCACACGGCCGCGCCGCGAGACCAGGCCGATGGCCAGCGCGGTGGCCAGGGCGAAGATGGTGGCACCGAGATAGATGTTCCCCTTGAGCAGATAGGCGATGACGACGCCCGGAAACGCGGCGTGGGCGAGGGCATCGCCGACAAAGGCCAGTCCCCGCAGCACCACGTACGTCCCCACCAGGGCGCAGATCGCACCGACCAGCACGCCTCCTACAAATGCACGCTGCATGAATCCAAATTCGAATGGGGCCACCAGGAACTCGATCACTCTCGATGACCGTCCTTCGTCGGGCTCCTCACTTCTTACTTCTTACCTCTTTCGTCAGTGTCCATGTTCGTCCGCCACCACCACGCGGCGGTCCCCCACCTGCACCATCATCAGATGGTTCCCATAGGTCCGGCTCAGGGTATCCTCGCGGAAGACCTCCCGGGGCGGCCCGTAGGCGATCACCCGCCTGTTGATACACAGCACCTGGTCGAAGCGCTCGACGACGCAGTTCAAATCGTGGGTCGCCACCAGGACGGTCTTGCCGTTCTCCCGGAGTTCTTCCAGCAGGGCGAAGATCGCGTGCTGGGTGGTGGGATCCACACCACTCACGGGCTCGTCGAGCAAGAGCAGGTGAGGATCCTGAGCCAGGACCCGGGCCAAGAGTGCGCGCTGCTGCTGTCCGCCCGAGAGGCGGCCGATCTGAGTCCGGGCCTGCGGAAGAAGATCCACGCGCGTGAGCGCCTGGCGCACGGCCTGATCATCCGACAACCCCGGCCGGCGACACCAACCGACCCGTGGATAGCGGCCCATCATCACCACGTCTTCCACCAAGACCGGAAAGTCCCGGTTGATCTCTTCGAGCTGGGGAAGGTATCCCATCAGGGCTCGCTGGGAGAGCGCAGGGGCCTCGTGCAGCAGGATCTCGCCCCGCTGTCGGGGAATCAGGCCGAGGATCGCTTTGAACAGCGTGCTCTTTCCGGCTCCATTGGGCCCGATCACCCCGACCATCTGCCCCGGCGGGATGGCGAAGGTGATGCCCTCGATCGCCAACTTGTCAGCATAGCCTGCGGCGAGGTCCCGCACTTCCAGGCAATACCGCCACGACTTCTTCTCCGTCATTTTCCGCCTTCCCCGTCCTCCGTCCCCGGTCCCCCGTTACCTGAGCGCGTTCACGATCTCCGTCACATCGTGCTTCATCATGGTGATGTAGGTGTTGGCCTCGGGGCCAGTCGAGAGGGTGTCATTGTACAGGTTCGTGATCACCCGCACCCCTACGTCGCTGGCCAGAACCTCCATCGCCTTGGAGTTGAACTGGGCCTCGGCGAAGACGGCCGGCACCTGTTCCCGTTTGATCCGTCGCGCCAGCGCGGTGAGGTCGCGCGCCGAAGGTTCCTTGCCGGGGCTGGCGACGAGCACCCCGTGAAGGGAAAACCCATAGCGTTTGGCGAAATAGGGGAAAGCATCGTGAAACGTGACCAGCTTCCGCCGCGCCTTTGGGATCGTGTCCACCTCGGTCTGGATC
>JBIOJT010000488.1:0-1742 GCA_044451055.1 Methylomirabilales bacterium (SeqCode)
GATCGGGATGCCGAATCACGGGGCCTCGAAGTGATCGGCGTCTACCATTCGCACACGCACACCCCGGCCTATCCCTCGCCGACGGACGTGGCCCAGGCCCCCGATCCCTCCTGGCACTACCTGATCGTGTCGCTGGCCGAGGACGCCCCGGTGATCCGGAGCTATCGGATCGTGGATGGGAACATCTCCGAGGAGCCGGTGGTTCTAGAAGCCCGGTAGAATCCTTACGGGTGTGGTCGACAATCCCCTCTGGAGGCCCAAGTGTCCGTTGAAATCCGCGTTCCCACCATGCTTCGCCCTCAGGCTGGCGGCAACGCGTCAGTGCAGGCCGAGGGCGAGACCGTCGGCCAGGCGCTGGAGGACCTGGTGGGCCGATTCCCTGGTCTGGGGGGCCAGGTCGTGACGGACGACGGGGCCCTCCACAAGTTCGTCAACGTCTATGTCAACGACGACGACATCCGCTATCTCGACAAGCTGGACACCAAGGTTGCAGCCAGCGATGTCATCTCCATCCTCCCCGCCGTGGCCGGCGGGGCGTCCTGAGTTCCGGCGGGAGAGTTCGACCCCTTGGCGTACTACAGCGACATCACCGATCTGATCGGGGACACCCCGCTCCTGGAGGTGTCTGAGCTCAGCCCAAATCCACGAGTCCGCATTCTGGCCAAGCTGGAGGGTCAGAACCCCGGCGGTTCGGTGAAGGATCGGGCCGCCAAGTGGATGGTGGAGCAGGCGGAGAAGGACGGCAGCCTCGTTCCTGGGCAGACCATCCTCGAATCGTCATCCGGTAATACCGGCATCGCGCTGGCCATGATCGCCAAGCGCCGGCGCTACCCCTTCAAGGTGGTCCTCCCCGACAACGTCTCGGTCGAGCGTCGCCAGGCGCTGGAGGTGTGGGGCGCCGAGATCATCCCGTCCGACGCCGCAGGCGGCTCCAACGGAGCCATGAGGAAGGCACAGGCTCTCGCCCAGCAACATCCGGACTGGTGGTTCCCCTACCAGTACGGAAATCCCGCCAACCCCCAGGCCCACTACGAGAGCACCGGCCCCGAGATCTGGCGGGACTGTCCGGAGATCACCCACTTCGTCGCCGGGTTGGGTACGGCAGGGACGCTCATGGGAGTTGGTCGGTTCCTCAAGGAGCGAAACCCTGCGATCCAGCTTTGGGCCGTGGAGCCCCCAGCTGGGGAGATGGTGGATGGTCTCAAGAGTCTCGATGAGGGCTTCATTCCTCCAGTGTTCATCGACAATGACGGCTACGAACTCCTCGACCGGAAGAAAGTGGTGGGGCCCCGCGAGTCCATCGAATGGACGCGCCGGCTTACCGAGGTCGGCCTTTTCGCCGGGATCTCCTCAGGCGCCATCATGGCCGCGGCGGTGAAGTGTGCCGAGGAGATCGACGAGGGCGTCATCGTGACCATCGTGTGCGACGGGGGCTGGAAGTATCTCTCCACCGGGGCGTGGAACGGCGACCTGGACGACGTCGTCGCCCGGGCCAAGAGGATCATCTACTTCTAAGGCCGCACCCGGGCGACTCTGGACTCCACCGGCCGCGGTTCCCAATCCCGGTCACTGACGCAGGCGCCACTACCCTGATGGGCGTGGACGACCGGCCGATCGGCATGTTCGACAGCGGCTTCGGGGGTCTGACGGTCGCCCGTGCCGTGATCGACCTGTTGCCCTCGGAGGACCTGGTCTATGTCGGCGACACGGGCCGCTACCCCTACGGGCCTCGTCCCCTCGAC
>JBIOJT010000489.1:0-1735 GCA_044451055.1 Methylomirabilales bacterium (SeqCode)
CCATTGGGAATCGTTCTAGGACCGAACCTTTCTACCATGATTGGTTCGAGTGGTAAAGTTCAAACCATGGAGAGCGACGACCGGGATCCCGAGATCGAGGCACGGGCCGGGCCCCGCGCCCAAGGGCGACCTCCGTTCGGCCAGGCCGTGGGGTTCCTGCTGTCTCAACTCGGATTCGAGACGTCGCGCCGCTTCGGGGGGCTCATGAGCGAGGTGGGGCTCGAGCCCCGCCACTTCGCCGTCCTCCGGGCCATCGAAGCGATGGAGGGCTCCGCCCAGAACACCGTGGGCGATCGCCTGAAGATCCCGGCAAGCAGCATGGTGGCCATCGTCGACCATCTCGAGCAGCTCATGCTGGTGGAGAGGCGGCTGCACCCCTCGGACCGCAGGTCGCGTACGTTGCACCTGACCGACCACGGGAAAGTGGTCTTGGATCGCGCCGTCGAAGTGGCCATGGCCTTCGATGCCACGCTGAATGCGGGGCTCACGGCCCCCCAGCAACGGGAGCTGATCTCGATGCTGTCGAGAGTGGCAGACAACCTCGGCCTGACCGCAGGCCTGCATCCCGCAAACTCCAGCGAGGGGAGCGCTCCACCCTGGCCGCCAGAGACCTGCCCATAGGCAGAGGCCTCCCCCTCGGTGCCCGTCGGCTCCCGCCGTTGCGTGGCGTCCCCGAAGAAACCTGGCCGGGGGTTGACATCGGCTAACGCTGTAAGCCATAGTGGCTAACAACGTTAGCTAGGCCCGCGCGGCAGAGCGGAAGGTGAGATCCGTGGACGAGATTGCGCACTACCGGGAGCCGGGGCGCCTCACTCGAGGGGTCATGAACCCCTTTGTCGTTCTCATGATGCACCTCGGGGTCAGCATCTGGGGAAGCCGAATCCTGGAGGTCCGTGGACGCCAGAGTGGGGTGGCACGACGCACACCGGTGAACCTGCTCGAGTTCGACGGGCGCCAGTACCTGGTGTCTCCTCGGGGGGAGGGCCAATGGGTCCGCAATGTTCGGGCTGACGGCGGTCGGCTCGCGCTGCTCCTCGGACGCCGTCGCGACGAGCGGATCGCGCAGGAGGTGCCCGACAGTGAGAAGTCACCGATCCTCCGGGCATACCTTCGCAAGTGGAAGCTGGAAGTGGGCGTCTTTTTCGATGGAGTGACCGCAGACTCCGAGGAGCGCGATGTTCAACGGATTGCACCCGACCATCCTGTGTTCCTCCTCTCCGAGCCCCAGAGCTGAGTGAGCTCGCAAGAAGCGCCGGGGGCCGGCAAGGAACTACTCCCCGGTGAGCTCGAGCGCCCTGATCCTGCGCCGGCGCGCCCGGGGCGGGTAATGGAGACCGTCGCTGCGGCCCGCCGCGTCTTGGAGGGCGAGGGGGCTGGGGCGCTCACCATGAGGCGGTTGGCAGAGGAGCTGCACATCCAGGCACCGTCTCTCTACAAGCACTTTTCGGGCAAGGCCGCGGTGGAGATGGCGCTCATCGAGGACGCCATGTTCGACATCGGTGACGTGACCCATCAGGCACTGCACGAGCAGACGTCCGAGGGCTCGCTGGTGAACCTTCTCACCACGTACCGCGCCTATTGCCTATCTCATCCGAACCTGTACCGGCTGGCAATCGGCGGGAGTCTGTCCAGGGAGAGCCTGCCCGACGGGTTGGAAGAGTGGGCTGGAAACCCGTGGTTCGTCGTGACCGGTGTCCCGGCCCTGGCTCAAGCACTTTGGTCTTTCGCCCACGGC
>JBIOJT010000490.1:0-1718 GCA_044451055.1 Methylomirabilales bacterium (SeqCode)
CCTCAAAAGCGATCGGCGGTTCGGCCGGTCTCGAACAGCCGAACCTGCCGACTCCGCCCCGGACCGCGTAGCGGAGCGGGGACGGCCGAACGCCTCTAGCTGTCAGTGATGGCCCAGGATCGGACGCGCGGGATCCGGAGGCGCACCGTGGCGCCCTGGCCGTAGCGGTTGCGTGCGTCGGTCTGGACGCGAAGCTCCAGATCCTGACCGAACGTCAAGCGATAATCCATGGTATCGCCGAGGTAGGTGGCCTTCTCCACACGCGCCTCGAAGACGTTGGCGCCGGCAGGCTCCGCGGGGCGCAACAGCTCGATCTCGTTGGGACGGGCGAAGAGCAGCACCTTCTGTCCCGGGCCGGCCTCTTTGAGGGCCGCAGTGACAAGCGTGAGGCCGCCCAGGCCCACAACCATCTCGTCGCCTTGCAGGCTCTGGACGCGGCCCTCCAGGAAGTTCGAGAGGCCGATGAACTCGGCGACGAACCGGGAGCTGGGCTGCTCGTAGATCTCCTCCGGCGTTCCCAATTGCTCCAGCCTGCCGCGGTTCATGATGGCCACGCGATCGGAGAGGGCCAGGGCCTCGGCTTGGTCGTGGGTGACGTACATCGCGGTGATGCCGAGCCGCGTCACCACCTCCTTGATCTCGAAGCGCATCTCCTCGCGCAGCTTCGCATCCAGGTTGGACAAGGGCTCGTCGAGGAGGAGCACCTTGGGCCGGTAGACCAGAGCCCGGGCCAATCCCACCCGCTGCTGTTGCCCCCCCGAGAGCTCGCGGGGGTAATGCCCTCCGTAACCTTCCAGCCGGACAAGTCGTAGGGCCTCCGTCACCAGCTTCCCCCGCTCCTCCTTGGGAATGTTCCGGATCATCAGCGGGAAGCCGACGTTGTCCTGGACCGTCATGTGGGGAAACAGGGCGAAGTTCTGGAAGACCATTCCCAGTTCGCGCTGGTGCGTGGGGACGTCGGTGACATCCTTGCCATCGAGGAAGATGCGGCCCTCGTCGGGACGCATGTAACCGGTGAGGCAGCGCAGCGCCGTGGTCTTGCCGCACCCCGAGGGGCCCAGCAGTGTCATCAGCTCGCCCCGCCGGATCGTCAGACTGAGGCGGTCGTTGGCCACCAGGGTGCCGTAGCGCTTGCTTATCTCGCGAAACTCGATCATGGCATCGGGCATTGCTTATGCTCCCTTGAACCCGCCGATCAGCTTCTCCGGCTTGGCCCGCCGCTGAATGATTGCCAGGATGAGCAGGGAGGGGACCACCATGATCACCGCCATGGCGCTGGTGATCTCCCAGTACCCGTCGCCCACCGCCAGATAGGTTCGGACTGGCAACGTCACGGTGTGCGGCCCGTAGGTCAAAAGCGTCAGCGTGAACTCGTTGTAAGAATGGGTGAAGGAGAAGAGCATGGAGGCCAGGATTCCCGGCATGATGAGGGGCAGCACGACGTAGAAGAACCGCTTGAGGGTATTTGCGCCGCAGACGCCGGCTGCCTCCAGGACGCGCTCGTCCAGCCCTTCGAAGGTGGCGGAGAGCACCAGAATCGCGAACGGGGCACAGACCGAGACGTGGGCCAGCGCCACTCCCAGGTAGGTGTCCACCAGGTCCAGGGTGTAGAAGATCTTGGCCACGCCCAGGGCGTAGGTGATCGGCGGGATCATCCGCGGCAGCAGGATCATGGCCATCAGCACCTCTTTGCCCGGCATCTTGCGGCGGCCGAAGGC
>JBIOJT010000491.1:0-1715 GCA_044451055.1 Methylomirabilales bacterium (SeqCode)
CACGGGGGCCTGCGTGGTGGCCCTGGGGGCGCTGAACAGCGGTGCCTTTGCAAACGATCAGTCCCTGCTGGACAAGGTGCTGGCCGCCGGGCGCGCCGCCGGGGAAAGAATCTGGTCCATGCCCATGGACGCGGAGTACGCCGAGCTGATCAAGAGCGACGTGGCCGAGATCAAGAACACGGGAGGGCGGAAGGGCGGTGCCATCACCGGAGCCAAGTTCCTGGAGCATTTCGTGGGGGACACGCCCTGGGTGCACCTGGATATCGCCGGGACGTTCGAGGCGGACAAGGAGAAGGGCTATCAGCCGAAGGGCGGCACCGGGGTCATGGTCCGGACGTTCGTGAACCTGGCGGTGGAATTGTTGTCGGAATGATCCACAGCCATCAACAGGCTGCTGAAAAAGGCCCATCTGCGGTGACCCACCTGCGGTGGGTGCCCCCCGCTCGGGCGCTCGCTGCGGCGTACTCCTCAGTACGCCTGGACCCAGCTACGCTGGGTGCCCCGCCCCGGGTACCCATCCGAGGGATGGGTGACGCCGCCTTGCATCTGGACCTTTTTGAGCAGCCTGGGCGAAGGCGGGTTTTCAGCGCGGAAGGCCGAGGGCTGGCGGCGAATGGTCGTGGGTTACACGACCACACACGTGATCGTCTTGCCGACCCCGTCCACGGCCTGGATCTTGGAAAGGACGAGCCGACCGATTGTCCCCGGATCTTTCCCCTCCACGAGGACGATGAGATCGTAAGGGCCGGTGACAAGATGGGCCGATTTCACGCCGGCGATCCTCGCGATCTTGGTGCAAGCGGCCCGGACCTTTTTCGGGGCGGCCTCGATCAAGACATAGGCGCTGGCCATCGGTTGCCCTCCGTGCGGATCGGCGGTCTGACTGACCGCCGAGCGTTGTTGGCTACCATACTCAAGGCCCAGGATTCCCGCAAGCCAAAAACTCATTGACAGCCCGAAGGCGATTGGGATATTCAGCCAGAAAACCGCGGGTCGAGGCGCGTCCCTCTCCGTCGTCGTGCGATTGCCAATGTGCGCCGCGCCTTCACCCGAACGCATCTCGTGGACCCGCCGGTGTACACGAAGACGTTCGTCATGGCTGCCCTCGCCAACTTCCTGTTCTACAGCAATATCAACGCCTACACGTTGCTCCCCCTCTATATCCAGACTCTTGGTGGCGGTGAGGGGCAGATCGGCACCATCATGGCCATGTACAGCGTGGCCGCCATCCTCTGCCAGGCGTTCACGAGTATCTACCTGGATCGGTGGAGCCGGAAGCCCATCATCCTGGTTGCGGCAGGCACAGTGACTGCGGTCTCGACGGCCTTCACCCTCACCACCAGCCTCGGCTGGCACTTCCACATCCTCCGCTTCCTCCAGGGGGCCGCGGTCGCGATCTTCCTGACCAGTAATCTCACGCTCATCGCAGACGTCGCGCCTCCGGATCGCCGAGCCGAGGCGGTCGGGATCTTCGGGGTCTCCGGTCTCGTCAGTATTGCGCTCGCGCCGGCCATCGGCGAGCTGATCCTGAACGCCTGGGGATTTCAGGCATTCTTCGCCTCCACTGTGCTGGTCGCTCTCGGGGCATTGGGCGTCTGCCTGGCCACTGCGGTCCCTCCCACCGAGCGCGCCGAAGGCTCTCGGGGCTTCGGTCCGAGCTTCTGGCGGACGTTCTCACCGATTCTCACGGCGGCCTTTCAATTCGGACTTGCCAG
>JBIOJT010000492.1:0-1608 GCA_044451055.1 Methylomirabilales bacterium (SeqCode)
ATCGAGGACTTCGGGAGTTGCACGGTTTACGCCAGGGTGTATCCCGATGAAGGGCAACAGCCCATCCATCGGACCAAGGGTCTGCTTGTGGAGTTCCTGGATCAACTCTCCGCTCTCAGTACGGAGGAGGAGGCGTGAAGGTTCTTGTCACGGGCGGCGCTGGTTTCATCGGCGGCTACGTCTGCAAGGAGCTGTGGAAGCAGGGGCATGAGCCGCTGGTCTTCGACATCGCTGCCCCGATCCCCCAGAACGTGCTGAACCCGATGGCGCTGGAGAGCGCCTTCCGGCACGCCGATGCCTGTATCCACCTGGCTGGCATCCTCGGTAACCCGGAGACGGTCGCCGACCCCCTCCCGGCCGTCCACACGAACATCATCGGTAGCCTCAACGTCTTCGAGGCCGCCGGGGACAAGCCGGTGGTCTTCGCCACGGTGGGTAACAAGTGGCAGCACGATCGGGGCACCGGGGGCTACACGATCACGAAGGCGTGCGTCGAGGACTTCGTTGCCATGTACAACAAGTGCCGGGGATCAAGGATCGCCGTCGTGCGGCCGGTCAACGCCTACGGCCCCGGGCAGAAGGTCCCCCTCCCGTGGGGGGACGACGTGCACCCCCGCAAGATCATGCCCACGTTCATCCACCAGGCCCTCCACGGCCCCGCCATCGAGGTCTATGGCGACGGCCACCAGATCAGCGACATGGTGTGGGTGGAGGACGTGGCCCGAGCCTTTGTGGCCGTCATCCGGTCGCGCCGCACATGGGGATGCGGCCCCGAGCGGTCCCACACCGTGTGGCAGGTTGCCAAGCTGGTCCAGTCTGAGGTGTACCGACAGACCGCCCGCTTCACGCCGATCATCCACATTCCGATGCCCAAAAGCGAAGTGCCCGGTATCACGTCCGTCACCGAGGAACAGGCCGTCATCCCGAAGGTGAGCCTCAAGACCGGTATCGCCCGGACCGTAGCATCCTACCTGTAAGGAGAAACATGCCCTACTTGCCCGACGCGAGACGCGAGGAGTTCCGCAAGGCGCTCGACCAGCTTCCCAACATCGAGCGCACCGGAGAGCTGGGCTTCGTCATCCAACAGGTCATCGACCAGTACCTTTTCTACGCGGCCTCCCAGGATGATGCCGGCGAGCTGCGGTACACCTACCAGGGCAACGTTTTCGGCGCGATCATGTCGGTGATGTTCGACTTCTACGGCTGCGTCTTCTCGCAGTACGAGAGGGACGTGCGCGCCCGCTACGGCGAGGTCTGGGCTTCTGCTCACCGTCTGCCAGGCCACCAACCGAAGCCGCCCGCCCAGGATTCCCAAGACGAATGAAGCTGAATCTGGGATGCGGCGACGAGCGGCGCGAGGGCTGGGTCAACGTGGACCTGCGCTTCGACATAGCCGATGTGGTGGCAGATGTTCGACATCTGCCATTCGCTGATTCCAGCGCGGACGAGATGTTGGCGCAGGACATCTTGGAGCACTTCTCCGTGGATGAGACTTTGAGCATCCTGCGTGAGTGGGGACGGGTGCTCATCCCCGAGGGCTTTCTCACGCTGCGCGTTCCCAACATGCACAAGCTGGCTCAGGGGATTGTGGAGCATTGGGGCGACCCC
>JBIOJT010000493.1:0-1592 GCA_044451055.1 Methylomirabilales bacterium (SeqCode)
AGCGTGCGCGGGTAATCCTCGATCATCGCCCCGAACACTACATATGGGGCCTGGTTGAGTCAAGTAAATAGCCCTATTGGAAGTTGGGCTAGGGGCGTTGACAGGCCCGGACGGCCGTCCCGCGTGTGTCCCCTCCGGAAGGACCGAACGCCCCGCACCACCCAATACGCCGATTCGAGCCACGCACAGAGCAGGGGGATAGTCAGGAGATACCAGAGCACCGATCCCATCGCTGACCCCTCACGACCGAGGCGTGCGTCGACTACTCGGACAGCGGCGGAGCGGCTTTCGCTCTTCCTTCGAGTGCCCACGGCTAGCGCAATTCGGTAGCGTTCGACGACTCAGGGCGATCTCACCCAGAGACCCTCGGCGCCGGGACCCCCTGAACACCCTGGCGGAGCATGCCCTTCCGTTCCTTTTCGCAGGGAGGGGGACGCTGGGTCGGGTGACCCCGTCCCGCGCCTGACTGCCCGCCGCCGAGCGGGCCAGCCGGGCAGCCGGCAATGATCTCCACCCTGGCGTCCGCCGCGCTCCCCATCGGCAGCCCTTCTTCTTGGCTCTCTCCCATTCCTCGTGAAGGGGCTGCATCATCGGCGCCCATTTCGTCAGCAGGCGGTGGGGGAGAAGTCTCCATGGGTGCGACCGTGGACGGGACCAACCCCAATGCTTGCCTTTCCCGACCGACTCTGCACGGGGTCGGCTGATACGGCCCTTCAGCCGAACACGAAACCCCTCAAGCCGGAAGTGGACCACGGGTCAACATGAGGAGCGCAGGTGTGTCCGGCGCAGGGCCCGCAGCAGGCCTCCACCGAGAACAGGATGGCCGGCTCGATCCGTTGCACACGGATCCGTCCCCGCCGCTCTCCTGGGTCGATTGACGGTCCGCAAAACCCGCTCCAATCGGCCGCACATCATCTCTGACGAGAGACACCACCATTCGCGGGGTGGTCAGCGGTCCGACATCCAAAAGGAGCGTGTCGCCCCGGCGCCCCTGCTTGCAAGCCACCGCCGGTACCGCGCGTGCACCCGCATCGCGAGGAGCGCGAGCGCGAGGAGACACAGCACCGCCGCAAAGCGGAGCGCGAGCAGCCCACAAACAACCAGCAGGATCAGGATGGTATGCTGCACCATCGGCCAGACCATTCCCCCTCCGTCGATGACCTCATTCGGTCGGTGCCGGGACGTGAGGCGAGCCTGGGAGCGTCCGCGAGACGTGTTCCACCGGAGGTGCCGTCCCAAAGTACGCCACGAGCAACAACACGGACGCCGTGATCAGGCCCACCAGACTGCCGAGGATGCAATGCTTTCGCAGGTCGCGGTGCTCGCATCCATGGCATCTCCTCCTGCTGTCGAGTCAGACGGAGCAGTCTCCTCCTTCCGGCGCGCCGGTGGCCCGTGGCGACCCGGACGCGCCTGCACCCCTCACGCTCGGCCACGCCGCTGCCTCAGATCCGTGGGCTGGGCGCTCAATGCCCCGCCCCTTGCACGGCCTGGAGGACCTGGAGCAGAACGAGGGCCAGCATGACCAGGACGTAGATTCGCAACCCCCACAAGAGCGCCCGAACCCCTCGGGTCAATCGGCGGGGGCCAAA
>JBIOJT010000494.1:0-1569 GCA_044451055.1 Methylomirabilales bacterium (SeqCode)
CAGGCCGTCGGAGCACAGGAGCAGGAGATCGTCCGCCAAAACGTCGTGCTCCGCCAGGTCCACCTCCACCGACTCCTTGAGCCCCAAGGCGCGCGTGATGAGGTGGCGATACTGGGAATCGTGGGCCTCTTCGGCCGAGATGATACCGCGCTCCAACTGCTGCTGGACAAAGGAATGGTCCTTGGAGAGCTGCGTGATCTGATCGTCCCGGATCCGATAGATCCGGCTGTCTCCGACGTGGGCCAGCGCGATGCGGTCCTTGATAGACAAGGCCGCGACCAGCGTGGTCCCCATGCCGGCGTATTCCTTGCCCCCCTGGGCCGCATCGAAGATCATCCGGTTCGCCAGGCGGATGCTGCTGAGCAGCCAATTCGCCCGATCGGAGGCGCCGGTCAGGGGCTGCCCCACCAGGGTCGTCGACTCTCCCCGTGTGTACTTCTGCATCCACTCCTGGATCGTCTCCACGGCGAGCCGGCTCGCCACCTCACCCGCGGCATGGCCGCCCATCCCATCGGCCACCACGAAGAGGCCCAGGTCCTGAGCAACGCAAAAGCTGTCCTCGTTCCCCGAGCGCTTGCGCCCCACGTCCGTTCTGCCGATCCCGGTGTATTCCATGCGCGCCTCGGTCCTCCGAGCCGGTCAGGCGTTGAACTGCTGGGTGGCGCCGCCTCCCGACACCGTTGTCTGCTGGCCGACCGCCGTCGCCGCGCCTGCCGGCCGCGGCGTCCCCGGTCCTCCCTTGTCTGTCTGGGCCATAACCTTGTCCAGCCGCTCCTTCAGGGCGTACAGCGTCTTGGCGAGCTCCTCGCCCGTCTGGAAGCGCTGGGCCGGGTCCTTGGCCAGGGTCTTTTCCGCCAGCTTCTGGAAGATGGGCGGGAGCTTGGGAACGAAGTTTGCCATCGGCGGCGGCGGGCTGCTGGTGATCTGGAACATGATGGTGGCGATGGAATCCCCCTGGAACGGTCGCTCCCCCGTCAGGAGTTCGTAGAGCATCACCCCGAGGGAGAACAGGTCCGAGCGCCCGTCCACCTTCTTGCCCGCGATCTGCTCCGGCGACATATAGCTGGGAGAGCCCATGACCACGCCCGTCTTGGTCTGCGAGGTGGAGATGATCCGGGCGATCCCGAAGTCCGTCACCTTTACCTCACCCTTCTCCAGGAGCATCACATTGGCCGGCTTGATGTCCCGGTGGACGATGCCGTGCCGATGGGCATAGTCCAGAGCCTCCGCCACCTTGGCGCAGATCTCCAGCACCTTCGACCAGGGCAGCAGATTCTCCTTCTTTCCGAAGGCCTCCAGATCCTTGCCCGCCAAGAACTCCATGGCGATCCACGCCACGTCCATCTCCTCGCCGCTGTCGTAGATGGTCAGGATGTTGGGATGGTTCAAGCCGCCGGCAGCCTGCGCCTCGCGGAAGAACCGCTCCTTCACCTGGGGCACCATGGCCTCTTCGACGTCGTCGAAATGGATGGTCTTGATGGCCACGATACGGTTGATCTTGGGGTCCAGCCCCTTGTAGACGATGCCCATGGCCCCTCGGCCCAACTCCTCCACCAGCTCGTACCGGCC
>JBIOJT010000495.1:0-1533 GCA_044451055.1 Methylomirabilales bacterium (SeqCode)
CGTGGTGGAGCGGGGTGAGATCGCCTCTGGAACCAGCGGGCGCAACCACTGTCTGCTTCATTCCGGGGGCCGGTATGCCGTCACCGATCAGGAGTCGGCTCGGGAGTGCATCGCCGAACTGCGGACCCTCGAAGAGATCGTGCCCGATTTGCTGGAACGCAACGGCGGCCTTTTCGTGGCGCTGAACGAGGAGGACCTTGCCTTCAAGGAGACATTTCTCGCGGCCTGCGAAGTTTGCGGCATCCCCGCCCGCCAGCTTCCCCTCGAGCGGGTCCGGAAGATGGAGCCGTTTCTGAACCCCGAGGTCCTGGCTGCCGTGGAGGTGCCCGACGGGGTCTTCGAGCCCTTCCACTTCTGCCTGGCTTTCCTCGCCACCGCCAGGACGAACGGGGCCGAGGTGCGCACGTATAACGAGGTTCTCGAGTTGCGAACCGAGGGAGGAGCGGTGACGGGGCTGAAGGTCCGGGATTTTCGCACCGGCGTGACCTCGATGATTGGCGCGGACCTTGTGGTCAACGCTGCAGGGCCGTGGGTGGGAGAGGTCGCTGCCATGGCTGGACTGAGCGTCCCCGTGACCCCCACGCCCGGGGTGATGGTGACCATGGACGTGCGCCTCAACAACCTGGTGATCAACCGGCTCAACCGTCCGGCGGACGGCGACATTGTGGTGCCGCAACGGGCCACCTCCATCATCGGGACCACCTCCTGGGTGGTTGAGGATCCCGACCTCATTCCGGTACCGCCGGACCATGTCAGCAAGATGCTGGCCTGTGGGCAGCAATTGATCCCGGCGGTGGCGAAGGTGAAAGTTAAGGCCACGGTGGCGGTAGCTAGACCGCTGGTGACCAAGACGGGGGGCGATTCGCGGAATGTCAGCCGCACCTTCGAGTGCTTCGACCACGCTGCCGAAGGGGTGGAAGGACTGGTGACCATCGCCGGAGGAAAGATGACGAGTTCCAGGGCGATGGCCGAGCGCGTCGCCGACGTGGTTTGCGCCAAGCTGGACAAACAGGTACCGTGCCGAACTCGGGAAACCGCCCTGGTTTCTTATCGGGGTTACTACCGATGAGCTCTGCTGCTGAAGGCTTCGCTGAGGCCCGCCTCGAGATACTGCGCCAGGGACCGCGAGAGACGCCCCACTTCGAGACCTTCATCGTGAGCGTGCCCGCCGAAGCCAAGGTCCTGGATGCCCTGGACGCCGTCTGGGCCGAGCGCGACCACGGGCTGCTGTTCCGCCGTGCCTGCCATCACTCATCCTGCGGAGCCTGTGCCATGCGGATCAACGGCAGGGAGAGGCTGCCCTGCATCACCTCCTACCGGGTGGCCGCCTCCGAGCGGACGCCGGTGCGGCTCGAGCCGCTCCGCAACATGCCGGTGGTGGCCGACCTCGTGGTCGACGTCTCCGGCTTCTTCACCCGCATGTCCGCGTCTGACCTGGTGATCACGCGAGTTGCCGAGAACACCCTCCCGCTGAGCGTCGACCCGCTTCCCGCAGGCTTGGAGCCCCGGCAGGTTGTTGCGCCGGACGACATA
>JBIOJT010000496.1:0-1510 GCA_044451055.1 Methylomirabilales bacterium (SeqCode)
CCCCGCCCTCGCGGCGATCGGGGCCAAGCTTGGGTACGACCCGGTGCATTTCGGTGTGGTGATGGTCCTCACGGCGTTGATCGGGGCGGTGACGCCCCCCGTGGCCACGTTGCTCTTCGTGAGCTGCGGCATCGCCAAGATCCCCCTCTCTCGAATTGTTCGACCGGTGTGGGTCTTCGTCCTGCCGTTGGTCCTGGTGGCGTTTCTGATCGCGTATGTGCCGCCCCTGGTGACGGCGATTCCACGAATGCTGATGAGGTAACCTGAAGGAGGGAGAGACCATGAAAACTTCAGGGAAGTTTGTGGGACTGGCCGCGATCATGGCGGCGTTGTTCCTGGTCGCGCCGGCGCAGGCGCAGGTCACGCTGCGGCTGGGCAACATCTATCCCACGGACCATAGCACCGGGAAGGCTGCGGACAAGATCGCCGAGTTGGTGGCCCAGAAGACCAATGGTCAGGTGAAGATCGAGAATTTCCACGACTCCAAGCTCGGGAACGAGCGGGAGATCGCGGAGAGCGTCAAGGCAGGCTCCCTGGACATGTGCCTGAGCGGGCTGGCGGGAGTGGGGCGCTTCATGCAGACGGTGCAGGTTCTCGAGCTGCCGTACCTGTACCGCGACTTGGACCAGCTCCATCGGGTGGGCCAGGCCGTGCGGCCGGACGTGGAGAAACTCATGTTGCAGGTCGGCATCCGAACCCTGGGCTTCTTCTACCTCGGGCCAAGGGAGACCGCCGCCAAGCGGCCCATCCGAAGCCTGGAGGACATGAGGGGCCTGCGCTTCCGAGTCCCGGAATCGCCCCTGTATGTCGGGATGGCCCGCGCGCTGGGGGCGAACCCGACGCCCATCGCCTTCCCGGAGGTGTACACCTCGCTCCACAGCGGTGTGGCCGAGGCGGCGGAGGGTGGGGTGGACACCCTTTGGAACAACAAATGGTACGAGCCGGCTAAGAACATCGCCCTGACACATCACATCCTGCAGCTGTTCTACGTGACAATCAATGAAGGCTCGTTCCAGAAGTTGACCCCGACTCAGCGGCAGGCGCTCCAGGAGGCTGTTCAGGAGGCGTCGGTGTATCAGCTCGGTCTCAACAAGGATTTCAATACTTCCCTGTTGGAGAAGATGAAGTCAGCCGGAGCCACCATCATCTCCATCGCCGATCTGCAGCCATTCACCAAGGCCTTGGAGTCGTTTAACAGGAGCTTTGCGGAGAAGATCGGACCAGAGGCGGTGAGCCTGCTGGAGAAGGCGATGGCGGTCAAATAGGGCAGCTTGCGCTGCACGCTCGACGGCGTAAATGAAGGGCATCACGGAGGAAGCAAGGGTGACTCACTCTGCGCTGGGAGAAAAGGTCATTACGCTCCAGGAGGCGGCCGGCCGCGTTCCGGACGGCGCCCATCTGACCGTCAGCGGATTCGCCCACTCCCTGGCCCCCATGGCGCTGGTGCGGGAGCTGATCCGCCAGGGGAAGGGAAATTTCGAATTGACGTCGATGGGGGATTGGTGGGCGG